>DWVZ01000045.1 GCA_019119975.1 Candidatus Blautia merdavium | reverse complement strand
GGTTCTATACAAAAACCTTCTTCATGTAGATACTGTTTTTACGACCTCTTCTTATAACCAGATATTTAATCTGCCAATATCCTCCGGCGAATGGTTCAATGACGCTGGTTCAAATGACTCTCTTGAAATTGTAGTAAACAAGGAAGCGGAAAGCCGTTTTCATACTCCTTATGCGGTTGGAAATATAGGAAGCAGTCTTGCTCTGACGCCATATCGTATTATTGGCACTGTCAATGACGGGCGAGATGTACCAACTGTTTATATAGATGTTTATTCGGCAGCACAATATGTTTCTTCTATGTGGCAGGTCCAAAATGCAACTATTTATTGGAACGCAACGCATGGGCTGACGATAGAGCAGATCTATTCTGCTTTAAGTGACTGTATAGCAGATACAATTGGTGGAGATTTGGAATATTCAGGAAGAAGTGATGTGGGAAATACCTATGACTCTGTTTTATATATACTTCAAATAGGGCTTCTTATGACATCATTCTTATTGCTGTTTGTTTCAATATTAGGACAGATTAATATTGGATTGGCCTCTTTGGAACAGCGGACGCAAGAACTTCTTATTCGTCGGGCAATCGGAGCTTCCCGTGCCAGCATTGTTCTTTTAGTTTTAGGTTCGCAGCTGATCCTTTCAGTCTTTGTGTGTGCGGTATCCATTTTGATTTCTATTTTTCTGGTACAGGGGATTGGAATGTATCTTCCGGCTGACTCCCCGGTACCTTCACCGGATTATCCAATCCCTGCAGCTATGACTGCGGTTCTCGCTTCTGCGGCAACGGCACTGCTCGGTGGACTATTGCCGGCTTTGAAAGCTGCGAAATTAGAACCGGCGTTAGCACTTCGATGACAAAAAAACAGTAGGAGGATGAAATATGAGAAAAATGAACTTGAAAACAAATATTAAAAGACGTATCTGTATGTGTATGGCATTAGTTCTTTGTTTATTTACAGCAGGCTGTTCCAATTCTGGCTCAGGAGAAAGAGGTTTTACTAACTTTGAAAACATTGAAGCTGAATATTTGGAAACGATTGCTGAGTTGAATTGGCCGGAAGGAGCCGCATTGCCCGAAAGCCTGGAAGGAGAGGATTCTGGCGCATCGTTTCAGGTTGGCTATGGAAATACAAGGGCATCCAATCTGTGGGAATATTACTGGATGAAAGAATGGCTGGATACTTATAATACCGATCCAGAACGTGCCGAAAAAGCGCTGGAAGAATTGGGAACGGCTTTCGATATGCCATATATGGGAAAAGATCGCTGTGATGATGCCACCCGCAATTATCTCCGTGAAAATATTGACAAAGCGAAGCTGGGCGATCCATCTGGATTTATGGAGTGTATAGAAGTCAATTATGCTAATTAAATCACAGGCTTTATTCCGTCAGGCAAAAAGATATGGAGGAATGGAAAAATCTCTTTTTTCTTTTTTCTGCAAAATCTTAAGATAACTATTGACAAATACAGGAAATTAGCATAAACTAACAAAAGTAAGGAGCAATTAACCAAAAAGAGAAGAGGTTTCAAAAGCTATGACTTTATTGCAGGCAAATGAAGGAGAAGAATATATCGTAAAAAGTATCGATACAGAGGACGAGGAACTGGAAGCATTCCTTTTTTCTCTGGGCTGCTACAGCGGGGAGCCTATCACTGTGATCTCCCATTTAAAAGGAGGCTGTGTGGTTTCCATCAAGGATGGCAGATATAATATGGATACTGATCTAGCGCAAGCTATTTCAATATAATTCCGGAGGAACATGCTCTGCGTGTTCTGACGGCAGCAGGAGGCGGGCAGATGCTGCAGCGTCTGCAGGATGCTTCTGAAAAAATAAGTGGTTTGTCCACTATTTTTTTCGATGACAGGTTAGTTGTCACTAGCTAAAGAGAATGAAGGAGGAGATAGTTAGTCATGAGAATCGCTTTAGCAGGAAATCCGAACAGCGGCAAAACGACCATGTACAACGCGTTGACAGGAAGAAATGAACGAGTTGGAAACTGGGCCGGTGTTACGGTGGAAAGAAAGGAAAACCCCATCAAGAAGGCTTATTGTGACGGGGCAGAGGAACTGATCGCGGTAGACCTTCCGGGAGCTTACTCGATGTCGCCGTTTACCTCAGAGGAAAGTATTACCAGCAGCTATGTAAGACATGAAAATCCCGATGCGATTATCAATATCGTAGATGCTACCAATCTGAGCCGAAGCCTGTTTTTTACCACACAGTTGCTGGAGCTGGGGATTCCGGTAGTCGTGGCGCTGAATAAAAGTGATATTACAGACAAGAAAGGCACACAGATCCAGGTACAGCTTCTGGCAGAAAAACTGGGATGCCCGGTGATCCAGACAGTTTCCACCTCTTCCGGACATATCGGTCTGAAAGAAGCGGTGAAGCAGGCGGCAGCCTTAAGCGGCAAAGGACAAAAAGCGCCTTATGTGCAGGCAGATATCAATCTGCAGGACAAAAAAGCCGTAGAAGAAGCGGACAGAAAACGTTTTGACTTTGTAAACAGCATTGTAAAAGCCGTAGAGAAGAGAAAAGTCTTTACCAAGGATAAGAACCAGCAGGATAAAATTGATAACGTGATTACTCATAAGATCGTTGGTATCCCCATTTTCGCGGCAGTGATGTTTCTGGTATTCTACATATCCCAGACAACGGTGGGAACCTGGGTCGCAGACTGGCTGGTAGCCTGGATTGAGACTTTCCAGGGCTGGGTCGGCACCATGCTGGCAGATATCAATCCGTTCTTGTATGCGCTGCTGGTTGATGGTATCATTGGTGGTGTAGGAGCGGTTGTAGGTTTCCTGCCGCTGGTAATGGTAATGTATTTCCTGATCGCGCTTTTGGAAGACTGCGGTTATATGGCGCGCGCTACAGTGGTTCTGGATCCTATCTTTAAAAGAGTGGGTCTTTCCGGCAAATCTGTAATTCCTATGGTCATTGGTACAGGATGCGCCATTCCCGGAGTAATGGCAAGCCGTACGATCCGTAATGAAAGAGAGCGCAGGACCACAGCTATGCTGACACCCTTTATGCCCTGCGGCGCGAAGCTTCCGGTAATAGCCCTGTTCGCAGGCGCGTTTTTCGCAGGATCCTCATGGGTAGGACCGATGATGTACTTTGCAGGTATCTTACTGATCTTCCTGGGAGCGCTTCTGGTTAAGAAGATCACGGGACAGAAATACAGAAAATCTTTCTTCATCATCGAGCTTCCGGAGTATAAGATCCCCAGCTTAAAGAGAGCGGTGATCTCTATGCTGGAGAGAGGAAAAGCATACATCATCAAAGCCGGAACCATTATTCTGGTGTGTAATACCGTGGTACAGATCATGCAGAGCTTTAACTGGCAGCTGCAGCTTGTGGAGGAAGGAATGGAGAATACTTCCATTCTGGCGTCTATCGCCCATCCGGTGGCAGTGCTCTTTATCCCGCTGGGATTCGGAGTATGGCAGCTGGCGGCAGCAGCGATCACAGGCTTCATCGCAAAGGAAAATGTAGTAGGTACACTGGCAGTTGTTTATGGACTGACAAACTTTATCGATGTAGATGAACTGGCTCTGACAGGAAGCGGAAACGAAGTGGCAGCAGTGATGGGACTTACAAAAGCAGCAGCTCTTGCTTACCTGATGTTTAACCTCTATACACCGCCCTGCTTTGCGGCGCTGGGTGCTATGAACTCAGAAATGCACAGCAAAAAATGGCTGTGGGCAGGTATTGGTCTCATGCTGGGAACCGGCTATACCGTAGCCTTCCTTGTATACCAGATCGGTACACTGATCACCACAGGGGCGATCGGTACAGGATTTGTTCCGGGTCTGATCGTGGTGGCAGTATTTGCGGCGATCCTGGTGATGCTGATCCGCAGAAATGAGAAAGAATTTGGCGCAGAGTACAGTCTGCATGCATAATCGTTTGATTTAAGACAGGAGGTCTTTACTATGGCGAATTTAATCGTTGGAGGCATTTTGCTGATTCTGGTGGGAAGCGCTGTGGCATATATCGTGAAAGAGAAAAAGAACGGTACCAAATGTATCGGCTGTCCTTCCGGCGGAAGCTGCCCCGGACACAAAGGCGGCAGCCATACGGCGTGCGGCTGCGGATGCCGCGGTACGGAGAATAAGTAAAGCCTCTTTGGCAGAGCGGCAAAGGAAATTCCTGCTGGATCTGCGGATAGAAAAAACAGAGACAGCCTGCATCTTCTTGATCGGAGGAAGATGCAGGCTGTCTTTTTGGGGGTATGGGAAGCTGGCAGGATAAAGGGGCAGGGCGATTTTCCGTCATTGAAAATTAAAAAATCGCTATTTTTCGGCATGTCTCTTGACTCACTCCTTGATTTTTGGTAACATGTCCGAGCATTATGTGTATGAGGAGGAAAAAGATGAAGAACACAAATACAACAGCACTTAAATTTACAGGAATTATCATGATTGTTTTTGCGATTGTCTATGCAATTGTCGGCACTCTTGCATTGATAGGGACAGTCAACGGCGCACTTCCAGGACACGAGAGCCAGGAGACACTGGTTGTAGTTCTTGCCTATGCGGTTGCTTTATTTGCACTCATCTGCGGCGTTGCTTGTGTAAAGGGCAATACAGGTTCAGCAAAGATTTGCGGCGCGATTTTTGCTGTCGTAGGATTAATTTCCCTGATTTATCTGCAAGTTGTGCAGAGCGCCTTTAGTATCGCCGATTGTTTAGCCGTTTGTTTTGGTGTTTCTATTTTTTATATTTCTTCAAAAATAGAAAAAGGCGAATAATCAAGATAACATACTGTTAAAAACCCTGTTGAGAATGCGATTCGCAAAATCAACAGGGTTTTTTGCGTTCTCTTTAAGTGACTTAGCAATCAGGTGCGCGGGTGAGGAAAGAGAAATCTTCCTATGAGGGCAGGGCGATTTTCCGTCATTGAAAATCCCTGTGGTTTATGGTAGAATTTAAAAGAATTCAAAGGTACACAGGAAAAACTCATGATCACGGAGGTTTTAGAGAATATGGAAGCATACAAACAGGAATTTATTGAATTTATGGTAGACTGCAATGTTTTAAAATTCGGAGAGTTTACCTTAAAGAGCGGCAGAAAATCTCCTTTCTTTATGAATGCAGGCGCTTATGTGACAGGATCTCAGTTAAAGCGTCTGGGAGAATATTATGCCAAAGCCATTCATGATAAATACGGAGATGACTTTGACGTACTTTTCGGACCGGCATATAAAGGCATCACCATCAGTGTAGTGACTGCTATCGCTTACAGTGAATTATACGGAAAGGAAATCCGCTACTGCTCCGACCGAAAAGAGGAGAAGGACCACGGCGCAGATAAGGGAAGCTTCCTGGGAAGCAAGCTGGCGGACGGCGACCGTGTGGTAATGATCGAGGATGTGACCACCTCCGGAAAATCCATGGAGGAGACCGTTCCCAAGGTAAGAGGAGCCGCGGACGTAGAGATCGTAGGGCTGATGGTATCCCTGGACCGTATGGAAGTAGGAAAAGGCGGAGAGAAATGCGCCCTTGAGGAAGTAAAGGATCTGTACGGCTTCCCTACCAATGCCATTGTTACCATGGAAGAAGTCGTTGAGCATTTATATAACAGAGAATACAAAGGAAAAGTTGTCATTGACGATGCAATGAAGACAGCTATTGACGCATACTACCAGCAGTATGGTGCAAAATAGGGAAAAAGGAAGTGTTCTTTGTATGAATGAAAAAATTTATAAAACCATGACCCGCTGCGGCGCAGGAAATGTGGCAATGGGGATCGTGGTCCTGGTCAGCGGGATTACCGCAGGCGTGCTGATGATCGTCAGCGGAACAAAACTTTTAAAGAGAAAGACAGAAATAACTTTTTGATCAGAGGGATTTTCTGCGCAGACAGGAAGCGGGGGATAGAGGTTCTCCCGTTTTTCTGCTTTGCACATGTGCCGGGAAGCGGCTGACGACAAGGGACAGCCCGGGCATCTGTCTGCCAGCGGCGCGATCAGGGGAAAAGAATAGGGGATATCAAGTTGAACAAGCGAACAAAGAGAAAGATCAAGACAGCGGGAAAGATTTTTTTCGTGCTGTATCTTCTTGCACTGATTTATTTTCTGTTCATATCCGAGCGGGTTGGGCAGTTAAAGTTTGAGGAGAGGGAATATCATTACAATCTTGTACTGTTTCGGGAAATCCGGCGTTTCTGGACTTACCGGGAACAGCTGGGCTATATGGCTGTGGCTGCAAACCTGCTGGGGAATGTGATCGGCTTCGTGCCCTTTGGGCTGGTACTTCCCATTATCAGCAGAAACGCCAGGGGGTTTTTCTTTATTACCTTTTCCGGTTTTTCTCTGAGCCTTCTGGTGGAGACGGTACAGCTGGTGACCAAAAGGGGCAGCTTTGATGTGGACGATCTGGTGCTGAATACACTGGGGACAGCGGCAGGCTATGTGGTCTTTGCCGTAAGCTATATGATCTATAATAAACTGAGAAAGAGGAAGCGAAAGTATGGCAAAAAGAAACTTTAAATACAAACTGCTGAAGAAAAAGCATTCCCCGAGAGGTATCCTGTCCACGGTACTGGGCGGAATCTCTCTGCTGCTTTTTCTGGCTGCAGTCTTCTGCGCTCTTGTCTTTCACGGAAACGGAGGGCTGTATCTGGGAGCTATGGGGCTGATCGCCATCGCGCTGTCGGTCTATGGATTTATCCTGGGTCTGAAAAGCTTCAGTGACAAGGAGCGGGATTTATTTTACTGTAAGGCGGGAGCCCTGGGAAACGGCGTGCTGATGGTGATCTGGCTGGCGCTGTTTCTGGCAGGGCTGGCTTAGACGCAGAGAGGAGTGGAAACAATGGAGGAACGGCTGAAAAAACAGATGGATTTTCTGCTGGAAGTGGATAAGCTGAAATTTATCAACCGCCAGACCTATCTGTCCGACGGAAAGCGCAAGGAAAACGATGCGGAGCACTCCTGGCATCTGGCGCTGATGGCAGTGCTTCTTGCAGAGTATTCCAATGAGCAGGTGGATTTGGCAAAGGTTATGACCATGGTCCTGATCCATGACATTGTGGAGATTGACGCGGGCGACACCTATGCCTATGACGCAGAGGGCAATAAGTCCAAGCGCCAGAGGGAGGAGAAGGCGGCGGATCGGCTGTTTGGTATGCTGCCGGAGGATCAGGGCAGGAAGTTCCGCCAGCTTTGGGAAGAGTTTGAGGCGTATGAGACCAGCGAGGCAAAGTTTGCCCATGTCTGCGACAATGTGCAGCCTCTCATGCTCAACCATGCCACAGACGGACTTGCCTGGAGAGAACATCAGGTGCGCAGATCCCAGGTCCTGGAGCGGAACCGGAGAGTAGGAGAAGGCTCAGAAACCATGAGAGCCTATATAGAAGAAATTTTGGACAAAAATGTAGAAAGCGGTAATTTAAAAGATGAGTGACGAATTAATGAAAGAGCGTTTTTCCCTAATGAGGGAGCGGATCGGTGAGATCAGCCAGGAAGGGCTGGTAAAGGAGCCATACAGAGATTTCTTTGTAAAGACGACGCAGTTTATCCTGCAGATCACCCAGGTCTATGACCGGCTGCAGGAAGGGTGGCTGGACACAGCGTCCCTGCAGGAGCTGGAAGAAAACAATCAGAAAATGTATGAAGACATCCTGCCGGAGCATTATGCAGAGTCCTATGGGAATCCTGCCTATGCCGAGGAAAAGCTGGGAGAGGAGTTCGGACAGCTGTTAAGCTTCCTCTATACAGAGATCCGGGGCATGATCGTCTTTGCCTATGAAAACAGACTGTTCGATCTGACGGTTGCCATGGAATTGTTTGTACAGATCTACAACCTTTTCGAGGATGAGCAGGTGGAGCCGAAAGATGTAAAAGAAGCGGTATACTGGTATGTCAGCGACTACAGCGATGAAATGGTGGGACGCAGAGTAAGGGAAGGCGTAGATCCCGATCTGGATTTTGCCGCAAAGATTATCTGTGAAAGTGATCTGCAGGATCTGCGGTATCTGTACCGGTTCGGCGAATACATTACAGAGAATGAAAAGGCAATGGCAGAATTCCTCAATACACTGCCCCGGGAAGAGATCCAGGCAATGGCGCGGACTTTTACAGAAGGGTACCGCACCGGATTTCTCATGACAGGAAAGGATATTACCAAAAAGAAGACCGTCAATCTCCGGTTCCAGCTGGGCTTTGAGCGAATGGTAAGAGAAGCTATAGAGCAGTTTGAGGCTATGGGATTAAGACCTGTGATCTACAGAAGCGCGGTCCATTCCGTGAACAAAAAACAGCACCACCGGATCGGCTATTACGGCGCAGTTCCAAACAAGCAGTTTGAGTACGACCATAAAGATGACCATGCTCTTTATCTGGACCATGAATTTGTCCAGAGGAAGCTGAGAGTCCTGCAGGTTGCTTATGAACAGGTAAAAGAACTGGCAAATGTCCACGGCGGTCCTGCATGCATGGAAACCTTTGGAGAGATACCCTTTGCGCCGGTGACCAAGAAAGAGGCGTGTGCCTTAAGCAGGCATCAGCAAAAACTCCAGGTCAGCTATGACAATGAAGCAGGACAGATCGTGAACCGGTATATCAAAGGAGACGAGAGAAGCTTTACCATTATTGCCTATCCGGTCAAGGAGATCGGCAGTCAGTTTGAAGAGATCTTCCGGGAAACCGTTAAGATCAATACACTGGATAATCAGCAGTATCAGAAGATCCAGCAGTCCATCATTGATGCCCTGGATCAGGGAGAATACGTGAGGATCAAAGGAAAGGGAGCCAACCGCACAGATCTGACCGTCCATCTGCATACACTGGAAGATCCCAAAAAGCAGACCAATTTTGAAAACTGCGTGGCGGATGTGAACATTCCGGTAGGAGAGGTCTTTACATCACCGGTACTTTCCGGTACAGAAGGAACCCTTCATGTGACAAAAGTATTTTTAAACGGACTGGAGTACAGAGATCTGCAGCTGACTTTCCAGGACGGCAGGATCGCCCGGTACAGCTGCGGAAATTTTGATACAGCGGAAGAGAATGAAGAATTTATCAAAACCAATCTTCTGTATCATCATGATACGCTTCCTCTGGGGGAATTTGCCATCGGCACCAACACGACAGCCTATGTGATGGCGCAGAAGTACCAGATCGGACATCTGCTTCCCATTCTCATTGCGGAGAAGATGGGTCCCCACTTTGCTGTGGGAGATACCTGCTACAGCTGGAGCGAAGACACTCCGGTTTATAATCCCGACGGAAAAGAGATCATTGCCCGGGACAACGAAGTTTCCATCCTGAGAAAAGAGGATGTGAGCAAAGCCTACCTGGGCTGTCATACGGATATCACCATTCCCTATGATGAGCTGGATTCTATCCGGGTCCTGACCAAAGAGGGAGGAGAACTCTCTGTCATAGAGAACGGCAGATTTGTCCTGGAAGGCACAGAA
This sequence comes from Candidatus Blautia merdavium, assembly GCA_019119975.1. Taxonomy (GTDB): domain Bacteria; phylum Bacillota; class Clostridia; order Lachnospirales; family Lachnospiraceae; genus Blautia; species Blautia merdavium. The sequence goes on along the minus strand of DWVZ01000045.1, from coordinate 3,760 downwards.
GCGCTGAACGCGCCACTTGACAAGAATTGTAACAATATGTAAAATTGTGCTGTACAAAGACATGCGGCAGCGTCCGCAGGAATTTTCAATGATAAAGGAGAATAATCATGGCAAAAGTTGGAATTGTTATGGGCAGTGACTCTGATATGCCTGTTATGAGCAAAGCGGCAGACATGCTGGAGAAATTCGGGATTGATTATGAGATGACCATTATCTCTGCACACAGAGAACCGGATGTGTTCTTTGAGTATGCCAGATCAGCCGAAGAAAAAGGCTTTAAAGTAATTATCGCAGGCGCAGGCATGGCGGCACACCTTCCGGGTATGTGCGCGGCGATCTTCCCTATGCCGGTCATCGGTATTCCGATGCATACCACATCCCTGGGCGGAAGAGATTCTCTGTACTCCATCGTACAGATGCCCTCCGGAATTCCCGTTGCAACTGTTGCGATCAACGGAGGAGCCAACGCAGAAATTCTGGCAGCCAAGATCCTGGCGACATCCGATCCTGAGCTTCTTCAGAAATTAAAAGACTACAAAGAGGAATTAAAAGACCAGGTAGTGGCAAAGGACGCGAAGTTAAAAGAAGTAGGATACAAAAATTATAAATAAGGCGGAGTTTCCCATCCTCGGCGGCAGATGCTAAGCCGGGGACGGAGCTTCCTGTTTTTTGGAGGAGAACCATGGATTATAAGAACGCTGGAGTAGATATTGAAGCTGGTTATGAATCAGTGGAACTGATGAAAGAGCATGTAAAGAAGACCATGCGGGAAGAAGTGCTGGGCGGATTAGGCGGATTTTCCGGAGCTTTTTCCTTAAAAAAGATCAAGGAGATGGACGATCCGGTACTGCTTTCCGGAACAGACGGATGCGGGACTAAGGTGAAGCTGGCTTACCTGATGGATAAGCATGATACCATCGGCATCGACGCGGTTGCCATGTGTGTCAACGATATCGCCTGCGCAGGCGGTGAACCTTTATTCTTCCTGGATTACATCGCATGCGGCAAAAACTATCCGGAAAAAATCGCGCAGATCGTAAAAGGCGTGGCAGAAGGCTGCCTGCAGTCCGGCGCTGCCCTGATCGGCGGTGAGACAGCAGAGCATCCGGGTCTGATGCCGGAAGAGGAATACGACCTGGCAGGCTTTGCGGTAGGCGTGGTAGAGCGAAAAGACCTGATCGACGGAAAAGACCTGAAAGAAGGAGACGTGCTCATCGGCATGGCTTCTTCCGGTGTGCACAGCAATGGTTTTTCCCTGGTGCGCAAGGTTTTTGAAATGACAGAGGAATCTTTAAATACTTATTACGAAGAGCTGGGCAAGACCCTTGGGGAAACCCTTCTGGCTCCTACCAGGATCTATGTAAAAGCCTTGAAGAACGTGAAAGAAGCAGGCGTGAGAGTGAAAGCCTGCAGCCATATCACAGGCGGCGGATTCTATGAGAATGTACCCAGAATGTTGAAGGACGGGGTCTGCGCTGTGATCGAGAAGGACAGCTATCCGGTGCCTCCCATCTTTACCTTAATGGCAAAGAAAGGGGAAATCGAAGAGCATATGATGTACAATACCTACAACATGGGTATCGGCATGATCGTGGCTGTGGATGCCGCAGATGTGGAGAAGACCATGGAAGCCATCAAAGCAGCAGGAGATACTCCTTATGTGATCGGTAAGATCGAGGCAGGAGAAAAAGGCGTAAAATTAGTATAAGAAAATAGGAAACAGGGTTGCTTTTGGCAGCCCTTTTCCTGTCTGATTCGTAAAGAGCAAAAGCCGGGCAGCCGGTTTCTGATTTTGGAGGTTCTGAATATGATAAAAATGGCGGTTCTGGTATCCGGCGGAGGGACCAATCTACAGGCGATCATCGACGCCATCAAAGACAAGACCATTACCAATGCAGAGATTTCTGTGGTGATCAGCAACAATGCGGGGGCTTATGCCCTGGAGCGCGCCCGTCAGAACGGGATCGAGGGCGTCTGCATCTCACCCAAGAACTATGAGACAAGAGATGCTTTTAACCAGGCGCTTTTGGCAAAAATCCAGTCCTATGAAGTGGATCTGGTAGTCCTGGCAGGATGCCTGGTGGTGATCCCGGAGATCATGGTAAAGGCATATCCCAATAAGATTATTAATATTCATCCGGCGCTGATTCCCTCTTTTTGCGGCACAGGCTATTACGGACTGAAGGTCCATGAGGGTGTGCTGAAAAGAGGAGTCAAGGTCACAGGCGCCACTGTGCATTTTGTAGATGAGGGAACCGATACCGGTCCGATCATCCTTCAGAAGGCAGTGGAAGTGAGACAGGACGATACACCGGAAATCCTTCAGAGGAGAGTTATGGAGGAGGCAGAGTGGAAGATCATGCCTCAGGCGATCAACCTGATCGCCAATGGGAAGGTAGAAGTCCTGGACGGTATTGTAAAGATCAAAGAGTGATGGAAGAGAAAGGGGAAAAATTATGAAAGTACTGATTATCGGAAGCGGCGGAAGAGAACACGCCATTGCATGGAAAGTAGCCCAGAGTCCCAAGGTGGATAAACTCTACTGCGCGCCGGGCAACGCAGGCATCGCCCAGGTAGCAGAGTGCGTTCCTATCGGAGCCATGGAGTTTGAAAAGCTGGCTGCATTCGCGAAGGAGAATGCAGTGGACTTGACTGTAGTAGGTATGGATGACCCGCTGGTAGGCGGCGTGGTAGACGTCTTTGAAAGAGAAGGCTTAAGGGTATTCGGACCGAGGAAAAATGCGGCGATCCTGGAAGGGTCCAAGGCATTTTCCAAAGACCTGATGAAAAAATACAACATTCCTACCGCAGCCTATGAAAATTTTGAAGACGCAGATTCCGCACTCGCCTACCTGAGAGAAAAGGCAGAATTCCCCATTGTCTTAAAAGCGGACGGTCTTGCTCTTGGCAAGGGCGTTCTGATCTGCAATACCCTTGAGGAGGCAGAGGAAGGCGTTAAGACTATTATGCTTGATAAAAAATTCGGAACTGCCGGAAATACATTAGTAATCGAAGAGTTTATGACAGGGCGTGAAGTATCAGTTCTTTCCTTTGTAGACGGCAAAACCATCAAGACCATGACCTCTGCCCAGGATCACAAACGCGCTCAGGACGGAGACCAGGGACTGAATACCGGCGGTATGGGAACCTTTTCCCCAAGTCCTTTCTACACAAAAGAAGTAGACGACTTCTGCGAGAAATATGTTTACCAGGCAACCGTGGACGCTATGGCAAAAGAAGGAAGAGAGTTTAAGGGAATTATTTTCTTCGGACTGATGCTGACAGAAAAAGGTCCTAAGGTGCTGGAATACAATACCCGCTTCGGAGATCCGGAGGCACAGGTGGTGATCCCAAGATTGAAAAATGACATTGTGGAAGTGTTCGAGGCATGTGTGGACGGTAAACTGGATGAAGTGGATCTGCAGTTTGAAGACAATGCTGCAGTCTGTGTAGTCCTGGCTTCTGACGGATATCCGGTATCTTATGAGAAAGGATTCCCCATTGAAGGTCTGGAGAATTTTGAAGACAAAGACGGATACTATGTATTCCATGCAGGAACTGCCTTAAAAGACGGAAAGATTGTGACAAACGGAGGACGTGTTCTGGGAGTTACAGCAAAAGGTGCAGACCTGAAAGAAGCCCGCGCCAATGCTTACAAAGCAACAGAGTGGATTACCTTCGCCAATAAATATATGAGACATGACATCGGCAAAGCTATCGATGAAGCATAAAATAATGCGCCTGCAGTTTCAGGCGTTCT
>DWVZ01000044.1 GCA_019119975.1 Candidatus Blautia merdavium | reverse complement strand
GTCTCCATAGCGTCCAGCATGGTTTCCACGTTGATCGCCGTATCGGAACTGATCACGCCTCCCGCCGCATTGACCACATACTGGCCCACGTCAAAGACAGCCATAGTGATCGTAAACGTATTGGATACCATCCAGACCGCTACCCACATCTTGAAGAAATACTTAAAAAACATCCAGGTGTCAATCTCGTGCATGTTATTCTTTTCCGTCAGCATGGTAATCAGCTCATAACACAGGACAAACGTAATAATCATCCCCGCAATGGGAATGATCACCGAGTTAGAAAGGTTCTGTATCAGGCTGAAAATACTGCCGTTCCACCCCTGGGGCGTCTGTCCAACCTGAGACGCAATCTGCCCGGTCTTATCATTGACATCGGTAAACATTGTCGTCAGGTTGGACGTCACCATCCCGGTCAGTAGATCCCTCATCCAGTTCTCGATTGCCTCAAAAATGCCATCGAACATACATGAGTCCCCTTTCTACGTCAGAATAGCCCTCCAAGCAAGGGGATCAACTGTGTTCCAATGAGGACAACCCCACCTCCGGCCATGAGTTGGCTCTGGGACTGTAGAATAATTGAAGCCGAGATTTCCCGGCTCCGGATGGTTGCGATCAGCTTATCAAACTTTGGAATCTGCCCGATATTGGCGAACTCATCAAGTAAAAGCCTTACATGATAAGGCAGCCGTCCTCCATGCACATCATCCGCCCGGTCACAGAGCAGATTAAATAGCTGGGTATACATGATTGCGACAACAAAGTTAAAGGTATCATCAGTATCAGAAATGATAACAAACATAGCTGTCCGCTGATCTCCCAGCATATCCAGTTCCATCTCGTCATAGCTTGTCAGTTCCCTAAGCTCCGCTATATCAAAGGGCGCAAGCCTGGCCCCGCAGGAAATAAGGATGGATTTTGCTGTCTTGCCCGCCGCCAGCTTATATTTCTTATACTGGCGCACAGCGAAATGCTCCGGCTTCTCCCGTTCCAGTTCCTCAAACAGCTCGTCTACGGCATTTTTAAATTCTTCATCATCTTCCCTGGCTTCCGACGCATTGATCAGCTCTAAAAGCGTGGAAAAGTTCTGCTCTTCCTCCGGCGCTTCATAGTAGATATAGCCAATCAGTGCACAATACAAAAGCCTCTCGGCTTTCACCCAGAAATCTTCAGAAGATTTCTCGCCTTCTCCTTTGGTATTTGCAATGATGGTATTCACCAGTTTTAAAATATCCTTCTCACTGCGAATATACATGAAGGGATTGTAGTGCATACTTTTCTTGAAATTGATAGTATTCAGCACCTTGATCCTATACGGTTCATACACAATCTCCCCGTTTTTATCACGCTCCGGCTTCCCATCTTTCATCTTCGGGGAACCTCTCTGCAGCATCTTCCCGCATTCCACCAGGATCGTGCCTTTCGGGTCAGTGACTACATAGGAAACATTTGGTGTCATCTGCATTAAATTCGGCTTCACATAAAATCTGGTCTTGCCGGAACCGGAGCCACCAATTACAATCACGTTTTTATTTCTGGCATACTTTGGCAGCTTCGGACGGCTGTTCATGGTAAGCCGCTCTGTCTGCGTTAAAAGGATATTGTTCTCAAAGACTGGATCAATAAAAGGCGCTATATCCTTCTGCGTCCCCCACCGGGCGGAGCCATACTCCACGCCCTGCCGGTATTTCTTTGCATTTTTCCCTTTCAGATACACCGCCAGCTTCACAAAGACAGCGCCTATAACGCCAATGCAGAGATCCTGGAGATGGAAGCTGGGAAAGACGTTCTGAAATGCCAGGGAAAAATTCAGGAAAAGCACCCCTAACTTTTCGATCAGGGAATTCCCGACACAGTACCGGTACAGCCATGCCACCTTGTCTACGAGATAGAATACAATTCCATAGGGAAGGTTCCGGATCAGGAGCCGCTTCCAATCCACAGACGGCAGATTGCCCTTGACTGTCTCTGATAACTTCTTCCTGCCTTTTTCCAGAAACAACGTTACTGTTTTTTTTACAGACCTGTTATTTTTCCATTTTACAGTTTTCTTCTCACTCAATGCTCCGGCCCACGCTCCTTCTGACGGTTCTTCTCCCGCTCCCGGTGCTTTGCCTGCCGCTCTTTTGCTAGGGACAGCTTTTTCCGGACAGATATTTTCTTACTCTTTTTTAACTGCCAGCCTGTATATTCCTTAAACGCAGCCGTCATAGACGCTTCATCTTTTGCCCCAAAAAACACATAGTATCTGGGCGGCTCCATGGAACAGTCTTTTTTCAGGCAGTAATCCACCTCATATTTCCGGGCATATTTCTCAAAGGATTTTATATTCTTATCCGTAATCTCAATATTGGAGAGTTCCTTCTTTTCCGCCTTAAGCTGTTCCATGCTGATTTTTCCACGGTAAGAAATACTTTTATCTGGATCTCCCTTTGCGGCAGATTTCTCCGCCTGCTGTTTTTCTCTCCTTTCAATTTCCTGCAGATATTTCATCAAAACATTTTTTAATATCCGGGCAGAAACTTTTCCTCCGCTGATACACAACGACACAACCTTTTCATTGACTTCATCCTGCATATCGGATCACCTTCTTTCCCTTACTTTTATCGGCACTGCCGCAGATCCAGAAGAATCTTTTGCAGGCAGTAGCCGATACAGGGGGAGTGCTGTCCATAAGGGCAGACCTTACAATCTCCAAGCATCCCATTTTCTCTGCAGATGCTATCCTGTCTTTCTTCCGGCAAAAGATAATAACAGCGCTTCTTTGTACATTTCTGTTTCCTGCTGTGCCAAAAGTAACAATAAGCGCAGTCCTGGGGCTTATCCGGCGCATATTTCCCTCTATCCGTTTTCTCCGTCTGCATCCTGCCTGCCTTTCCATTCCAGTTCTTCCAGGAGCCTGTCCTCTCTTGCACCGACCACAATACAGCAGTACAGTCCAAATAAGAGCAGGAACACCAGTACCCCGCCCGCAGCGATCAACCATTTCATTTCTATCCACCTCTTTCTCCAAAATAAAAAAGGGCGTTCATGGAAACACACGGCTGTCCACAAACGCCCAATCCTATCGTATCAATCCTGTTTCTTTTTTCTCATTTTCATCCAAGTTGCGGCTGCAACAATCCCGGCAAGCCCCAGGCCGCAGGAGATCATAAGTGCAACAATCGGTGTGTGATCCCCGGTTTTTGGTGCATCCACCGTGGTTGCCGGTGTTTCCGGCGTCTCCGGTGTTTCTTCTGGCTCCGCCTCATCTTTCATCACAACCTTCTGAATTTCACCGGTGTCTTTTACTTCAAAGGCTACATCCTCCGCAATCAGATAACCTTCCGGTGCGGATTCTTCATGGAGTGTGTACTTCCCAATAGGGAGCATCTCAATATAATGCGATTCCTCCGTGGAAGTCCAGCTCTCTACTACCTCACCATTCTCGTCCAGGATGGTGAGCTTCGCTCCCGGCAGCTCCTTCCCGGCAATATCCGTCTTAGAAATCTCTACCTTTGTCACATCATCTTTCATCTCGATTTTCTGGACTTCGGCGGTATCCTCCACAGTAAACTGGATGCTCTCCGCCGTCACATACCCCGGAGCCGGAAGCACTTCCGTCATGGTATAAGTCTGTCCGACCACCAGCTCCTTAATGATATGCGGCTCTTTGCCGGATACCCATTCATCCACAACTTCGCCATTTTCATCGGTTACAGTCAGCTCCGCTCCCTCCACTTCTTTTCCATCTGTCAGGGAAGTTTTGGTAAATTCAAAGACGGTCGGTTCATCCTCAAAGATAAATTCATAAGAAACTGTCGCTTTATCAGAAGATTCCGCTGTAAAAGTAAACTCCTGCACCTCGTCTGTGGTGGCAAATCCTGGAGCCGGGGAAGTCTCTTTCACTACATAGGAAAATCCAATGGGCAGATCCGCCTCAAAAGTCAGTTTTCCATCCTCCCCGGTTGCTTTTTCCTCGATCACGGTTCCCGCTTCCAGAACCACATCCCCGTCTTTATTGGTAATGTCCTCTTTTGCGGAAAGGGCAAACACAGCGCCCTCCAGTACCCGGTCAGTATCCTTTTCTTTCTTCAGGACAGATATTTCCGCCTTCTGGCGGTTATTCTGCCAGTCTCCATTCCAGGTAACTTCCGCTGTCTCCTGATCCACATAGGTCAGGTCAATTTCCCGGATTTCCCCGTCCAGCACATAGCCTTCCGCAGTCTCCTTTTCTTTCACATAGTATTTTCCAAGGGGAAGGCCAGACAGCTTCGCAATGCCTGTTTCATCTGTGGTAATCGTGGCAATCAGCTCATCCTTCTTATAATAATCCTCGCTCTCTCCGTCTGCCGCTTTGATGTCCTCCAAGGCATATACCTCAAAGGTTACATCTTTTAAAGCGCCGGTGATATATTCAAAGATATGACTGATCCAGCCGCCAATGGTATCAACAAGTGTCACATCTTCCAGGAACTCGCCCTTCTTATTGATGATCAGCGTCCCTTCCGGAACATCGTCTTTCATTTCCACTTTCTGGATTTCCGCTGTATCCTCCACAGTAAAAGTGATTTCTTCCGCTTTCAGATACCCATAAGGGGCCAGCTCTTCCCGAAGCGTATAAGTCTCGCCTACGGTCAGCCGCTCAATCAGGTGTTCCTCTCCTTTCACGGAAGTCCAACTGTCTACGATATTCCCGTCTTGATCCAGGACGGTCAGTTTTGCGCCTTCCAGCTCCACGCCGGTTGTGAGATCCGTCTTTTTCACAGAAATCTTTGTCGGCTCATTTTCATATTCAGATGCCAGTTCCACCACGGGAATCTCCTGCCCCTGATACTCTGCAGTCACTTCTACCACTTTATCGGAAGAAATATACCCGTCCGGTGCGGCTTCTTCTTTGATATAGTAGCGGCCAAACGGTAAGTCATTCATAAATACAGCTTTGCCGTTTTCATCAGACAGCGCTTTTCCAATCAGCATGTCCGCTTTCACAATCACTTCGCCGTGTGCCAGAATATCCTCTTTGGCATACAGCCCAAAGACTGCTCCTTCCACAGTCGCCTGCGTTTCCGCATCCTTTTTCACTACGGATACTTCCACTTTCTGGCGTTCATTCTGGAAAACAGCTTCCTGTTCGATTACAGGCGTCTCCTGGTCTTTATATGTAAAAGTCACTGTCTGCGCTTCCCCATTTAGTACAAAGCCCTCCGGGGCGGTAGCTTCCACAATCTTGTAACTTCCAAGAGGAAGGTCAGTAAGATATGCTTCCCCATTTTCATCGGTAGTCACAGTTCCCACAAGCTCTCCGGCAGAGTATTCCAAGATACGGTTCCCCTCTGCGTCTTTCTGGAAGTCAGCGGTATAAATGTCCTCCGCAGCATACACCTCAAAGACTGCGCCTGCCAGGTTTTCTACTTCATAAACAAAGTCCTTGCTGAATCCGTCCAGGACTTCGCCCTGTTTTACGATTTTCAGCTTTCCTTTTACCGGATGGTTTTCATAAACCGCCTCAATCACCACATCCCCGGACACCGGGTCGATCTGGTAAGCGGTATCGGAATCCACGGCAATTTCAAAATAGTTCTCATTCAGTGTATATCCGTAAGGCGCTGTGACTTCCTCAATCCGGTAATGCCCGATTTTTAAATTCTGGGGCAGGATCAGGTAGCCTTCCTCATCGGTGAAGAATGTCTTGTGAACCGTTGTTGTAGGATAGGTTGTCACCTGCTCAACGTATTCCTGCTTATCCAGATCATAGATCCGGAACTCTGTACCTTTGTGAAGCACCGGTTTTTTCGTCTCATCATCCTGCTTGATGATCTTCAGCTTTGCTTCAAATTCCTCGTCCAGAAGCACCCGCCATACCTGTGGCGTAGTTGGATTATGCTCTGTAATCCGCACGATAAAGTCGTCCACCGGCTTGTAATTATGGGGCGTGGTGGTCTCCCGAACAAGGTATGTGCCATAAGGCAGGGCAATACTGCAGGCATATCCTTTCTCGTCCGTAAACATTTCTGTCGCCCCGTTCTCCCCGATCACCACTGGTTCTGCGGAATCGAAATCATAGCTGCCATCTTCCTTTACTGTAAGGTCAGAGAGCAGGTAGGCGGTAAATCCGGCCCCAGACAGGAGATCAGCGTCCGTCTCCCCATTATTGGCTGCCTTGATGATCTCAAAAGGCTGCTTCTTTACCTGTTCCAGTGATACACACTCCCGCTCCACGGTTGCGGTCAGATCTCCTTCATAGCTGCACACAAGATCATGTTCACTCTCATCTGCCAGATACCCCACGGGAGGCGTGATCTCTTTGACAAAATACTCCCCAAGATACAGGTTTTCTACAGACGCTTCCCCGTTCTCGTCCGTGGTCAGCGTTGCCACCCGCTCGCCGGCTTTGTAGATCACCCCGGTTGCTCCATCCGGGTGTACAATATCTTTACGGGCATACAGGCCATACACTGCATTTTCCAGAGTGGCGTCTCCCTGCGGAACTGCCTGGTTCGTCTCTGCGTCTTTTTTCTGCAGCTTGATCGTGGCATTCACACGCTCATTGACAAAGGTATGGGTAAATGTCACTTTCGCTTCGCTGTCATTGGTGTAAGAGAAAGTGAAGGAGTATACATCCTCCTGATTTCTCACATACCCTTCCGGGGCCTGGATTTCTTTCACATCAAAAGAAAATCCAATGGGCAAATCCGCCGTAAAGACAGCTTTTCCGTCCTCTCCAGTCACCGCTTTTTCAATCAGCGTTCCCTTCGATACCACGACACTTCCATCCGCATTATTAATATCGCTTCCTGCATACAGGCCAAACACGCCGCCATCCAGAGGATTTAAGGTGTCCTTGTCCTTTTTTAATACAGAAACTTCCGCTTTCTGCCTGTCATTATGGAAGGTACTCTCGCTGAATAC
>DWVZ01000043.1 GCA_019119975.1 Candidatus Blautia merdavium | reverse complement strand
AAGGAGGAACGAAATGGAATCTGAGATTTGCCAGCAAACCATGCTGCCCCTGTTTGCGGGAATCCGCAGGGAAGACCTTCCTGTTATGCTCCAATGTCTGGGAAGCTTCCAAAAGACCTATCACAAAGGGGAAATTATCTTTTTAGAAGGACATGAGGTGCGCAGTGTGGGCGTGATCCTCTCCGGTACGGTTCATATGGTCAAAGAAGATGAGGAAGGGAATCAGACCTTCCTTCTTTCCATGGACAGGGGCGAGCTTTTTGGGGAGTCTTTCTCCTGCGGCAGCCATTTGGATGCCCGGGTCAGCTTTTTTGCGGCAGTTCCATGCACAGTGCTGTTTCTGCCGTTTTATAAAGTGATTCATGCCTGTAAGATGACCTGCAGATTTCACCACAGGCTTATTGAAAATATGGTCCGGATGATCGGAGATAAAAATGTGAAACTGATGAATAAGATCGAGATCATCTCTCAAAAAACACTTCGGGAAAAAATTATGGTATATCTGCGGCAGCAGGCGAAGGAACAGGGAAGCAGCAGCTTTACGATCACGTTGGGAAGGATGGAGCTGGCTGACTATTTGTGCGCAGACCGCAGCGCGTTGACCCGGGAGCTTTCTTCCATGAAGCGGGAGGGGCTTATTGACTACCAGAAAAATACATTTCAGTTGTTTTAAGAGCAGCGATGTTGCACAGGCAACATAACTGCTCTTCCCTTTTGCTAAAATAAAGCTATCTGAAGCAGAAAACGAACAGTAGGAGGGTTTGAGATGGGTTTTTGTATCCAGGAAGCACAATTCAATGCCATACTAAAGGAATGGCAGAAGCAATATCATATTTACGCGCCAAAAGTATACAAAGGCGGCGGGCGTTTCTCTGATACGGACTGTATCCGGTACGGAGAGATCAGCCAGATAAATGAAATCGTATTTGACAGGAAATCCCAGTATTCCTTCAAAGAAATTCTTACGCCTGTTTCCCAGACGCTATTCTATTTTACAGAAGGTGAGACAAAGGAGGCAGACGGTCCCCGCAAAGGCGCAGTCCTCTTTTTGCGCAGCTGCGACCTTCATGGACTGAAACGGCTGGATGACATGTATCTGCAGAATGGTCCGGCGGATTACTATTACAGCCGTCTGAGAGAAAATATTAAGATTGTTCTCATGGGCTGCGGCCATTCTTTTGAAAATTGTTTCTGTGTCAGCATGGGAACCAATCAAAGCACGAATTATGATCTGAGTATAGACCGGCAGGAAGACGGAACCTATCTGGCAGACTGCAGAGATCCTCAATGGAACCGGCAGTTGGCAGAAGCAGGCTGTGCCAGTCAGGAGGTAGTCCCGCAATACGTCACAGAGAACGCTGTCAGGGTTACGATTCCGGAAACACTGACTGCAGAGGCGGCAGACAGCAGGCTCTGGGACCAGTATGATTCCCGCTGCATTCATTGCGGCCGCTGCAACTTTGTCTGTCCGACCTGCACCTGTTTTACCATGCAGGACCTTTTCTACAGTGAAAATGGAAAAGTGGGAGAACGCCGCAGGGTATGGGCATCCTGTATGGTGGACGGCTTTACTGACGTGGCAGGAGGCGGCAGCTACCGGCAGAAAAACGGACAGAGGATGAGATTTAAAGTATTGCATAAGGTTCTGGATTATAAACAGCGAAACGGCTATCACATGTGTGTAGGATGCGGCCGCTGTGATGATATCTGTCCGGAATATATTTCTTTTTCTAATTGTGTAAATCAGCTGGAAGAGGCTATGACGGAGGTGAAGCAAAAATGATCAGAAACGATTATATTCCATTTCCTTCCAGGATCCTGGAAGTGATCCGGCACACAGAAATTGAGTACACCTTCCGTATGGAATACCAGGGAGAGGTAAAGCCGGGACAGTTTTTCGAGGTTTCTATCCCTAAGTACGGAGAAGCTCCCATATCGGTCAGCGGTATCGGAGAGAACTTCATTGACCTGACCATCCGCCGGGTAGGGAAGGTTACCAACGCGGTTTTTGAACGGTATGCAGGGGATCTTCTGCTGCTCAGGGGACCCTATGGAAATGGCTTTGAACTTTCCGATTATCAGGGGAAAGACCTGATCGTCATTGCCGGAGGTACCGGGCTTTCACCGGTTCGGGCAGTGGTGGACTACTTCTCTGAGCATCCTCAGGAGAGAGGGCGTATGACGCTGATCTCCGGTTTCAAGACGCCCCATGATATCCTTTTTCGCCAGGATTTAAAGCGGTGGGAAGAATCCATGGATGTGATCCTCACAGTCGACTGCGCGGAAGAGGATACAGCCTGCCAGATCGGGCTGGTTACCAAATACATACCGGACATTCCCCTTGGAGATGTAAAAAATACTGCGGCAATCGTGGTGGGACCTCCGGCTATGATGCGCTTTTCCGTGCAGGGGCTTCTTGCCATCGGGCTGCCCGAAGAAAATATCTGGATCTCACAGGAACGGAAGATGTGCTGCGGTCTGGGAAAATGCGGACATTGTAAGATCGGAGATACCTATGTCTGTCTGGATGGTCCTGTATTTAACTATACAAAAGGAAAGTTCCTGGTGGATTAAGGGAGGGTGAATATGGATATCAATACAAAAGGATTAAAGAAAAATGCGTTCCGTATTACAAAAGAGCGGGGACTGACAGCTTCCCGTATCCGTGTGCCCGGAGGACATCTGGATGCCAAATATCTGGGAAAGATCCAGCAGATTGCGGAAACCTTCGGCAACGGTACAGTACATATTACCAGCAGGCAGGGATTTGAGATTCCCGGGATCCCCTTTGAAAAAATACCGGAGGTCAACAAAGCGCTGCAGGAGCTCATTGACGGAATGGAGATCAACCAGGATGAGGCAGGAGCCGGTTATCCTGCTTCCGGCACAAGGAATATTACTGCCTGCATCGGAAACAGGGTATGTCCCTTTGCCTGCTACGATACCACTGCCTTTGCAAAGAGAATTGAAAAAGCTGTTTTTCCAAATGACCTGCATTTTAAGATCGCACTGACAGGCTGTCCTAATGACTGTGCAAAGGTGCGCATGCATGATTTCGGTATTATGGGCATGACTCTTCCGCAGTTTGAGCCGGATCGCTGTGTAAGCTGCGGCGCCTGCGTAAAAGCATGCAAAACGAAATCAGTTGAAGCATTGAAAACGGTTAATTATCGTCCGCAGAGAGACGAACGGCGGTGCATTGGCTGCGGAGAATGTGTCATAAACTGTCCCAATGCAGCATGGACCCGCAGTCAGAAGAAATACTATCGTCTGACCCTTTTGGGAAGGACCGGGAAGAAGAATCCCCGTATGGGTGAGGATTTCATTAAGTGGGCAGATGAGGACAGCATTATCAAAATCATTCTTAATACGTATGATTATGTAAAGGAATATATAGATCCCAACGCACCCGGAGGCAAGGAGCATATCGGTTATATTGTAGACCGTACCGGGTTTGAAGAGTTCAAAAAATGGGCGCTGCGGGATGTGAACCTGCCTGACATCGCGGAAGTTACCACGCCGGTGTATTGGAAAGGTGTGAAATATTGAGGCAGGATTCGATGGGACAGGGAGCTGCAAGTAAGCTGGCTTCCTGTCCCAGTTTGGCTTTTTATGGTCTTAAGCTCTTTTCATTTACTGCCTTTGCCAAAAAAACGGCGCCTCCGGGTAAATCACATGTAAAAGGAAAGCAGCAAGCATAACTGCCAGACAAAAGAGTAAGAGACAGAAAAAGCCCTTACCAATGTATTGCAGAATCGTTTTGCATTTCTCCACATCATGAAATAACGATGCTACTTTTTCGTCCGTCAGAGATTTACTCCGAATGTTTTGTACATCAATATCTTTTACAAGCTCATCAAGCGTCATATCGAAAAAGTCGCTTAACATTACCAGACGCTGAAAATCCGGGTAGGAGATTCCGGTATCACATAGTTAAAGATATTGGTGTCATTCAATCAATTTTGCCGATGAAGCGGTAAAAGATTTCTACCTCCTGTTCCCGGCTTCCGTCCTCACCTTTGACCGCTTCATGAACAACGATTTTTTCAA
>DWVZ01000042.1 GCA_019119975.1 Candidatus Blautia merdavium | reverse complement strand
TTCCAGCATCAGATACTGTTTTTGTTCGATTCGTTTCTGGGGAATGTTTTCTTTGCTGTTTTTTGCCATTTGGATCCTCCCTGCATTGATTTCCTATCTGTCTTTTCCAATGTAACATTTTCTAAGGTAATTCCTGTGAAAACGGTCTGCTCTCTATCATCTATCCGTATTTTACTCTGGATCCAGGCAAAATACAAGATTTCCTTTCCGCCCCCTTGTTTTCTCTTTTTTCATCTTCTATACTAGAGGGACAGCAATGCAAAGAATCACGGAAAGGAAAAGAAAATCTATGACAAATCCAGCTCTGATTGATCAGTTTTTAAAAGAAACGGAACTTTTTGAAGAAAAGATCAAAGCCCTGGAAGCCGGGGAGATCACCAGAAAGGAATTCAAAGGCATTTCCGGAGGCTTTGGCAGTTACGCCCAAAAGGAAGGCGGCTACATGCTCCGGCTGCGGCTTCCGGCAGGCAGGATTTCCAAAGAAACACTGGAATTTCTCGCGGACAAATCGGAACAATACCAGTTTGACCTTTTAAAGATCACTACCTGCCAGACCATCCAGGTGCATAATTTAAGCGCCAAAGACGTGGTCTCTTTTATGAGGGATTGTCTGCGCTTCGGCATCATCACAAAAGGAGGCGGCGGCGACCACCCCAGAAACGTGATGGCAAGCCCTCTCTCCGGTGTGGAGAAGGAGGAGCTTTTTGACGTTCTGCCCTATGCCCAGGCGGCAGGAGATTATCTGGTCAGCCGGATATCCTCCCTTCATCTGCCCAGGAAATTAAAAGTAGGCTTTTCCAATACCAGAGAAAATCTGACCCATGCCACCTTCCGGGATCTGGGATTTGCCGCAAGGCAGGACCACACCTTCTCTGTCTACTGCGCGGGAGGATTAGGTCCCAATCCCAAACTGGGCGTTTTGGTGGCAGAACAGGCAGATCCCGGGGAAGTCACCCTCTACATCAGCGCCATGATCCGCCTGTTCGTAACCTACGGCAATTATCAGGTACGGGCAAAATCCCGCACCCGCTATCTCCAGGATACTCTGGGCGTGGAAGGCATCCAAAGAGAATTTGCCCGTTTCCTGGCAGAAGCGAGACAGGAAGAAGAGCCCCTGCCCATCTCCTCCCCGCTTCTGATCCGGAAAAATCCGGAAGGAACCATCCAGGGCGAACGGATCCTGGAGCAGAAACAGGAAGGGCTTTATACGGTTTCCTACCACCCCATCGGCGGATGCCTGGATGGGAAAAAGATTCAGGAATTATGGAACGCCATAAAGGATTTTTCCGATACCGAACTGCGTCTGTCTCCGGAAGGGACTCTCTATGTGATCAATCTGTCGGCAAAGGAAGTGCCTCCGGTGCTGGAAGCTACCAAAGACGGCGCCCAAACTTTGTTTGAAAACAGTGTCAGCTGCATTGGCGTTCCCATCTGCCAGCATGGTCTGCGCTGCTCCCAGGGACTGCTGCGCTCCTGTGTGGAACGGATCCGCAAAGAGAATCTGAAAGACGGCGTGCTGCCCCAGATGCATATCTCCGGCTGTCCTTCCAGCTGCGGTTCCCATCAGACGGCAGCTCTGGGCTTTGTCGGTCATGCCAAAAAGATCCAGGGGGAAATGAAGCCTGCATTCCGTCTCTTTACCGGCGGTTCCCAGACCGATCCCGGCGCCCGCCTGGGAGAAGAAGCCGGAGTACTGGCAGAAGCAGTCATTCCCGAATTCCTGGCAGCTCTAGGCAGGAAAATACAAGATGCGGACAGTGTCTTTGAGACCTGGTATCCGGCGCATACCGAAGAATTCCAGGCGCTGGTGCGGGAGTATGCCGACAGAGCACTGTAGGGATTGACTGGTATTTTGCACGATATCCTGTATCCCCAGCCTATCCTTGAATCTTATGAATTTTCTATAAATATTTCATCGCACGGTTTATATCGCACGGTTTTATATTGATATATTCGTACAATTTGAGTATAATAATACTATAAAATAGGCATTGGAGTAGGAGGGATTCATATGATCGTTACTGCAACCGAATTGAAAACAAACCTGGGAAAATATCTGGAACTGGCATCGTCCCAGGATATTTTCATTACCAAGAATGGAAAAAGCATTGCCCGTCTCACAAGCCCCGCTGTCAATAAACTGGCGCTTCTGGACAATCTTGTAGGAATCATTCCTCAGGAACAGGCAATGGACGAAAACGAACTGCGTGAGGAGAGGATGTCCAGACAATGAGAATACTAATTGATACCAATGTCATTCTGGATATCCTCCAGAAACGGGAACCATTCTTCACAGATTCCTACCAGGCGCTCCGCAAGGCAATAGAAACTGATACAGAATGTCTGGTCTCCGCCTCCGCCGCCACGGATATTTTTTATATGCTCCGTAAAGCATTTCATTCTGCACAAAAGGCAAAAGACCGGATTGAACAGCTATCCCAGATTGTCACCTTCGCGGATGTTCAGGGTGTGGATATTCATACCGCGCTTATGCGTTCCATGCCGGATTTTGAGGATGCCGTTGTAGATGCTGTGGCAGAACGAAGCGGCGCAAGCTGTATCCTCACAAGAAATATCAAAGACTTTACCGGTTCCTCCATTCCGGCTGTCACACCGACAGACTTCATACAAAGTAACGGATACTAATGCGTGAAAAAGCAGAAAACAGGAGATTTCTCTCAATTAAAATCCAATGAGGTATCTCCCGTTTTCTGCTTTATTTTCTGTTTTTATCCTTAAAGAATCGTCATCAGTTCCTCCACCGGTTTTCTCGCCGGAGCTTTGGGCTGTACTGCCGGATAGCCGATAGGAATTACCGCTGCGATCCGCAGACCTTCAGGCAGATTCACGGTCTCTGCAACCTTCTTCTCATCGAAAAGCCCCATGATCACCGTGCCAAGTCCCTTCTCATGTGCTGCAAGGCAAAAGGTCTGGGCAGCGATCCCTGCGTCAAAGACTTCCCAGCGGTCTTCCTTTGCCGTGGAATAACTGCCGTCCCGTTCAAATCCGGAAATTCCATGAACTGTGACAAGAAGCACCACGGCAGGAGCGCCGGAAAGAATGTTCACATTATGATCAAATCCCATCATGCATTCCTTTGTGGCAAGCTTTTCAATTAATTCCCGGTTCTCCACCACATAATACCTGGCTGTCTGTGTATTTTTCCAGGACGGCGCATAAGACGCTGTCTCTACGATTTCTTTTAAAACTTCCCGTTCCACCGGGGTCTCCTGAAACTTCCGGATGCTTCTGCGCTCACGGATTCCCTGTCCTAATTCCATCATTTCGTCCTCCTCCTGCATTCCCGGACAGACCGGCACTGCCGGCAGCTGCCGTATGCTGCTTTTTCTTACAGCACCATTTTACCCCTTTCTTCTCTCTGCGTCCAGAAAGAATTGCGGCTTCTTTTTTCCCATGCTATAATATACGGGATTTCTTAATTTCGGAGGTTTTTTATGATACGAATCTTAATCGCAGAGGATGATCCCACCATCAATCAGCTGGTATTCCAATCTCTGACCGAACAGGGTTTTTCCTGCACACAGGCGTTTTCCGGAACCGAGGCAAAGCTGCTTTTTGACACCCAGCCTTTTGACCTGCTGGTCCTGGATCTTATGCTGCCCGGCATGACCGGGGAAGCATTGACTGAGGATATCCGGACTCGTTCTCAGATTCCCATCCTGATCCTGTCAGCCAAATCCGCGCTGGAGGATAAGGTAGGACTGCTGCGGGGCGGCGCGGATGATTATCTGACCAAACCTTTTGATCTGGAGGAGCTGGTGGTAAGGATCCAGGCGCTGCTGCGCCGCAGCCAGAATCTCCTCTTTGCTTCCCAGGAAACCCTCTCTTACAAAGACTGGGTTCTGGAAACCAGCGGACGGACCTTTACCTCCAAAGGGGAAACCGTGGAGCTGACTGCCCATGAATTTGCTATCCTGGAACTGTTTCTGCGCCATCCGCGCAAGGTCTTTACCAAGCAGGAGATCTTTGAATCCGTATGGAACCAGGAGTACTTTGTAGAGGATAAAACCATCAACGTGCATATCAGCAACATCCGGGCAAAGCTGAAAAAGACTGCCACAGACACTTACATCCAGACCGTGTGGGGAATCGGTTTCAAACTGGCAGAATAGGGAAAAGCTTTACCCTTTCTTTAACTTTTCTTTGCGCTTTTTAAACCTTTCTCCTTCATAATAAAAATCACAAAAAGCAAAGACAAAGAAGGAGGTTCCAATGAACAACGACTCTATCATCCTGACATCCAATCTGACAAAACTCTATGCCGGAAAGCCTGCGGTGTCTTCTCTGCATATGCATGTAAAAAAAGGCGACATCTATGGCTTCATAGGAAGAAACGGCTCCGGCAAATCCACTACCCTGAAAATGCTCTGCGGGCTTGCCGCTCCCAGCGAAGGCACCGTCCAGCTGTTCGGTAAGCCCCTGCACTTAGAATCCGTAAGACGGCGGATCGGCGTGCTGATCGAAAGCGCCGGGCTCGAGCCGGACTGCTCCGCCTATGAAAACATGTACTTAAAAGCCCTGTTCATGGGCATCCCGGAGCCGGAACCAGAGATCCTCAGGCTTCTTGCCAGTGTCGGGTTAAATCCCCAGGACAAGAAAGCGGCAAAGAAATTTTCCATGGGAATGAAGCAGAGGCTGGGCATTGCCATGGCGCTTCTTGGGGGACCTGACCTTCTGATCCTGGACGAACCCATTAACGGACTGGACCCGGAGGGCATGAACCAGATCCGCCAGCTTCTGATCGATCTGAATCAGAAAAAAGGCATTACCATTCTGGTAAGCTCCCATATCCTGGGAGAACTGTCCAAGATGGCTACCCGCTACGGGATTTTAAAGGACGGCTGTCTGATCCGGGAGATTTCTGCTCAGGAACTTGCCTCCCAGTGCCGGGATTACTTATATCTGAAAACTTCAGATTCCAAAACGGCTGCCGTACTTTTAGAACAGCGGCTGGGGATCCGCAGCTATGAAGTTCATCCGGAGGGAGAAATCCGCATTTTTTCCTCTGTGGATTCATCTGCAGTCACCAGCGTTCTGTCGGAAGCGGGAATTGCCGTCTATGCCATTTATCCTCATCAGCAGGACCTGGAAGAGTATTTTCTTTCTCTTATGGGCAGGGAAACATCTGAGACCGGCACCGAAAACTCCCGTGCCAGGAAAGGAGGGAGACGCCATGCTTAATCTTCTTCGTATGGAACTCCGGAAAATTTTTCGTGATAAGGGACTCTATATCACTTTAGCCGTCTTTTTGGGGATCCTGGTCATTGCTGTAGTCTCTCTGAAGCTGGTAACAGACCCGCAGCTGACCCAGAAGGCGGTCAGCGCCGGTTTTGAGCTGGATGCCTCTGATCTGCAGGACGGACAGGAATTCATTTCCAGTACCAAGTATGAATTTCTGGGAAATCTGCTGTTTTCCGGAGGACTGATGGTGTCCTTTGCGGCAGTTTTAAGCTCTCTTATGTGCTGCCAGGATTTCAGCACCGGATTTGCCAAAAACATTTTCTCTTTTTATCCCAGACGGATGGATTATCTTCTCAGCAAGCTGGCAGCGGTTTCCATCGTCACCGGATTTTTCATGCTGGTCCTGACCCTGCTTTCCCTAGGACTGCTGTGGGCTTTTGGATTTTCCAATCCGCTGGGAGATCCTGTTCAGCTGCTCTTTATGCTGCTGACCGGGTGGGCGGCTCTGACTGCTCTCATTGGGCAGAATCTCCTGTTCTGTATGATGACCAGAAGCGTGTGGATCAGCATCCTGCTGTCTCTGGTATGCGGCTTTGGCACAGTACCGGGACTTCTGCAGCTGTTTTTGGGAGCCTGGGATCTTTCTGTAGGGAAACTGTTTCCGTCCTATCTGGCTATGACAGCCCCCTATGTGACCGGTTCAGAAAGCTTTTCTCTTTCTTCCAGCCTGCTGCTTTCTCTTCTGGGAAACGAAAGTCCTGAGCTGAATCCGCTGTTTTCTGTATTTATTTCTTTTGTCTGGATCCTGATCTATCTGCTGCTGGCGTCCAGAGTGTTAAATAAAAAAGATATCTGTTAATGGATTTTCTGATTTTGGGAGGTACTTATGATTTGGATTTTTCTTTTTCTGGTGCTGACAGCCGCTGTGCTGTATCTGGGCGTCCGGCTTTTTCTGTATCAAAAGCAGCTGCGGGCGCTGACCAGGCAGCTGGAAGAGCTGAACGATGACAGCAATCAGAGACTGACCTGCTTTTTGCAGGATGGGGCTGTGACTTCGCTGTGCAGGCAGATCAATCAGTGTATTGACATCCAGCAGCAGGCGGTCCTTCATGCCAGGGAAACAGAAAAAGACCTGAAATACACCATTGCCTGCGTCTCCCATGATATCCGCACGCCCCTAACAGGGGCAGCAGGTTATGTGCAGCTTCTGGAAAAAACTGCAGATCCCCAAAAGCACGGCGAATACTGTACTATTGTCCGCCAGCGCCTGGGGGATCTGGAGCAGCTTTTGGATGAGCTGTTTCTCTATACCCGGCTGACCGGGGACGCCCTGTCCCTGACCTGCGCCCCTGTACAGCTCTTTCCTCTTGTCTGTGATGCCCTCACGGGATTTTATACCCAGTTTGAAAAGCAGCACAGAGAACCCAGGATTTCCTTTGACCGGGAAGCCCTTCAGGTGAATGCGGATGCCCAGCAGCTTCGCCGTGTGCTGAGAAACCTGATCTCCAATGCCCTGTCCCACGGCACGGGACCTTTGTATATTACCCAAAAAGGCAGCTGCCTCACCTTTTCCAACCAGGTGGAACAGCTTTCGGATCTGGATGCTGCCCATCTCTTTGACCGCTTTTACCGCGCCGATGCCTCCCGGCAGGGAAATCATGCAGGGCTGGGGCTGTCCATTTCCAAAGAGCTGATGGAACGCATGGGCGGCTCAGTCCGGGCAGAGAAACGGGAAGGGAAGCTGTGCATCACCTTAGAATTCCAGCCGGGTTCCTGAGCTTTTCCCGATCTCCAAAAAGCTTACTCTTTCAGCTGTCCGTCTCCGCCCATAAGCGCCGTCAGTTCCTCGATCCGCTCGATGGGAAACGGCGGCAGGCACAGGGGTTTCATGGCGATGGACATCAGCTTCATGGGATTATCATCAGCAGCGCAGCGGTTGGAGCTGAGCTTGCCGCAGCGGCGGCACCGGTGGATGATCGCCCACTCTCCGTTTTTCCTTACCCAGACTGCCACCGGATCCATGATGCCTCCGCAGTCTGCTTCCCGGTCTCCCGGTTCATTGTCCAGATGAAGGCTGGTCAGACAGTTGGGACAGTGATTCCTGTGCCCGCTTCCTGCTCCTGCGGAAACTACCAGCCGCCCGCAGGTTTTGCAGGTAAAGCTGTCTGTGCAGGGATGTGTTTTATAGTAGCCTTTTTCATATTGTCTTTTCTTGTTTTCACGGTTCATGTCATTTTCTCCTTATCAAGTATTCTTCCAGTATCAAGAATCTCTTTGTCAGGACAATAAAAAGAATGAACACCGCAAACAAAGGCGTTTCCTGCCATACCAAATCCTGCGCCGCATATGGAAATGGGCACAGCAATCCCTGTATTTGGGCATAAAAATGCCAGGGAAATATAGGCAGACCTGATGATACAGGCATCCGTAAATAAAGGTACAACAAAAAAGCCATCTGTTTCAGATGAAAACAAAACTTTTATTGTCCTGCTTATTTACGAAATACCGTCATCAAGCTGCACCTCTCTTTCCCTGGACTAATCTGCTTAGTCTGTATTTGCTTTAGAATAGCATAGAACGACTGCTTTTGTAAAGACTGTTTTTGCTTAATATTCTTTTTTCTGAAAGATATAGACTGACAGAAAATAAGAACCTAGAAAAGCCGCACCTGTAATGCCCAGAATCATCAGCAGACTCCTATAATACTCTATATCCGATATCTGTTTATCGCCAACAACTATATTTATTATCATGCTTATTCCAACAAGAAAACCGATGGAAATAGCCAGGCTGAGGATTGCCGTAATCTCGATTTTTTCTGATCCTAAATAATAGTACAATGGATAAAAGACCGACGCTACATAAACAGATACTACGCCCCCGCCTAAAATAAGCGTTACAGCATCACGGAATCCATAATAAAAATATTGATTTCCATGACCGATGACCGTAACACTCATAAAAAGAGTTACAGTCAGCATACCAACCAGACACCAGCATAAATGACTGATATAATAACTTTGAACAATGGTTTTCCGTTTAACCGGCAGTGATATTTTATATTTATACCACTTAGACAGCGTCTCCTTTCTCAAACACAATGCAGCTAATACAGATAATATCGGTGCAATCGTAAATGAAAAAATATGCAGCAAAGAGGCATCACCCGTAACGGATAGCACGATGCCAAGAACAGCAACAAGTGGGAATAAAATCTTTATATTCTCAATTACTCCCAGAAAATTATTTTTTAATAGTCCTTTCACACCATTTCCCCCTTTACGAAAAGCAGCATAATTTCATCAATCGTCGTGTGGTCAGCAACAACTTTGGGATATTTTTTTGCGGAATTTTTCATATCTGAAACTAATACATCGATTTGATAATCCTTTCTGCGATATGCAACGATATCTTCTGCATCCAAAAGTGAAAAATCCTTTTCCGTGCATCTTAAAACGCCATAGTTGTAAATAAGATGATCCTTCGTTTCTGATAAAATAATCTTCCCTCTGTGAATAAACGTAATATAATCTGCAATTTGCTCAAAGTCACTGGTAATATGTGATGACAATAAAATCGAATGATTTTTATTTTCGACAAACTCCAGAAAAATATCCAGTATTTCTTCACGCATAACAGGATCTAAACCGTTCGTCGCTTCATCCATAATAAGCAGCTTCGGGTGATGGGATAACGCAGCTGCAATCGCCAGCTTCATAGTCATGCCTTTCGAATATTTTCCGATTTTCTGCTTGCTTTTCAAATGAAATTTCTCCAGATATTCATAAAACAGCGGAGTATCCCAGTTCTTATAAACTCCTTCCATGATATCTGAAAGCTGCTTTGCAGTCAGATAAGCCGGAAAATTATCACCATCATAAACAATACCCAGATCCTCCCGAATGGACCTGGCATCATCGTCCATTTCTTTTCCAAAAATTTCTATTGTACCGTGTTCTCTTTTTAAAGTGTTTAAAATACATCCAATCGTCGTTGTTTTTCCAGCGCCGTTTTCCCCAACAAATCCCATGATCGTTCCCGTTGGCAGAGCAAATGAAATCTTGTCCAAAGCAAAATCTGACCCTTCATAGCGTTTACTTACGCCTTCTAATTTCAAAGCATAATCCATACTATTCATCCTCCATATAAAAAAGTGCAAGTAATTCCTGCAATTTGGAAAGAGCGATATGATTCGTTCGTCCTATGTCTGCGGCAATCTGTAAATGCTCTTCTGCAATACGCTGCTGCTCTTCCTGATAAAATTCTTTGTTCTGAGCAGATACAAAGCTACCTCTGCCCACTGTAGTTTCAATGAAACCGTCCCGCTGCAAGTCTTCATAAGCCTTCTGCACGGTAATCACGCTTACGTGAAGGGATCTTGCCAAAGACCTCATAGATGGAATGCTGTCTCCGGCATTTAATTCTCCGCTCATGATCTTTGCTTTGATCTGAGAAGTTATTTGTTCGTATATTGGTTTGTTCGCATTATTGCTGATAATAATGTCCATATCTCATCACCCCCTCTAAATGTACTTAATGTATAAGTACATTTTATACATTTCATCTGTTTTGTCAAGATAAATTTAAAAGAGAACAGAAGGAAGCTCCCAAAAGTCTCCTATCTGTTCTCTTTTCCCGTTTTTTCAATATGTTCCATCTATTCCCGTCTTCTTATTTTCCCCTAAATTCTTCCAGCAGCTGCCAAAATCCTTCCTGGTCTCGCAAAAATTCATATCTGGGATTCTTCTCATAATCCGCCAGCAGCACAGACTGCATCTTCTCATAGACGAAACCTGTCTCCCAATTCTTTTGCTCCGGCTTTTTATCAGACATATCTCCAAAAATATGATTGTACAAGACTGTCTTTTGAGGATTCCAAGGCTTTTTCACCTTTTCCAGAAGGGAGCGGAACAGCCGCAGGCTTTCGCCAGCCTCCTGCCTTTCCACTGCCAGATCCAGCCAGAGGATCTCTTTGCCGTAATCCCAAAGTTCATAATGCTCCACCGTGCTCTCGCAGGTCTTTGCCAGCCTCTCTGCCTTTTCCCAGGCGCCTTCCTTTGCAGCTGTTTCCGCCATGCACGATAGAATGGGAAGAAGTCCGTTGACCTTATTTAACAGGCTTCTCTCCAGAATACACGCTGCTTCTTTGGACTTTCCCTGTGCCAGATAAAGCCGTGCCTGGAGAGTGCTTTTGTCCAGACTGCTCTCCTCAGGAAGAGCGTCCAGCATCTTCTGGGCTTTTTCATACTCCTCTTTTGCCATGTATTTGGAGCACAGCATATAGCAGGCGTGGCTTCGTATCTCCCCATCCCCCTGGCTGGCAGCCTGCTCATATAATGCCAGGATCTCCTTCTGGTAATCCTCTTTCTCTGTCTGCTCCATCTCCTCTAACAGCAAGACGCCGTCCAGGAAAACAGCTGTCCTGTGGAGCAGTTTTCCGCACACAGGATACTCCCGTACCTTCTCCATAGCTGCTGAAAACATGGCTGAGAAGCCCTGCTGCTGAAAAAGCTCTGCCAGTTTCTGCTGAAAGCCCTGGATTTCCTGGTCCGTCAGCTCCTGCTGAAAACAAAGCAGGGTGTTTAAGTCCGTCTTCAGTACCCTTGCCAGTACCGGAAGCAGCCCCACATCCGGGTAAGAGTTTCCTCTCTCCCATTTATTTACTGCCGGAGCGGTCACTCCCAAATAACCTGCCAGCTGCTCCTGGGTAAGCCCCAGTTCTTTTCTTCGTTCTCTGATCACTGTATGAAACGGCATAAATTTACCTCCTGTGGTTTTTCTGCTGAAAATGCATTTCCTACAGAAATTATACCAACAGGAGGCTGCTTTCACAACTGAAGGACTGTCAGGATTTTCCGGAAAAATATAACTTGCCGTTAATTTTTATATTCCGTTTTTCGCGCAGATATCACTGAGGCAGCATTTCAAAAAGATGACCTTTTATTATTTACAAATGGTAATATCTACCAATATTTTTCATACCGTACTTAAGTTTTACTTTAAACTACTGCGACTAATGGGTTAATCCTTAATTTTCAGCGTATTTTACTCCCCCACAAGTTCTTTTGATCCCTTCCATAACCCTCTATATCAGAACTACAAAACGTCCTCTCCCATTTTTGGTAAGAAAAACGGGTTCTTCTATAAAAGCTGTAAAATTTAACTTAAAATTTTACAGCTTTTGCTTATCTACTTATTCTTCCGTTTCCTCTACACTCTCTGTCATCTCTGCGTCTTCAATATCAATAATAATCTCTTTTTCTTCATCCGTAGCCGCATGATCTGGATTACTCAGCAAAGTATCTTGTAAAGATGCTTTCAATTTATCACAGCATGGTTTGAATGATACATAGGTCAAACCACCTCCGATAACTCCGCCAACTACTGGTACTGCATGTTTAAAAAAGCCTGTGAAAACCTCTTTTGTCATTCTAACACCAAACCATTTTGCGACGTTCCTTACAATCGGATAAATCGTTCCCTTAGTTAAGGCTTTTTTCATTAACTGTTTTTGTATCCCATTGCCAAGTGCTTTTGCTACTGCTTTCAGAGCATTATTTGCCCCTGCAACACCATACATTACTCCTAGACAAAGAGTGAGTATATTTAACGTCTCAGTATCAAATTTCTTTCCTTTTTCTGTAACATCTATTTCCGGAAATCCATA
>DWVZ01000041.1 GCA_019119975.1 Candidatus Blautia merdavium | reverse complement strand
CTACTCCATACACATTTTTTCTCATTACCTGTGTATCATGTACCTATATTATCATGTAATCTTACTGTATATACGTTATGTACAGTAAGCACATGGGGTTCAGTTTACATCCGCAAGGAGGATCGCCGGCTTAGAAGCCAGCGCCCTGGCAATGGCAACTCTCTGCTGCTGTCCTCCTGACAGCTGGCTGGGAAGGTTCTGCAGCTTTTCCGAAAGCCCCAGGATCTGAATCACCTTCTCCACATACTTTTCATCTGCCTGGTTTCCGTCCAGTTCCACAGGAAGTACGATGTTCTCATATACATTGAGCACCGGGACCAGATTATAGCTCTGAAAGACAAATCCGATCTTCCTTCTTCTGAAAATACACAGCGGATCCTCCTTCAGCTGAAAGATATCTTTCTGTTCCACATAAACCTTCCCCGAAGTGGGGCGGTCCAATCCTCCCAGCATATGGAGCAGGGTAGACTTTCCGCTGCCGGAGGTTCCCACCACCGCTACAAATTCTCCTTTTTCTACTTCCAGGTTTACACCGTCCAGGGCTTTTACCTGGTTCTCTCCTGTCCCATAATATTTTTTCAGATTTTCTGTTCTCAGTACCTTCATAGACTGTCTCCTTTCCTGCCGTCCCCGGGAAGGAAAAACCTTCCTCCTTCTGCCTGCTCTGTCCGGACTTCTCCTCTTACACAGAAAAGAAAAAAGGACAGCATTTCTTTTCCTGTCCTTTATCTTACACTTCTATTCTTTCCATATCATTTCTAAAATCTAACACTTCTGAAAGATTCTTACCATTGCAGATGATGGATAAATTGTACTTTTTCCTTCTCTTCACCGGCTTTTATGGTGCCGATCTCATAGCAGGGGATTCTTTCACTGATCCTGCGGCAGATCCTGGCAGCGCTGTCTTTCCTGACTGCCATGAGAAGCCCGGCGCCGCAGTTAAAGGTGGAGAGCATCTCTTCGTCTGGGATTTTTCCCTCTTTCTTTATCAGGTGAAAGATTTCAGGGATCTGCAGCTTTGACAGATCGATCTGTGCATACAGCTTATCCGGGATGATCCGCTTGAAGTTCCCTTTGATGCCGCCTCCTGTAATATGCGCCATGCCTGTGACGGTACGGGCATCCAGCACCTCTTTCAGCACAGGATAATACGCTGTATGGGGTCTCATGATCACATCCAGAAAGGTTTCTTCCCCTACCCGAGTATGCAGAAGATCCCCGTTCCTGTCCATCAGCATACGGATCAGAGAATATCCGTTGGTGTGAAGCCCATTGGATGCCACTGCCAGGATCACATCCCCCTCTTCCATCCTGCTTCCATCGATGATCTCCTCCCGGTCCGCCACACCTGCCACATTCGATGTCAGCACATAGACACCCTTGTCCAGCACCTGGGGCTGTATGGAGGTTTCTCCGCCGATCAATACGCATTCATTCTCCCGGCAGGCATCAGACACGCCCTTTACCAGGCTTTTGATGGTATCCTTCTCCGCCTTTCCGCATACAATGGTATCCAGCACTGCCAGAGGTCTTGCATTCATCACCAGAATATCGTTTACCAGATGATTGATCATATCATGGCAGATCGACTCTGTATAACCATATTCAATGGCAAGCTTCTGTTTTGATCCCGGCTCCTCTGCCTTTAAGACCAGCACCGGATGCTTGATTTCGGGGAAATGGAAGTCGTACAGGGAGGCAAAAGCTCCCATACGGTTCAGGACCCGTTCGTTTCCCACAGACACATATTTTTCCATCTCGCTTTTAATGGCATCGGTGTACGAGATATCCACTCCGGCTTTGCTGTAAGAAACATGAGCGCTCTCCTCACCGTTTAGAATGTCGTCCGTACTGACATTCAGCTCCTGTGCAAGCTTCAGGAGAAGATCCGCTCCCGGCATGGCTGTGCCTTTTTCCCATTTTGAAACTGCCTGGAAGGAAACATTCAGCCTCTGCGCCAGCTGCTTTTGCGTCAATCCGGCTTCCTTCCTCTTGCGGGACAGGAAATCTCCTGTATTCTTACCATTTTGCATTTGCATCTGCATATCCTCCTGTATGGTTGATCCTTTCCTGCCGCTTCAGTCAGCTGTCAGCGCCAGGCTCTGTACTTTTATTTTATTTTTCCGAACCTTTCCTTTCAATAACCAAACAAGTGAATTTCTACCGGAGAATTCTACCAGCGGTTGAATAAAGACGCTGCTGCTATACAGGCAAATACACTTGGAAAACCGATCCTTCTCCTTTCTTGGACCGGACCCGGATATATCCTTCCTGCTGCCTGGCGATCTCCCTTGCCAGATACAGACCGATCCCCACGCCTTCCTGCTGCTGTACATCCTTTCCCCGGTAAAATCTGCCGAAGATCCTGGGAATCTCCTCTTCCGAAATCCCTCTGCCCTGGTCTTTTACACAGATTGCCGTATACATAGAATATAAGTTTACATAAAACTCCACCTGACTGCCCTTCTCTGAATATTTCACTGCATTATCCGCCAGATTATAGAGCAGTTCTGTACTCCATTTCAGGTCATAACGTGCCTGGGCTGCCTTTGCCTTCTCCCGGTCCCACACGATCCGGATCCCTTTTTTCTCTGCTTCAGGCTCAATCTGGGCGATCACCCTGCAAAGCAGCGGCTCCACAGACCTTTTCTCCGGTTCCACTGTCACCAGCCCGGTCTCCAGCCGGGACAGCTTAGTCAGCGCCTCCATGAGGAATTCCAGCTTTTCTGCCTGTACTGCGATTTCCCGTGCCAGGACCCGCTCCCTTTCCCGGCTCTTTTCATCCTGAGGGCAGGGCTTTTCCAGACGCTCCCTCAGAAGCTCGGTGTACAGCCGCAGATTTGCCACCGGGGTCTTGGTCTGGTGAGAAATGTCTGAGACCATACTCTTGATGTTTGCTTTTTCCTTTTCCAGATTCTGTTTCGCTATGCTGGAGTCTGCCAGAAAGCGTTTCCATTTACTTTCCAGCCGGGACAGTTCTGTCTCATCATAGTCCGACTCCTGAAACGTGCCGTCGATTCCCTTGTCCAGCATCTCATTGAGCCTGCGCATGGTCCTCCCGATCATTTCTTCCTCTCTTCCTTTCCCCAGATATATCCCTGCCCGTAAATGGTACGGATATATCCTGAACTTCCTTTCTCCTCCAGTTTGGACCTCAGCCGGTTCACGGTTACAGACAGCGCGTTTTCATCCACATACTCTGCCCCGTCTGTCCAGAGACGGTCCATGAGAACCTCCCTGGTAAGGATTCTTCCCCGGTTCTCTACCAGCAGCCGCAGAAGCTTCTGTTCGTTTCTGCTAAGAGAAATCTCTCTTCCTTTCCTTGAAAAGACCAGCCTGTGAAAATCAAAGACATAGTCGTCAATTTCGTACACAAAAGCCTGTCCTGCACGCCTGGTCAGATTGCGGATCCGCGCCCGCAGCACTGCCAGGCTGAAAGGCTTTGTCATATAATCATCAGCTCCCAGGGTAAATCCCTTTACCTCATCCAGCTCCAGGTCGTTTGCCGTCAGGATCAGCACCGGCACGCAGCTTCGGCTGCGCACCCATTTCAGATAGGTAAACCCGTTTTCATCCGGAAGATTCAGATCCAGAATGATCACATCCGGCTCCTGCCTCTGGAAATCCTCCTTTGCGGTCCTTACCTCTGCGTTTTTTATAAATTCTGTTCCAGGTTCTTCCAGTGCCAGGGCAATGCCTTCCCCCAGCGCCCGGTCGTCCTCCACGATTTGAATCCTCATGCCGCCTCCGTTTTCCGGCTTCTGCACCGCTCCCGCCCGGCTGTCCAAAGCATTCCGGAGCCTGTGCCCTTCGCCTGAATCTGCTGTAGTTTTGCTGTAGTTTTCTTTGCAGTTTATGATAACCGTTTTTCCCTGTCTTTACAAGAACAAACTGCCGGGGCAGAAAGCTGCATGCTCTCTGCCCCGGCAGTCCTGTATATTCTCTATATTATATATTCCCCTGTAAAAATGCACAGCCAAAGCCCTGCTTTTAATAAAAAGTCTGGTTGCCGATGGTCAGTCCGTTTCCGCTTCCCGCATGGAAGAACAGACAGTCGCCGATGGTATTGGCTCCCGCGAAGACGTCTCTCGCCGCATCATAGCAGTCCTGGTTGGCTCCTCTGCTTAATACCGACGCCAGTTTACCGCTTGCCACAGGTGAGAACTGTCCGCTCTGATAGATGACCTCTGACAGTGTATTGGGGAACTGGGAGCTTCGCATACGGTTCATGATCACCGCGCCTACGCCGATCTTTCCTTCATAGGATTCACCGCCTGCCTCACATTCAATGATCGCTGCCATCAGATCCAGGTCAGAACCGGAGTAAGACACGCCGGCGCTCTGTACCTGAGCAGCCGCTTCTGCCTCTGCCGCCTGCTGTGCTGCCGCTTCCGCCGCTTCGTCCACCGGTGTGGCCTCTACGATCTCTCCATCTCCATAGACGGTATGGAACAGCTCCTGCGCCTCTGCGCCGGATACCAGCAGATCGCCGCGGATGTAGCCTTCCACCTCTCCGGATACGATCTGGATCCAGCCGTTCTCTTCTCCTACAATGGTCGCCACAGCGCCTGCCGGCAGCATTCCTACTCTGGAATAACTGATATCGGCGCCGCTTCTGATATTCGCATATGTAATCACATCTGCAGCTGCTTTATCTGACCAGTCATAAGCCTGTACGGTTCCTATATTTCCACTTTCCTCTGTACTCTCTGCCATAGCCGGAACAGCCATAGCAGCTGTCATCACACCTACGGTTCCTGCGCATGCCAAAAGTTTCTTTACTCTGTTTTTCATAATAACCTCCTGATAAGTCTGTACTTTCTTTTTCGTATTTGTTACAGATTTATTAAGTTTTGTTACGGACTTATTTTATCAAGGTTACGTTATAATGTCAACCCGGTATTTTTTGTAATATTTTGCAGGTTATTACAAAAATATTACCAAATATGGCAAACCGCAGAAGTTCCTCTTCCTTTTTATTCCTCACGCTCCGGAAAGAGCAGTGTGATGAAAAATTGTTTTTCCTTTTGTTCTGTGATGCACTGACCTCCCATTTTCTGCATCATATTTTTGATGCTCTGTATTCCGATTCCTGTGCTGTCCGTCTTCTCCTCCATATCCCGGATCCTGTTCTGGAACCGGAATCCTGACATATGTTTCTGGCAGACAGAAGAGACTGTCACCGGCTGGGAAGGATCTCCGTACTTGATAATATTGGAGGTGATATTATCCATGATCCGCATCAGATAATCGTTGGATACCTGTATTTTCCTGTCCACCCACTGTACCCGGAAGACTACCTGGAATCCTTTCTGCTTCAGATAGCTGCAGGTCTCGGAGAACAGGTCATAGAGCACCACCTCATAAAGCTCCGGCTCCTCCATCTGCACTTCTGTCTCCCCTGTGATCAGAGAATATTCAAACAAATGATCGGTCAGCTGTTTCATACGGCGCGCCTTTCTGTCTATGCGCTCCACATATTCCATCTGCCGCTCTTTGTCCTCCCAGTCTCCCTTTTTCAGGATTTCTGTATACAGCATAATAGAAGTCACCGGAGTGCGCAGATCATGAGACATTTCCGTGACGATCCTCTGATTTTCCTGCGCCATTCTCGCCTCACTCTGGATCAGGTTCTGAAAGGAAATACGCATATGATCCAGCCCCTTTGCCAGCACAGCCAGCTCGTCTTTTCCGCTGACCGTGATGGGGTATTCCAGGCTTCCGCCTTCTAAAATCTCGATCTCCTCGCTGAGCTTCCTGATATAGTGCATTTTCCTTCGGATCCCCAAAAGCACCAGAAGGACAAAGACCCCAAAGGACAGCACCAGCTCTGTGATCAGAGCGTAATTGAAAATCTGATAATCATATGCCCCCACCATGACTGCGGTCCCGGTGCCGTCAGCAAACTGCATAGGATAGGAATTCTCCCATCCATAGTCTTCTCCCGGGATTTCTTCCTGCCAGATTTTTTCGCCGGGATACTCAGAATCATAGATCAGGATATCGTTTTTATAAATACGCATCACTATGATCTTCTGTTCCTTTACCCATCTGCCGATGCCTGCGGAATCTGTCGATACCAGATCATGCTCCTGGATATATTCCTGCAGATCGTCCGCATATTTCTGTCCCCACTTTTCCAGATATTCAGAGTTATAGATATACCGGTCAATGAGATAAGTCGATGCCATATCCAATCCCTGAAAGAGAACAGCTGCCGCTGCCGCTGAAAAAAACAGCAGCAGCAGCAGCTGAACATAAATGGAATGGATCGACCGTCTTTTACTCCTTTTCCGCATCAAAACGATACCCCTTTCCCCATACAGTTTTAATATATCTGGGATTTTTCGGATTCTTCTCTATTTTTACCCGCAGCTTTCTGATATGTACCATAACCGTGCTGTTGCAGGAATAAAAATAGGGCTCCTCCCATACGCTCTCATAAAGATTCTGTGCTGAAAAGATCTTTCTCGGATACTGCATCATCAATCGCAGAAGCCGGTATTCCAGATCCGACATTTCCTTCTCCACTCCGTCCACAAGCACCTCATTAAAGGTTTCATGGAGGCGTATGCCGCCCAGTTCCAGATAGGGCGCTTCCTTTTCCTGCCTGGTCTCACACTTGCCCAGATAGATCTTATACCGGCGCAGCAGGGCTTTTACCCTTCCCAAAAGCTCTGCATAGGAAAAGGGCTTGGGGAGATAATCATCGCCTCCTGCCATCAACCCCAGAAGTTTGTCCGATTCCTGCGCCTTAGCGGTAAGGAAAAGTATGGGGACATTGGAGCTTTTGCGTATTTCCTCGCAGGTACGGATGCCGGACATGCCCGGCATCATAATATCCAGGATCACCAGATCCGTGTCCTCATCCAGCAGCTCCAGCCCTTTTTTTCCGTTTTCTGCTTCTCTTACATCATAATTTTCACTTTCCAGAAGGATCCGGACACCCTCCCGGATATCTTCGTCATCTTCTACGATCAGTACCTGCTCTCTCTTCATCTTCCTGATCCTCCTTTCCCTTACAGGCTTCCTTTGGCTAATCTTATCATTTTTTCTTCATAACTTCCATTTTTTTCTCTGCTTTTTCTCTGTATTGAGATGCTTCTTTTTCCCATGCATTGTACCGGCTGTCTTCTCTGTGATCGGTCAGAGGATAATGGTTCTTCAGATAGTTTCCTATATACGCTGTAACTTTCATAGCTCC
The DNA here is from genome assembly GCA_019119975.1 of Candidatus Blautia merdavium. Taxonomy (GTDB): domain Bacteria; phylum Bacillota; class Clostridia; order Lachnospirales; family Lachnospiraceae; genus Blautia; species Blautia merdavium. Next base: position 1,648 of record DWVZ01000041.1, on the reverse strand, counting down.
GGTCAGGTTTAGATGGTCTCCTTTGTCCAGGCTGTCCAGCTTCCAGTCAATTCCCAGCTCCTCAGTCTTCAGATTCAGATCCACATACGCAAGCTGGTTCTCCTGTCCATATTCCTTCAGTGCATTATATTTCTTATAATTATAGTTCACAGGAGACGGAGTGCTTACCAGCAGCAGACTGGCTCCATGTTCACTGCAAAGGTTTTGGATTTCCTGCAGATATTCCTGCACCAGATTGGAAATCGGATGCTTTTCTTTATTCTCCTGCATATAATCCTTTCCCTCATAGGGGGAGACGATGTCCCGGATCATAAATCCCTTGAAATTTTCTTCCTTATACTGGGTACCCATAAGCAGCGGTTTCCAGATATCGTGGAATCGGAAAACCGGAAAATAGTAGGTTCCCTTCTCTGCCAGCACGTCCCGGATTCCGTCAAATCCCTTCATCTCCCGGAAGAGTACATTGGTCTCCAGGACCACTACCTTGGGATTCTGCTTCTCCAGGGCAGTCCTGAGCATAGAGTAGCTCTCCTGGATCTTCTGTCCTGCCTGGCTGCCCACAAAGGAAGTAAATCCGTGATCGCTCCACATCTGCATGGGGGAAAAGGAGGTGTAAGCCAGACTGTCTCCCAAAAAAAGCACATCAATAGTATCCTCCGGCTCTTTCTGTATCTTAATGATGCTTTTATTTCTGCTCTGTATCAGGTTATCATCTCTTTTAGACAGCTCTGTGATGCCTTTGGAAGTTCCCGAAAGCAGAAACAGCAGCAGCAGGAAAAAGAGTATTGACCTGCACCTTTTTTTCACTTTCTTTCTAAAATCCTGCATAGATCAGATCCACCTGTTGATAACCAATTCCATAAGCTCCAAATATCACCACACCAAAGATCAGCGCATAATAGACTGCCCAGCGCACCGGGGTCCAAAGCCGCAGGAAGGCTGCTTCATGGAAAAGATTTCTTTCCCTGCACATTCCCACCACTGCCGCTGCCAGACAGCCTGCCGCCGCCACAGCGTAATCGCCTCTGTCCAGCCCGAAGTTCAGAAAGGATCCGTCCCAAAGCCTCTCCAGGTGAAAATCCCGGAACATGCTGCAAAACATATGCAGCCCGATCCGCAGTCCTTCTGCCCGGAAAAACAGCTCGCCCACAAAGATGATGACCCAGGTTTTCAGGATCCGGGGAAGCTTCCAATATAACGCCTCCTCTCTGATGTGGCAGACCTGTATCACTTTGCTCCACAGCGGTTCTAAGGCAGCTTCCAGAACCAGCAGGACAAAATAATACATGCCGTAAAAAATGTAATTCCATCTGGGACCGTGCCAGAGCCCGTTGCAGAGCCATACCGGAAACAGCGCCGCCGCGGTCACACCTATTTTTGCCGCGTATCTTCCCAGGCGCTTCTTGGCAAATTTGTTCCACTTCTTTACAGCTGCGGACATGGATACCGGATAAAAGACATAGGTCCGAAACCAGACGCCCAGGGTTATGTGCCATCTCCTCCAGAATTCAGACGCACTCTTAGACGCAAAGGGCTGGCGGAAATTCTCCGGCAGCTTCACGCCGAAAAGCCTTCCGCTTCCGATGACAATATCCATACAGCCGGAAAATTCCATGTACAGCTGTATGGTATAAGCTATGGCGGCTGC
>DWVZ01000040.1 GCA_019119975.1 Candidatus Blautia merdavium | reverse complement strand
ACCTCTCCCTCCGGAATATTAGGCGTGACCAGATCTGCCAGAGGAAACATCCGCGCTTTCATCTCCTCCACTGCTTCCCGGCTTAACAGCCTGGAACCGCTGGTAGATACCATGACCGGATCCAGGACAATATTGACCGCATGGTATTCCCGCAGCTTTTTCGCTGCTGCCCGGATCATATCCGCCCCGCAGAGCATACCGATCTTCACCGCGTCGGGGCGGATGTCTGTAAAAATACAGTCCAGCTGCTTCTCTAAAAATTCCGGCGCAGTCTCCAGGATCCCGGCAACCCCAAGAGTGTTCTGCGCTGTCAGGGCTGTAATAGCGCTCATGGCATATACTCCGTTTGCCATCATGGTTTTGATATCTGCCTGGCTTCCCGCGCCTCCGCTGGAATCACTGCCCGCTATGGTCAGCACTGCTTTCCTTTCTGACTTTTCCTTCCTCTGTACAGATTCCATGATTTATCCTCTTCTCCTTTTCCAGTTATCTAGTAAATTTCCTTTGCATCCCTGGGCAGCCTTTTCACATGCTCCAGAAAGCTCCGGCTGTTCTTTGCCTCAGCGGCATCATAAGGAATCCCCAGCTTTCCGCTGATCTCCAGTGCCGTCCGGTGGAAGAGACTGCACATCTGAAAAACTGCCTTCCATATAGCGTCTTTCTCAGCCGGTGCGTAGGTAGCAAGAAACTGTTCATAATCCTCTGCGCAGAGAAACTTCTTCATATATTTTCCCGCTTTCCCCGGACTGACCGCAAAGTCATGCTCCAGCCCAATCTTCCATTCCAGCAGCTGCTTCAGCATGGGCCTCACATGAAAGTCCAGCATATCCAGGACATACGGCAGTTCTTCCCGCCACAGTCCCTTTGCCACATTATTCAGGCACCACCAGAATTCGTTGCAGGTACACAGAAATTCTTCCCGTTCCGGTCTCTTTACCCAGTAAAGCGCATCGCTGGTCTCTGAGCGTTTAGGCAGGATGCCGTCTTTATCCACCAAAGTCCTGTACAACTCCAGATGCGCCAGCGCATATTCCTTTGTACACACATGCAGATCCAGACGGTTCCCGTCGGCAAACTGGATCAGCCATCCATAGCACTGACTTACATCCGACTGGCTAAAAGGGCCTTCCTCCGGATACTGCATATACAGCCGCTCACCGAAACGGTCGATCCAGCCTTTTTCCTCCCGGAAGGGCGCCGTATCCGTTACAATAAACTCCACATCATAATCCTGGAACAGGTCACGGGGAACTTTCGGATTTGCCCGGGATCCCTCCAGGTAGGCAGCCCGGATCCTTTCATCCTCATAGACAGCCGCCTTCAGCATTGCCAGCATTTCCTTTTCTGTACGCATCCTGCCAAACCTCCTGCTTTTTCTTTGTTTTTCTTAACTATTTGTATATTTACAAAAGGCGGCACGCCCGGGGAGATGTCCCCTGCGTGCCGCCGTCTGACTTTTCTGACCGATCGGTTAAATTACGCTTCGCCGAAAAGATACTGCATCAGTTCATGTCCTTTTGCCACACGGTTTCCGCTTTTCTCTGCTTCTGCTTCATTATAAAGCCAGTCATGCTTATCTTCCTTCCCGCTGTCATAGAGAAGATACGGAACCGGATCCGATGTGTGAGTCTTTACACAAATAGGAGTCGGATGATCCGGCAGGATCAGCATACGGTAGTCTTCCCCGGAAGCGTCCATACCTTCCTTTACCACCCGGATGACTCTCTGATCCAGATACTGGATCGCCTGAATCTTCTTCTCTATGCTTCCCTGGTGCCCCATCTCATCGGGAGCCTCCACATGGATGTAGGCGAAATCACAGCCTTCCTCCAAAAGCACCTGGAGAGCCGCCTGCGCCTTGCCCTCATAGTTGGTGTGAAGACCGCCGTTGGCGCCTTCCACTGTAATATTTTTCATACTGGTCCCCACTGCAATGCCCTTTAGCAGGTCCACGGCAGAGATCATAGCGCCTTTCTTTCCAAATTTCTCCTCAAAGGGAGAAAGTGCAGGCTTTGTCCCTGCTCCCCAGAACCACAGGCTGTTGGCAGGGTTTAATCCCTGCTCCCGTCTTTTCACATTCACCGGGTGGTTCTTCAGGATCTCATAACTCTTCTTCTGCATTTCCAGGAACGAAGGCTCCTGGGGCAGATACTCTGTGATCTGCTTTCCCCGGATGTCATGGGGCGGCGTCAGGGGCAGGACCATTCCCTGCTTCCAGACCAGACAGTGGCGGTAGCTGGTTCCCACATAGAACTGGAACCTTTCATCCTCCAGGACTTCCCGGACTGCCTCCAGAAGCTGTGCTGCCTCCTCTGTGGAAATCTCATCGGAGCTGTGGTCCAGGATCCGTTTCGCTTCGTATTCTTCCTCTTCTTCTGAGAGGGTCACCAAATTGGCGCGGACCGCTACGTCTCCGTTCTCCAGATCCACGCCGATGTTCAGCGCCTCCAGCGGGGAACGCCCGGAATAATAGATTTTGGGATCGTATCCCAGCACGGATAAATTTGCCGTGTCGCTTCCCGGACTCATCCCCTCAGGGACCGTCCGGACCATACCGATGCTACCCTTCTTCGCCAGTGCGTCCATCTGGGGCGTCTGCGCGTATTCCAGCGGAGTCTTCCCTCCCAGTTCTTCTAATGGCTGATCTGCCATTCCGTCTCCTAAAACCACAATGTATTTCATCTTTCTGCTCCTATGCTCTGACACGGATTCTGCTGATCATACTCGGAAGCTTCTCGGCTTTCTCCTCAAAGTCTCCTTCACTCATCAGTTCCGTTACAAATCCAAATTCACCTGCTACCTCTGCCTCCACAAGGCTGACCGGACCAAACAGGGCTTCTGCCTGTTCCAGATTTTCGGACACGCTGCCCTTGACCCGGACAAAGAACCGGTGGGTGGTATCCTTTCGGTCCATCAGCTCCAGCTCTTTGCCGCTCCAGCCCAGCATAATATTTTCATGCAGATGCTTGGCACAGTCCACCACATCTCCCACTACCGCGCTGGCAGTAGGTAGCTTGCCTGCTCCGCTTCCATAGAACATGGCGTCGCCCAGCATATTTCCGTGTACGAAAATGGCGTTAAAGACTCCGCTGACACTGTACAGCGGATTGTCTCTGCCTACCAGCACCGGACACACCATGGCGGAGAATTTATCGCCCTCTCTCTTGCTGGTTGCCAGCAGCTTCACGGATTTGCCCATGGCTGCCGCATATTTCATGTCTTCCACGGTAATCTTGGTAATACCTTCGGTATAAATCTTTTCATAATTCACATGAGAACCGTACGCCAGGGAGGACAAAATGGCAATTTTCCTGCAGGCGTCATGCCCCTCCACATCCGCTTCCGGATTGCGCTCTGCATAGCCTTTGTCCTGGGCTTCTTTCAGCACCTTGTTAAAATCCGCATACTTTTCTGCCATCTCTGTAAGGATATAATTGGTAGTTCCGTTCAGGATACCTGAGATTTCATCGATCTCATCTGCAGTAAGAGAGGAGGACAGCGGACGGATAATGGGGATTCCCCCTCCGCAGCTGGCTTCAAACATATAGTTCACCTGTTTTTCCTTTGCCAGCTCCAGAAGCTCCAGACCGTGTCTTGCCACCAGTTCTTTGTTGGAGGTACACACACATTTGCCAGCCTCTAAAGCCCTTTTCGTAAAAGTAAACGCCGGCTCCACGCCTCCCATAACTTCCACTACGATCTGAACCTCAGGGTCATTGACGATCACTTCGTAATCGTGCACCAGCACCTTCTCTACAGGCTGTCCGGGAAAATCTCTGAGATCCAGCACATATTTGATCTTGATCTCTTCCCCTGCTTTTTTCGCTATGCTCTCCCAGTTGGTCTCCAGGACTTCTACTACGCCGGACCCCACTGTTCCATATCCTAAAACTGCTACCTGAACCATGTCGTTCCTCTCCTTTTCCTTATGATCATTGGAAGGCTGCAAAGGCTGCGTTCCAATTCTTTTATTACTCTCTGCCCAAGATTTTTAAATAATGGACGCCTTCTATATGCTCGATATTGTCTACCATGGCTGCCGCGTCTCCCTCTGCGGGAAGGATCGCCACACTTAACGTGAGGCTGGCGATTCCATTCATGGGGATACTCTGATGTATGGTAAGAATATTTCCGTGGAATCTGGCAATGGTCTGCAGGACCTCCGAGAGAAGCCCCGGCTCATCGTCCATCTGGATGATAAAAGTGATATTCTGTCCCTTGGTCTTTTCCTTAAAGGGAAAAATATCGTCTTTGTACTTATAAAAAGAACTTCTGCTGATTCCTACAGAATCCACTGCTTCCTGTACGGTGACACTCTTCTGGGTCTCCAGCAGTTTCTTTGCCTCCACAACTTTTAAAAGGACATCGGGCACTGCTTTTTCTGTTACTACAAAATATCTCTTGTTATCTGACATGCTCTTCCCCTTTTTGTTTTTTCTATAAATACATTTGTACGCATATAAAAGATACTACCATATTTCTTTTTATTAATCAACAGTTTTTGTCTTTCCAAGGGCAATCCACTTTAAGTAAGCATTCATAAACAGATCAATATTTCCGTTCATCACCGCATCCACATTTCCTGTTTCCGCATTGGTCCTGTGGTCTTTTACCATGGTGTAAGGCTGCATGACATAGGAGCGGATCTGATTGCCCCAGCCGATCTCTGTCAGCTCTCCCTGAATGCCCTGGAGCTTCCGTTCATTTTCCTGCTGCTTTAAAAGGTACAGCTTTGCCTTTAACATCTGCATTGCCTTATCCTTATTCTGGAACTGGGAACGCTCATTCTGGCACTGAACCACGATCCCGGTGGGAATGTGGGTAATGCGGACCGCCGAAGACGTCTTATTGATATGCTGTCCGCCGGCTCCGCTGGAACGATAGGTATCAATCTTTAAGTCATCCGGATTCACCTCTACATCCAGATCCTCTTCGATATCCGGCATGACATCACAGGATACAAAGGAAGTCTGGCGTTTGCCTGCCGCATTAAAGGGGGAAATCCGCACCAGACGGTGAACGCCTTTCTCCGATTTTAAATATCCGTAAGCATTTTCTCCGTTGACCTGGAAAGTAACGGCTTTGATCCCGGCTTCTTCCCCGTCCAGATAATCCAGCACTTCCGTGGAAAATCCGTTGCGCTCTGCCCATCGTAAATACATCCGGTACAGCATACTCGCCCAGTCGCAGGATTCTGTCCCGCCGGCGCCCGCGTGCAGAGTCACGATGGCTCCATATTTATCGTATTCACCGGAAAGCAAAGTCTTGATCCTGATGTGCTCAAAGTCATTAATGAATTCGTCCAGCATCTCCTGGATATCCGGGATCACTGCCGGGTCATTTTCCTCATAGCCCATCTCGATCATTAATTCGATCTCTTCCTTCTGGTTCAGAAGCTTATTGTAAGTTTCCATGTCTCCCTTCAGCGCGCTCAATTCCTTCATCATCTTCTGAGACCGTTCTGCGTTGTCCCAGAATCCCGGCGCCTCCATCTCACGCTCCAGTTCCTCGATCCTCTTTTCCTTATTCTCCAGATCAAGGGAATCTCTCACTTCCCTTAAAGGCTCTGTATAGCTGTTCAGCGTTGTTTTAAAATTATCTAATTCAACCAAGATATGCCCTCCTACTCTTCCTCATCAATCTCCACCGTCACCATGTAGATGCTGACCTGCTGCTCTACCTTGCGCACGGTGCCTGTAAGCTTTCCCACAGGTTTCTTTAAGTTACTGGACATTGCCACAGCAGGTTTTATGGTGTAATAATACATCAAGCCTGACATGGTAAGCGCCTGGTCTTCCTTTAACTCCACCCGGTCTCCGGGCTTTACCAGACCTTCTCTCTCCATGGTAAAATCCACCATCTGTCCCATATGTTCTGCCTCCTGTCACAGTTTTTTGTCCTGACCTATATCCAAAAGAACTGCTGCAGCTACAGTTTCCCATATCTACAGCAGTTCTGTCTGCCAGTTCTATTGCCTTTTGCCGAAGAACATCAGATTTTCTTTCTTCCACAGCACTGTTTGTATTTCTTACCGCTTCCGCAGGGGCATGGATCGTTGGGATAAACCTTTCTCTCTGCCCTCTGCACCGGTTTCTTGGGACCGGACTCGTCCTTATTGGTTCCTGTCACCTGGGCAACCTGCTCTCTTTCCACCTTCTGCTCCAGACGGACATGATACAGAAGACGGATCGTAGTCTCCTGGATCGCAGAAGTCATGGCGTCGAACATTTCATACGCCTGCATCTTATATTCTACCTTCGGATCTCTCTGACCATACGCCTGCAGACCGATGCCCTGGCGCAGCTGATCCATATCGTCGATGTGATCCATCCACTTCTGGTCAATCACCTTCAGGAGAATGACACGCTCCAGCTCACGCAGCTGTTCCGGTTCCGGGAATTCGGCTTCCTTTTCCTCATACAGCTTCACAGCCTCTTCCTTCAGTGTCTGCTTCACCTGGTTTTTCTTCATGCCCTTTACTTTGTCATGTGTCACAGGCTTTAAGGGAATGGTCGGGAGCAGGACAGAATTCAATTCTGTCATATCCCATTCTTCCTGGTCCACATCGTCGGACAGCACCATATCTACTGCATGTTCCACTGTATCTGTGATCATCTTGTAAATGGCGTCTCTCATGTTCTCTCCGTCCAGGACACGGCGTCTCTCTTTGTAGATGATCTCCCTCTGTTCATTGTTTACCTGGTCATAATCCAGCAGGTTCTTACGGATACCATAGTTGTTTCCTTCGATCTTCTTCTGGGCTTTTTCAATGGCGCTGGAAAGCATCTTGTGCTCGATCTGTTCATTTTCTGCCACTCCCAGAGAAGAGAAGACCTTCATCAGCTTTTCGGAACCGAAGAGGCGCATCAGATCGTCCTCCAGAGAAATGTAGAATCTGGACTCACCAGGGTCTCCCTGACGTCCGGAACGTCCTCTTAACTGATTATCAATACGTCTGGACTCATGGCGTTCTGTACCGATGATCTTCAGACCTCCGGCTGCCTTGGACACCTCGTCCAGCTTAATATCGGTACCACGGCCTGCCATGTTGGTAGCAATGGTAACATTCCCGGCTTCTCCTGCATGTGCTACGATCTCTGCCTCTTTCTCATGGAACTTGGCGTTCAACACCTGGTGCTGGATGCCCTCCCGCTGCAGCATACGGCTTAAAAGTTCGGAAGTCTCGATGGTGATCGTACCTACCAGTACAGGCTGCTGCTTCTCATGGGCTTCCTTAACCGCAGCAACAACTGCGCGGAATTTTTCCTTCTTGGTCATATACACCGCGTCGTCTTTATCCACACGGGCAATGGGCTTATTGGTAGGAATTTCGATGACGTCCATGCCATAGATATCACGGAATTCCTTTTCTTCGGTCAGCGCAGTACCGGTCATGCCTGCTTTTTTCTTATACTTATTAAAGAAGTTCTGGAACGTGATGGTTGCCAGGGTCTTGCTCTCTCTTCTGACTTTTACATGCTCTTTGGCTTCGATCGCCTGGTGGAGGCCATCGGAGTAACGGCGTCCCGGCATGATACGTCCGGTGAATTCGTCTACGATCAGCACTTCATCATCCTTGACCACATAGTCCTGGTCACGGAACATCAGGTTATGGGCACGCAGCGCCAGGATAATATTATGCTGGATCTCCAGGTTTTCCGGATCTGCCAGGTTTTCTATACTAAAGAATTTTTCTACTTTGTGGACGCCCTGCTCCGTCAGGTTGACGATCTTATCTTTTTCGTTGACAATGAAGTCTCCGGTTTCGATGATCTCCTCACCCATGATGGCAGTCATCTTGGTCATTTCACCGCTTGCCTCACCGCGTTCCAGCTGTCTCGCCAGAATGTCGCAGACTTCATACAGCTTGGTGGATTTTCCGCTCTGTCCGGAAATGATCAGAGGCGTACGCGCCTCATCGATCAGTACGGAGTCCACCTCATCGATGATGGCATAGTGAAGATCTCTCTGCACCAGCTGTTCTTTATAAATGACCATGTTGTCACGAAGGTAATCAAAGCCCAGCTCATTATTGGTCACGTAAGTAATGTCGCAGGCATACTGAGCGCGGCGCTCATCGTTTTTCATAGAGTTTAATACAACACCTACTGTCAGCCCCAGAAATTCATGGACTTTTCCCATCCACTCTGCGTCACGGTGTGCCAGATAGTCATTGACTGTTACAATGTGCACGCCCTTTCCTTCCAGAGCATTTAAGTATGCGGGCAGGGTGGATACCAGGGTCTTTCCTTCACCGGTCTTCATCTCTGCGATACGTCCCTGATGAAGGATAATACCGCCGATCAGCTGTACCCGGTAGTGTTCCATACCCAGCACACGCTTGGCAGCTTCCCGCACAGTAGCAAAGGCTTCCGGAAGAAGATCGTCCAGAGTCTCTCCTTCCTGCAGGCGGTTTTTAAATTCTCTGGTTTTTCCCTGCAGTTCCTCATCGGTCAATGCCTGCATGTCCGGACGGAGGGATTCTATCTTATCTACAATCGATGTAATACGTTTTAACTCTCTCTCACTGTGAGTTCCAAACATTTTTTCAAATACATTCATGCATCTTGCTCCTAAATTCATCCTATTTTAAAACTATCAAAGCTTATTGTATCACTTTCCTTATCTGAAAACAACAAAAAACTAAACGGAAAACGCCCCGGCAGCCGGACGCGTCTGCGGGCGGTGCTGCCGGGGCTGTGAGGGCTCCCTCATTTCCCATGTTTCTTTCTTCTGTTACTTTTCTTCTATCTCGCTTTTGGTTTCCTTTTCGCAGCAGCTGCTATAGCAGTGATCCCCGACAGGATGCAGATGAGCGCCAGGATTTCCACCTGCGTCTCATCGCCGGTCCTGGGAGTTCTGCCTGCTTTCAGGCTTATGGTCCTTTCATAGGATTCTCCTGCATCTTTCCATGCTGAACCATCGTAGCTCTGTTTCGCAAAGAAGACCTTAATGGTGTGATTTCCCGGATATTTCAGGGTAACGGAAGCCTTGTAGGGAGCTTTCTCCCATGTGTGCTTTTCCCCTCTGTACTCCCAGCCTGACGGGATATATCTTACATCTCCGTATATAGGACTGTCATTGTCCATACCTGCGCCCCAGGCTTCAAATCCTGCTGCCGCGCCGGTGTTGTAGTATCCGTCCTTTTGAAGACCGCTGATACTGTTCTCTGAGGGATCCGGGATCCAGGGCATCCTCAGGGTTTCTGCCCATAAAGCTTCGCTTTTCTCACCCGGCATAGTATCCTCTGTCTCTTTCACCCGGCTGATGATCTCATACCCGGTTTCTGCCTGAAGCTTCTCAAATACACCGCTGTCCTGCCAGGTAGTGCCTCCGTCCATGGAGTATTCCAGGTTTTCTGCTGTTTTGATCTCCAGAACGGTCTGGGTACGGCTCTTTAGTTCCGGTTTTGCCGGAGCCGGAGGCGGGGCTGCTTTGGTGGCAATGCTGAGCGGCTCGCTGGCAATTCCCGGCTGGTTCTTTTCTGTCTCTTTTACTCTGGCGATGATCTCATACGCCGTCTTTGCCTGGAGTCCCTTAAAGGTACCGCCGTCCTGCCAGGTGGTTCCTCCATCGATAGAATATTCCAGATCTTCTGCTGTTTTGATCTCCAGAACCAGGTGGGTACGGCTCTTTAGTTCCGGTTTTGCCGGAGCTGGCGGGGCTGCTGCTTTGGTCGTAACACTGAGCGGATCGCTGGCGATTCCTGCCTGATTCTTTTCCGTCTCTTTTACTCTGGTGATGATCTCATACGCTGTTTCCGCCTGAAGTCCTTCAAATACACCTTTTTCCTGCCATGCGGTTCCCTGATCAATGGAATACTCCTGACCTTCTACCTCTTTTACCTCGATCCTGACATCGGTTTTGTCCGTCAGCTTAGGCGCCGGGACTTTTTCCGGGACAGGAAGCGGGGTTTTCTCTGTGGATACGGTCAGAGGCTGGCTGGCTGGGCTGCTTACGCTTTCTTCGGTCTCCTTTGTTCTGGTAATGATTTCATAGGAAGTTTGGGCATCAAGCTTTTCAAAGGTTCCTGCATCCTGCCAGGTAAGACCGTTGTCAATGGAATATTCCTGTCCTTCTTTCGTCTCTACCTGGATGGTATCATGAGTCTTCTTCAGAAGCTTGGGCATCTGCGGAGCTTCCGGAACAGCCTCTTTCGTCCGTACGGCAACTGCCTCGCCCTGGGTCACCTGATCCTGGCTGTCATCTTTTTTCTGCCCTGCCATGATTTTGTATTCCGTATCAGGTTCCAAATTTCTGAAGTATCCGTGTTTCTGCCAGTTTTCTCCTTCGTCTATGGAATAGAGATAACCGTCAAGGCTTCTGACTGTGATTTCTGTGTCCGTCCGCAGAGATACTTCCGGTGCAGGAGGGGTCTGCTCCTGAGACTGTTCTTCCTGTTTTTTATCAGCAGGATCTTTTGTCTGCTCTTCCTGGATTTCATCCGCAGGCTCTTCCGGCTGTTCTTTTTGGTTTTCGTCCACAGGCTCTTCCGTCTGCTCTTCCTGATTTTTATTATCAGATTCCTCCGGTTGTCCTTCTGGATTTTCATCCGTTATTTTATCCAGGTTATCTCCCGTTTCATTTTCAGGAGGAAGGGTGTTGGTTTCAGTCTCTTTGCCGTTTTCCCCGTCAGGCTCCTCCTGGCTTTCTTTAACCGGATTTGTCTCCTGTTCGTCCTCTTTCTGTTCCTGCTGAGCAGGGTCGGTCTCGTCCTTTTCCTGTCCGTTGGTATTCAGCTGCATATTTGGGTCAGTAATGGTA
>DWVZ01000039.1 GCA_019119975.1 Candidatus Blautia merdavium | reverse complement strand
GAAAAGAAAGCCTCCTGCCTGTCTGCCTACTGCATCAAGGTGGACGACCTTGCCCAGGCATGCGGGATGTCTTACTGGTGTGAAGGGAAGGTTGCGTTCTTCAGCCTGCTTTTCCTGAAGGAAAACGAAAGAAGTTAAGGACAAAAGACGAAATTAGGTGTATACTATACATAGCAAAGAAATACAACAGGAGAACCAAAATGGAGAATACAAGATTAGAGATTATCAAAAAAATACAGACGCTGCCGGAAGTTTATACCATTTTTTCCAGAGCCACCAGACAGCCTTTTGTCATCTGTGATCAGGAATCCTTTAACGACCAGGTCTGGATCTTTGAGACAAAGGAAGACCTGGAGGAAAAAGCAAAGCCCCTGGCGGAAATGAAAAATCCCGTGGCTGCCATCAAAGTGGAGAATAAAAGCTTTCTAAGTTTCTATACTACTTTGTATACCCTGGGCGTCAATTCCGTAGTCTTTTATCCAAAAGGGGAAGACAGGATAGAACTGGATCTGGAAGAGATCGTAAAGAAACCGGATTTTTCCAAACTTCCGGAGGAAAAAAGACCCCTTATGAATCCGCAGCTTCAGCTTTGCGGAATCTACTTTATGCAGGAATTCCGCAGGGGAGGCAAGATCGAGGAAAAAGAAAATCTTGTGGAACTGGAAGAAGAGCTTGCGGCGAACCTGGTAAAGAGCAGATTTCTCCTGGCTGTCCAGAAAAAGGAAGAGAACAGTCCGGAGAATAAAAATGTCCAGGTTCCCTACATCAAAAACAAAGAGGGCGATGTATTCCAGCCTGTATTTACCGATCCGGAAGAATTCCGGAAGTTCAACAGAGAGAATAAACTGCAGGCGCTGCTTGTAAGCTTTGACAATCTGGAAAAGCTGATCATTCCTGTAGCAAAGGGAATCGTAGTCAATCCCCAGGGATTCAACCTGATCGTGCCGAAAGATAATCTGAAAAACCTGAAAAAGAGGTTTGAGCCAGTACAGGGATAGCAGATACCATATGGGGAAAGGAGATGCAGTTATGAAAATTGACATGCATTGCCATACAAAGGAGGGTTCACTGGACGGAAAGGTGCCCATTGAGGAGTATATCCGGATTCTTAAGGAGAAGGGATTCGGAGGAATGCTGGTGACGGATCATGACTCCTATGGAGGATACCGCCAGTGGAAGAAAAATATAAAAGGAAAGAAGTACCAGGATTTCCTGGTGTTAAAAGGCGTGGAATATGACACCCTGGACGCAGGGCATATTATCGTCGTTATGCCGGAGAATATCAAACTGCGTCTTTTGGAACTGAGAGGCATTCCGGTGCAGATGCTGATTCCCATTGTCCATAATTATGGAGGAATCTTAGGACCTGCCCACCCCTGTGGGGAGAAGTTCATGAGCTTTATGAATGCCAAGGCGTATAAGCGGAACCCGGATATTTTAAGGGAATTTGATTTTATGGAGACCTTTAACGCCTGCGAGCCTCAGGAGGTCAATGACCGTGCCAGAGCTGTGGCAGAGCGGTACGGCATTCCCGGCACAGGAGGCAGCGATGCCCATAAAGAGGACTGCATCGGACTTGCCTATACGGAAATTCCCGATGATGTGACTTGTGAATCGGATCTGATCACACATATCATGCGGGGAACTAAATTTGAATGCGGCGGCAGCATCTATACGAATACCACCAAGGAAAAGATCGGGAAGGCAAAGACGATCCTGTCCCATTCTTTCTGGATCTATAATAAAGTGGGCGGCTGGAGCAAGGCAGTCAAAAGAAGCAACAAAATGAAAACAGGCTATGTAGAAAGAGTAGAGGTTAAAAAGGAACAGAAAAATGAGTAAAAAAGTGATCAATGCAGCCCTTTTAGGTCTGGGAACTGTGGGAACCGGCGTTTACAAAGTTCTCAGGCAGCAGAGGGACGAGATGGAGCAGAAAATCGGCGCTGTGGTAGAGATTAAAAAGATCCTGGTGCGGAATCTGAAAAAAGCGGCAGCCAAGATCGACGATCCGTCGGTTCTTACGAATAACTGGAAAGAGATTGTGGAGGACGACTCTATAGATCTTGTGATCGAGGTCATGGGAGGCATCGAACCTGCCAGAACCTGGATCCTGGAGGCATTTCAGGCAGGAAAGCATGTGGTGACAGCCAACAAAGACCTGGTGGCTTCCTATGGAAGCGAGCTTTTGGACAGTGCGGCAGAGTATAGAAGAGATTTCCTCTTTGAGGCTTCCGTTGCAGGAGGAATCCCTATCATACGCCCTCTGAAGCAGTGTCTGGCAGGAAACCATATTTCAGAAGTCATGGGCATCGTCAACGGCACCACCAATTTTATCCTGACCAAGATGACCCAGGAAGGCATGGAATTTGCGGAAGCTTTGGCGCTGGCTACTAAGCTTGGCTATGCGGAGGCAGATCCTACCGCGGATATCCAGGGACTGGACGCGGGGCGGAAGATGGCGATCATGGCATCCATTGCTTTTAATTCCAGAGTGACCTTCCAGGATGTCAGCACGGAGGGAATCACCCAGATTTCTTCTAAGGATATCCGTTATGCCAAAGAACTGGGATGTGTCATTAAGCTTCTGGGAGTTGCCAGGAATACGGATACCGGCATTGAGGTGCGGGTACAGCCTATGCTGATCCCGGATACCCATCCCCTGGCTACCGTCAACGATTCCTTCAACGCAGTGTTTGTCCACGGCGACGCGGTGGACGACGCCATGTTTTACGGAAGAGGCGCGGGAGAGCTTCCCACAGCCAGCGCCATTGTAGGAGATGTGTTTGATATCGTGAGAAACATCCTGGCAGATGCCACAGGACGCATCGGCTGTACCTGTTACAAGCAGCTGCCCATCAAGGATCCGGATGACATGGAAAGCAGATTCTTCCTGCGGCTCCATGTGGACGACCGCCCGGGCGTGCTGGCGAGCATTGCTAGTGTGCTGGGCAACAACAATGTGAGCATTGCCCAGATGATCCAGAAGCAGAAGGACGGAGACCTGGCAGAGATCGTGGTGGTGACCTCCGGGGTCCGGGAAGGCGATTTCAATGACGCCATGCTGATCATCGAAGGCATGAACGTAGTACATAAAGTTTCCTCAGTAATAAGAGTGTATGGAGAATAAGTATGACAGAGAAATTATTTTACCAGGACAGTTATGTCCGGGAATTTGAAGCTTCTGTCCTCTCCTGTGAAAGAGATAAGGAAAGATATAAGGTAGTTCTTGACAGAACTGCCTTTTTTCCTGAGGGCGGAGGACAGAGTGCAGATACAGGAGTACTGATCTGTGACAGCGGCAGCGTAAGGGTGCTGGATGTGCAGGAGATCCAGGGCGTGGTGGTCCACTATACGGACGGAGCCGTTCCCGGGGGAGTCCGGGTGAAAGGAGAACTGGATTTTGAAGAGCGGTTCTCCAAGATGCAGCAGCACACAGGAGAGCATATCATCTCCGGGCTGGTAAACAGATACTTCGGTTATCGGAATGTAGGCTTCCATTTAGGAAAAGAAGCCGTTACCATGGATTACGACGGAGTTTTGACCCAGGGGGATCTGCGCAGAGTGGAGTGGGAAGCCAACCAGGCGGTGGCAGAGAACCTGCCTGTGAAAGTGCTGTATCCGGATCAGGAAGAGCTTGGTCAGATTACCTACAGGAGCAAGATCGAGATTGAAGGGCAGATCCGCATTGTGCAGATCCCGGGCTACGATTCCTGCGCCTGCTGCGCGCCTCATGTAAAAGAAACCGGAAGTGTGGGACTGATCAAGATCACAGGCGCCATTCATTATAAAGGCGGCATGCGGGTGTCCATGCTGTGCGGATTCCGGGCTCTGGAAGATTACAGGCAGAAAGAAGGAAACATACAGAAAATTTCCGGTCTGCTGTCTGCCAGGCAGGAGGATACAGCAGAGGCAGTGGAGCGTCTGCTGGAGGAGATCACAGGATACAAGGAAAAGATCAAGCGGCTGCAGCTTCAATATGTGCAGGGCTGTCTGGAGACAGCAAAAAGAGAGCAGAAGGAGACAGACGCTCCGCTGCTCCTCTTTGAAGAGGAGCTGGATCCGGCAGCTATGAGGACTTTTGTTAACAGCGCTATGACCCTGACGGAGGGTATCTGCGGAGCCTTTGTGGGAAATGACCGGCAGGGATACCACTATGTACTGGGAACCTCCGGGAGGGACATTCTGGACGCCGGCAGACGCCTGAATCAGGCGTTTTCAGGAAAAGGCGGAGGAAAGCCGCCTATGATACAGGGGTCATTAAAAGGCTCCAGAGAAGAAATTGAAAACTTCTTCAAACTTTCCGGGCAGTAAAAGGAGTACAGAAATGAATATACTGAATATGGAACATATCAGCAAACTATACGGGGACAAACAGATCTTTGAAGATGTTTCCTTCGGACTTCAGGAGGGGGATAAAGTAGGGATCATCGGCATCAACGGTACAGGGAAGTCTACGCTTCTAAAGATCGCGGCAGGTCTGGAAGAAGCGGACAGCGGACAGGTCACCTGCCAGAATGGACTGCGGATCTCCTATCTTCCCCAGGATCCGGAATTTCCCCGGGAGGCTACCGTGGCGTCCTATGCCCTGGACGGCGTGCAGGAGACGGACTGGAAGGTGCAGAGTATGCTGAACCAGCTGGGCATCTCCCGGCTTGACGCCAGGCTGGATGAGCTGTCCGGCGGGCAGAAGAGGAGAGTTGCCATGGCAAAGGCATTTTCCGCAGAGGCGGACGTGCTGCTGCTGGATGAGCCTACCAACCACATGGACGAAGCGATGCTGGACTGGCTGGAACAATATCTGAGGGCATTTAAGGGAGCTGTCTTGATGGTGACTCATGACCGCTATTTCCTGGATCAGGTGTCCAACAAAATCCTGGAGATCAGCCATGGGTCTGTTTATGAGTATGAAGCCAACTATTCCGGATTTCTGGAACGGAAGGCAGAGCGGGAGGAGATGGAGCTGGCGTCTCAGAGAAAGCGCCAGAGTATCCTGCGCATGGAGCTGGAATGGGCAAAAAGGGGCTGCCGGGCAAGGAGCACCAAGCAGAAGGCAAGGCTTCAGAGGCTGGAAGAACTGAAAAATACGGCAGCCCCGGTGAAGGATCAGGCTGTGGAGCTGGACAGCGTCCACGCCAGAATGGGAAAGAAGACCCTGGAGCTTTCACATGTGAGCAAGCGTTATGGAGAAAAGAAGATCCTGGAGGATTTCAGCTATATCTTTCTGAAAAACCAGACCGTGGGATTTATCGGTCCCAACGGCTGCGGAAAGTCCACGCTGATGAAGCTGCTGGCAGGGATCCTAGAGCCGGATGAGGGAACCATTGAAAAGGGGGAGACCATCCGCATCGGATATTTTGCCCAGGAAGAACAGACCATCGATGGCAGCCAGAGGGTCATTGACTATGTGAAAGACATTGCGGAGTATATCCCCACCTCAGAGGGCAGGATCAGCGCTTCCCAGATGCTGGAGCGGTTTCTCTTTACCACGGATATGCAGTATTCTCCGGTGGAGAAGCTGTCCGGAGGGGAGAAGCGGCGCCTGTACCTGCTGGGCATCCTGTCCAGCCCCATCAATGTGCTGATCCTGGATGAGATCGGCAACGCACTGGATATCCCCACCATGACCATCCTGGAGGATTTCCTCAATTCCTTTGCCGGGATCGTCATTACCGTGTCCCATGACCGCTACTTCCTGGACAATGTGGCAGACCGTATTTTTGAATTTGACGGGCAGGGACATTTGAGGCAGTACGAAGGCGGATATTCGGATTATATGGAAGCGAAAAAGAAATTGGAAGCCCCTGCTAAAAGCAGCCTGACGGACAGTAAGCAGACGGCAGCGAAACAGGACGCTTCTAAGACCTGGAAGCAGAACCGTCCGGCGAAGCTGAAATTTACTTATAAAGAGCAGAGGGAATACGAGACCATTGACAGTGAGATCGAAGCTCTGGAGGCAAAGCTTGAGAAGCTGGAGGAAGAGATGCTGGCAAATGCCACCAATTCCGCAAAGCTTTCGGAACTGACCGGAGAGAAGGAAAAGGCAGAGCAGGAGCTGGAAGAGAAGATGGACCGCTGGGTATACTTAAACGATCTGGCAGAAAAGATCGAGCAGCAGGCAAAGCAGTAAAAGAAGGAAAAGTCCCAGCGGAAGAAAAACAGCAGGGAAAGGCAGGAAAGTCCCAGCTGAAAAAGAACAGCCGATAAAAGCAGGCAGATAGAAAAGAAAAAGAGCAGATTCAGGCAGTGAGCAGGAGAGGAAGATCCTTTCCTGCGTGCCTGGAATCCGCTCTTTCTTTATGACATTGATTCCGACAAAAAAATTCAGAAAGCTTTCGCTTATTTCCTGGATACAAAAGCAGGGAGTCCGTCTGCGCCCAGAGGGATCTCCACAGTTCCCTGGATCAGAGGAAGGGCATAGAGCAGGAATTCCTCTGACACATCTGAGCCGTCCTCAGTGATCCAGGAGAGGGGAACGGTTTTTTCCTGATTGCAGATCTGGTTCACGTCTTCCAGACCGTAAGTCATGCGGTAGGGCACGCTGCTGGTCCTGATGTAGGAAACCATCTTGCCTGTTTCGCCCTTTAAGGCGGCGCGGACACCGAATTTTCCCGCTCCTACAGCTTCCTGCTGGTCAGTGGCAGACATCATGGAAGCGGAGCAGCGCTGGCTTACATTTAATTCCACAGAGCGGGCTTTGACTCCCAGACGCTGCCTTACCAGATTCTCCAGGTATTTTCCGCAGCCTGCCAGCATCTTGTGGCCGAAGGAATCGGTCCCCACGCTGTTGTCGTATTCGCAGATAAAGGTGCCTTCCTGGTCGTGGATGCCTTCGGAGACACACACGATCACATTGGGATTCTTTTCAAAGCAGGTCTTTACTTTCTCTAAAAATGCCTCCTGGTCAAAGGCGGTCTCCGGAAGATAAATCAGCAGGGGATTGTCGCCTACAGATTTTCTTGCCAGGGCAGCGGCGGCGGTGAGCCATCCGGCGTGTCTTCCCATGATCTCCACGATGGTGACGGATCTGGTCTCATAGACGTTGGCATCGGTGACGATCTCCCGTACAGTGGAGGCAACGTATCTGGCAGCGCTTCCAAAGCCCGGCGTATGGTCTGTGAGCACCAGGTCGTTGTCAATGGTCTTGGGCTCTCCGATGACCCGGATGGAGCTGCCTGTCTTTTCGGCATAGCGGGAGAGCTTGCTGACCGTGTCCATGGAGTCGTTTCCTCCGATATAGAAGAAATATCCGATATCCAGCTCCTCAAATTTCTGGAATAAAAGCGGGTAAACCGGGTCCTCCAGGCTTTCCGGCAGCTTGTAGCGGCAGGAACCCAGATAAGCACCGGGGGTGGTCTTTAATTTTTCTATATCTTCCCCCAGGAGCGCTTCCTCAAAATCCAGATACCTTCCTTCCAGGAACCCCTCAATGCCGTTGATCATGCCGTACACATGTCCCACAGCCTCCTGCCGGATCCCTTCTGCTACTACGCCGTAGAGGCTGCTGTTGATCACAGCGGTAGGACCTCCCGACTGTCCTACGATCATATTTTTCCTATCCATAAACATCCGGTGTATGGCGCTATCGACTGCACCATACCCTCCTTTCTTGTATTTTTTCCTGTTTTCACGACTCATTATAGCATGGCTTTGGTAAATTTGCATTAAGAAATACTTGCCTGGAAACAAAAATGTGATATAATGAGTTTAGGTTTTTCTGCCCCGCTATGCGGGGACATCAAAGATGGAAAACGGAAAACAATGATATGGAGGTCATAAAGTTATGTTAGTATCAGCAGCAGAAATGTTAAAGAAAGCAAAAGCAGGACATTATGCAGTAGGTCAGTTTAATATCAACAACCTGGAATGGACAAAGGCTGCCCTCTTAACAGCAGAGGAATGCAAGTCTCCCATTATCCTGGGTGTATCCGAAGGCGCAGGAAAATATATGTGCGGATTTAAGACCGTTGCAGATATGGTAAAAGCTATGATCGAAGAACTGAACATCACAGTTCCGGTTGCTCTTCATCTGGATCACGGTACTTATGACGGATGCTACAAATGCATCAAAGCAGGCTTCTCTTCCATTATGTTCGACGGATCTCACTATCCGATCGAAGAAAACGTTGAGAAGACCAAAGAGCTGGCTGGCGTCTGCAAAGGTCTGGGACTTTCCCTGGAAGCAGAAGTTGGTTCCATCGGCGGAGAAGAAGACGGCGTTGTGGGCATGGGCGAATGCGCAGACCCGCAGGAATGCAAGATGATCGCTGACCTGGGCGTTGATATGCTGGCAGCAGGCATCGGAAACATTCACGGAAAATATCCGGAAAACTGGCAGGGACTTCGCTTTGACGTTCTGGACGATATCCAGAAATTAACAGGAGAAATGCCTCTGGTTCTTCACGGCGGTACAGGCATTCCTGCTGACATGATCAAAAAAGCCATTGACTTAGGCGTTTCCAAGATCAATGTAAATACCGAATGCCAGTTATCCTTCGCAGCAGCTACCCGTGAATACATCGAAGCCGGAAAAGACAACGAAGGAAAAGGCTATGATCCTCGTAAACTGTTAAAACCAGGATTTGAAGCTATCTGCGCAACCATCAAAGAAAAAATGGAACTGTTCGGTTCTGTTGGAAAAGCATTTGAATAAAAACAAATCAGGAGGGGCTGCTTCGGCAGCCTTTTCTGCTAAACCGGATTCCGGGGCGGCAAATGACAAGGAGAAACAGGCAGATTTTCTGTTTTTTGCTGTTTGAAAGGTAAAGGAGATCGTTGCATATGGACAAAAGAAAAATCATCGTAGCCGATATTGAAAATAACTGCGAAAGCCCTCTCGCCGAACTGGTTCATATTGCCTGTCAGTTCCAAAGTAAGATCATGCTGAAAACAGGCAGCAAAGAGTTTAATGCAAAAAGCATCATGGGTCTTATGGTCATGAACCTGGAAAAAGGGATGGCTGTTGAGATCGAGGCTGAGGGAAAGGACGAGCAGGAGGCTGCCTCGGCAGTGGAGAAGTTTTTAGGGGGACAGTATCAGAGAGCGGTATGATTCCCTGGATTATCCCTGAAGGAAAGATACTATACAGGAGAGTGCCCTGCACAGAATGTCAGACAGGCGTCTGGATTTTGTGCAGGGCATTTTTCGTTTTCTGTCCGCATAAATTGAAGAAAAAAGGGTTGGTCCTGTCTATGGAACAGATGGTTCACGCACTGCAGGAATTTGTATGGGGACCGGGGATGCTGGTATTTTTTCTGGCAACAGGAATCCGTTTTACAGTACAGTCCGGCTTCTTCCAATTTACGAAGATCCCTCTCTGGATGGGCAATACCATAGGCGCTTTAAGAAAGAACCGCAGGATAAGAAAAACTCCGGATGAGCATTCCATCTCTCAGTTTCAGTCCTTCTGCACAGCTCTTGCGGCAACCCTGGGCACAGGAAATATCACAGGGGTGGCTACCGCTCTGATCTTCGGGGGACCGGGATCCATATTCTGGCTGTGGGTATCCGCCTTTCTGGGGATGATGACTGGTTATGCGGAAAATTATCTGGGAATCAAGTACCGCTATCGGAATGCGGAAGGGAAATGGGCAGGCGGCGCCATGGTCTATATGGAGCGGGGACTTCAGTGCCGTCCTCTGGCAGTGATCTTTGCCATATGCTGCATCGGAGCGTCGCTGGGTATGGGAAATATGGTCCAGGGCAATTCTATGGCAAAGGGACTGGAGGAAGCGTTTCATATCCCGTCCTTTGCCACCGGGACGGTGTGTATGATCCTGGTAGCGGCAGTGGTCACAGGAGGCATGAAGCGGATCGCGTCTTTGACCGAGAGGCTGGTGCCGGTGATGTCGGCTGCCTATCTGGGAGGCGCGCTGATCGTGCTGGGCGCCAATCTGGATATGACCGGAAGAGCTTTTCTGCTCATTTTCCAGGATGCGTTCCAGCTGCGGGCGGCAGCCGGAGGCGCTGCCGGCTATACTATGCTGCAGGCAGTGCGGATGGGAATTGCCCGGGGCATCTTTTCCAATGAGGCAGGGCTTGGATCTTCTGTAATGGCACATGCCCATGCAGATGTGGAGCAGCCGGAGACCCAGGGGATGTGGGCAATGGCAGAGATTTTCATTGACAGTGTGGTGGTCTGCACCATTACGGCTCTGGTCATTTTGGTAAGCGGCGTTTATGATCCATCTGCATTCCTGGAAACGATACAGGCAGGAGGTGAACTTGTAGACGGAACCACACTGACGGGTATGGCGTTCGGTACCGTGATCCCATTCGGTGAGCAGTTTCTGGCAGCGGCGACAGTGCTGTTTGCTTTTGCTACCATTGTGGGATGGTCTTATTTCGGCGAGCAGACGGCGGCGTATCTGGGCAGGGAGAAGGGAGCGGCAGCCTACCGTCTGGTCTATATTCTGCTGACGCTTCCGGGATGCATTGCCGCGCCCCAGCTGATCTGGGAATTATCGGATGCCCTGAACGGCATGATGGCGCTGCCCAATCTTCTGGCGCTGTTTTTTTTGGGAAATCAAGTACGGTACATTAAGAAAACAGAGACAAATGACAAAAATCGGGGAGAAAGTAATGGTTGTAAGAAAAGGCAAATTGTGCTAAAGTAAAAGAAATATGGTATGCATTTATACCCGACAAATACAGTTTAACAGCATCACGGGAGGGTTAAAAGGATTGAAAGCTAAAGAAGTAAAAAGAGTATTGGCGCTTTCCATGGCAATTACCTTGGCAGCGCCTGTGAATGCCTTGGCAGCCGGACCGGAAAGCGGTCTGGATGAGGGGCAGATAATAGAAGGACAGGAATTATCCGAAGGAGGAACCCCGGAAGGAGAGACTCCAGAAGGAGAGACCCCGGAAGGAGAAACACCAGGAGGAGAGACTCCAGAAGGAGAGATTCCGGGAGGAGAAACTCCGGAAGGAGAGACACCGGAAGGAGAGATTCCAGGAGGAGAAACTCCAGGAAGCGAAGAGACACCAGGAGGAGAAACCCCGGAAGGAGAAACTCCAGGAAGCGGAGAGACTCCAGGCAGTGAAGAAACCCCAGGAGAAGAAGAAACTCCAGGAAGCGAAGAGACTCCAGGAGGAGAAACCCCAGGGGAAGAGACTCCAGGAGGAGAAACTCCAGGGGAAGAGACCCCAGGAGGAGAAACTTCAGGAGAAGAAGAAACCCCAGGCAGTGGAGAGACTCCAGGAGAGGTAGAACCAGAAAATCCAGAGACACCGGAAGAAACGCCAGAAACTCCAGAGGAAGAAATCCCGGAGAGCCCGGAAGAAGAAATTCCGGAGAATCCGGTTGAAACACCAGAAGAAGAAACGCCGGAGGTTCCAGAAGAAACCCCGGAAACCCCAGAAGAGGAAACTCCAGAGGAGCCGGAAGAGGAGAAACCACAGCAGCCGGAGCAGGAAATTCCGGACAGCAAGCCTCAGCAAAAGCCTGAGGAAGAAGAACCATCTACAGAAACTCCAGAAGAAGAGAAACCGTCCACAGAAACTCCGGAAGAAGAAAAACCGTCCACAGAAACTCCGGAAGAAGAAAAACCATCCACAGAGACTCCGGAAGAAGAGGAGCCATCCACAGAAGCTCCGGAAGAGGAAAAACCGTCCACAGAGCAGCCGGAAGCTCCGGAGACCCCGGAGACTCCTGCGGAAACTCCGGAAGAAGAGACACCACAGGAGCCGGAAACCGAAGAAGTACCGGAAACTCCTCAGGAAGAAATTCCGGCACAGGAAACTCCGGAAGAATACGAGGCAAGAACCGGATATCAGCTTCCCGAAGGCAGACAGTATGTACTGGAAAACGGCTATATCGTTCTGATGGAAAACGGCGCTCCCCTGACTGAGGCAGTGGAAGAGCAGAGAGACAGCGTACCGGCAAGCAATGAGGAACTGGTAGCGCAGCAGCAGTTTTACGAGATTCCGGTAATGGTAGAGGATTTCCGGTTCTGGACCGTTGCCAGAAAATATGCCTTTGCAAAACTGGATATTTCTGTCAGAGAAGAAATGACAGACGAAGCAAGAGCAGTGGGAAGCTTAGCGACCCAGGGACTTTGCTATATCCTGCAGGAAGAAGAAAACGGCTGGCTTTATGTAGAATCCGGAACGGTCAGAGGCTTTGTTAAGGCAGAAGAACTCTATACCGGAGACGAAGCTCAGGAAATCCTGGAAGCTTACCAGAAAGCGGCAAAGGAAAAAGCAGAGCAGGAACAGACAGAATATACAGGCATTGAGACCGTGGCGCCCATCGCCCAGGAGCTGGTGCCAAGAACAGAAAACGCGGCATTTCTGCATACACGATCCACAGTCAACAGAACTGTGGTAGATAAGGACTATGCAGTCACCACCGCAAGCCTTTTAAATGTCCGGGAAGGAAAGGGCACAGACACCAGGATCATAGGCACACTGCCGAACAACAGCCTGTGCTACATTTTAGCGGACAAAGATACCGACTGGGTATATATTGAATCCGGAGATGTCCGGGGATTTGTCAGCAGAGAGTACATTCAGTACGGAGAAGAGACCACACAGTATGTGGATACTATGGGAGAGGATAACTTTACCAAGGCAGACAAGCTCATTGAGCCGGAGGAAAACGGTGCCTGCTATTATACACTGACCTCCATTAAATCCGGTGTGCCGGGCGGAGAGATGAGAAGCTCTGTGGTAGAATTTGCTTCCCAGTTTATCGGCAACCCCTATGTATGGGGCGGAACCAGCCTGACAGACGGAGCCGACTGTTCCGGTTTTGTACAGAGCGTATACAGACAGTACGGCTATGAGCTTCCCCGTGTGGCAGAGGATCAGGCACAGTACGGCACCAAGATTGCCGTGGAGGACGCCAGACCAGGCGACCTGATCTTCTATGCGAGAGACGGTTATATTTATCACGTGGTGATCTATGCCGGAGACGGAAAGACCGTAGAAGCTATGGGAACCAATTACGGCATCGTACAGGGAAATGTCAATTACGGAAATGCTGTCTGGGCGACCAGGATCCTGGATGATACCCAGATGGTTTATGGAAGCGGCGATATTGCTGAGGTAAACGCTACCGAAGATATGTACGGAGACTACCTTGGAAACTTTAAGCTGACCTATTATTGTTCTTGTGAGATCTGCTGTGATGTGGAGACAGGCATTACCGCTACAGGAACTCCGGTAATCGAAGGACAGACCATAGCGGTAGACCCAAGTGTGATTCCTTATGGAACCCAGGTGATCATTAACGGTCACGTCTTTACTGCAGAGGACTGCGGCGGAGCCATCAAGGGCAATCGGATCGACATCTATGTAGACGATCATGACAGGGCAAACGCGCTTGGTGTGAATTATGCAGACGTATACCTTATGAGATAAAGAAGGAAAGCATAAGTTCGGGCAGAGGATAACTTCCCGGAGGTGCTTCCGGAAGAAAAAGAGAAAGAAGAGGTGCTGGGAACAACGACAGCGCCTCTTTTTTCTCGGCAGAGAAAAGCGGAAAGGAAGTTTTTAAAAAGTATGAATTACCGTTTCGATATTCAGTATGACGGCACCAGATACGGAGGCTGGCAGAAGCAGAAGGACACAGACAATACGATCCAGGGAAAGATCGAGGAGGTTCTTTCCAGAATGACAGGTCAGGAGATTTCTATCCAGGGGGCAGGCAGGACCGATGCGGGAGTCCATGCCCGGGGGCAGGTAGCAAACACCTGGATGGAAACGGAGAAATCCTGCCAGGAAATCTGTCAGTATATGAATCAGTATCTGCCTGAGGACATTGAGATCGTTCAGGTGTCCCAGGTGCAGGAAAGGTTTCACAGCCGGTTAAATGCCAGGGAAAAAGTATATCAGTACCGGATTGCTGTTGGTTTCCACAAAAATGTCTTTGAAAGGAAATACCAGTGTCCCCTTCATGAAGACTTAGACGGGGCGGCAATGAAAAAGGCGGCGCAGCTTCTGACCGGAACCCATGATTTTAAAAGCTTCTGCGCCAATAAAAAAATGAAAAAATCTACGGTACGGAGCCTGAAGAGTATAGAAGTAGAAGAACTTCCCCAGGAGATTGTCCTGACCTACACCGGGGACGGTTTTCTTTACAATATGGTACGGATCCTTACAGGAACGCTGATAGAAGTCGGAAGGGGAAAACGGACGCCGGAGCAGATGACGGAAATTCTGAAGGCAAAAAACCGGGAAGCCGCAGGCTTTACGGCGCCGGCGAGAGGGCTGACCCTGCTTGAAGTGCGGTATGACAAGGAATCAAAGGAATAGCAGATCAAAGGAATAACAAATCACAGGAAGAGAGCTTTTACATCGGAACCATTAAATGCTATAATCAGTTTTATAAAAGATCCTGTGATTTTGCAGTAGAAAAAGAAACGGACCATAACGGATCCTGGACATTCCGGAGTATGGGCTGTAGAAGGAGTAAAGTATGCGATTAACCAATTATGTAAGCGCAATGGACTGCTGGAAAGGGCGTGTGGACAGCACCGCAGACTATGACGCATTCCGCTGGCATCAGTGGGTGCAGCCCTTGGACTTAAACGGGGCGTGTGAAAATACAGAGTGCAGCCTTGGATTTGCCTTTATCGGATTTTGCAGCGAACAGGGAGTCAAACGTAATAAAGGACGGGTAGGCACTGCCGTGGCGCCGGATTTTATCCGCACGCAGATGTCCAATCTTCCCTGCACCTTCTCGCAGGAGGTGAAATTTTACGATGCAGGCAATATATTATGTGATGAGATTTCCATGGAAGAAGGACAGCGGATCCTTGGGCTTGCAGTAGAGAAGATCCTGGCTCTGCACCTTTTCCCTATCGTACTGGGCGGCGGTCATGAAACCACCTTCGGTCATTTCCTGGGGCAGATGGCAGACATGAAAAAAGCGGAAGAGCCTTTGCGCATGGGGATTACGAACTTTGACGCGCATTTTGATTTAAGACCATATGACAACGGACCTTCATCGGGATCCATGTTCCGCCAGATCGGAGATATTTATAAAAAAGAACAGGAGGAATTTCATTATTTACCCCTGGGGATCCAGGAGCACAGCAATACGGTCAGCCTGTTTAAGTACGCAAAGGAGACAGGCGCGGACTATATTCTGGCACGGGAAATCCAGGACGCGAATTATGCTGTGATCCTGGAGAAGATCGACACCTTTCTTTCCAAATGTGATTCGGTCTATATTACCATCTGCTCGGATGTGTTTTCTGCCGCCTTTGCGCCTGGAGTAAGCGCGACGCAGGCACTGGGACTGGATCCTGAGGTGGTCCTGCCGATCCTGAAACATATTTTAAGGACCCGCAAGGTCAGAGGATTTGACATCTGCGAGATTTCGCCCCGTTTTGACCTGGATAATACCACTGCCAAGCTGGGGGCAGTCCTTATTTTTGCTGTCGTCAATACCTTGTGTAAGATCCATGGTCTGGCAGTGGAGGAATTCGACTGAAGCCGGAACAAAAGCTGAATGAAAAATCATGATTCTGGAATCTTCGCCGGGAATGTGTTAAGCTGTAACTGCTTCGTACATTCACGGCGAAGATTTGCAAATGGAGGAAAAAAGAATGGAAGAGACGATGCAGCAGGCAATGGAACGGGAAGTAAAGGCTACCATGGACAAACTGTATCCCAAAGAGGAAGATCATTTATATACCAGAATGCAGGTGGAATTTTATTCCTGCAGTTATGAGAAGAAAAGCGTTACTCTGCGGTTTCCCATACAGCGGTGGGAGCTGAACCACATGGCTACCATGCACGGAGGCATGATCGCCACTGCCATAGACACCGCATGCGGCACAGCAGTACGGGCAGTCCGGGGAGGGAGCGTACAGACGCCCACCATTAACCTGAATATCAATTATCTCTCGCCGGGGCTTCCCCAGGATGCCCTTCTGGTCACTGCCAGCGTGGACCGGGCAGGAAGACATGTGTGCAATGTCCATGTAGCCTGCCGTTCTGAAAAGACCGGAAAGCTCATCGCTACGGCAACGGCAAATTTCATGGTCATTGAGTAAGGCTTTCGGCAGAAAATCCCTGGCATTTTGACCGCCCAGGGGATCTGCGAAAAAAAGTAAAGCAAAGCCTTTGAAAATAAAGAAATTTATGGTAGTATATTCCTTAGACTTAAAAGCAGTGTCTCCCGGAGAGACACACGTCAGAAAAAAAGCATAAAAAGATTCCGCTCTTTGGCGGAAAATGAAGATAGACGGAGGAGAAATAAGTGGAAAACGAAACAGTAAAAGAAACCGTTTCTAAAAATTTTATCGAACAGATCATAGAAAAAGATCTGGCAGAGGGGAAATATGAGGAGATCTGCACCAGATTTCCGCCGGAACCAAACGGATATCTGCATATCGGACATGCCAAATCCATTCTCTTAAATTATGGGCTGGCACAGAAATACCATGGAAAATTCAACATGCGTTTCGACGACACCAACCCCACCAAGGAGCGGGTGGAGTTTGTAGAATCCATTAAAAAAGACATCAAATGGCTGGGCGCGGACTGGGAAGACCGCCTGTACTTTGCCTCTGATTACTTTGAACAGATGTATGAGGCTGCTGTAAAACTGATCAAAAAGGGCAAAGCCTTTGTCTGCGACTTAAGCGCAGAGGAGATCCGGGAGTACCGGGGAACCCTGACAGAGCCGGGAAAAGAAAGCCCCTACCGGGAAAGAAGCGTAGAGGAGAACCTGGATTTATTTGAGCGTATGAAAAACGGGGAATTTGAGGACGGCACCAAAGTGCTCCGTGCGAAGATTGATATGGCTTCTCCAAATATCAATATGAGAGATCCGGTCATCTACCGTGTGGCGCATATGACCCATCACAACACAGGAGATAAATGGTGCATCTACCCCATGTACGACTTTGCCCATCCCATCGAGGATGCCATTGAAGGCGTGACCCACTCCATCTGTACCCTGGAGTTCGAGGATCACAGACCTCTTTACGACTGGGTAGTCCGGGAGCTGGAATACCCCCATCCGCCCAAGCAGATCGAATTTGCCAAGCTGTACCTGACCAATGTGGTGACAGGAAAGAGATACATTAAAAAACTGGTGGAGGACGGCATTGTAGACGGCTGGGATGATCCCCGCCTGGTATCCATCGCAGCCCTGAGAAGGAGAGGCTTTACACCGGAATCCATCCAGAAATTTGTAGAGCTGTGCGGCGTTTCCAAGGCAAACAGTTCTGTAGATTACGCCATGCTGGAATACTGCATCCGGGAAGACCTGAAGATGAAGGCGCCCCGTATGATGGCAGTCTTAGACCCGGTGAAGCTGGTGATCGACAATTATCCGGAGGGGCAGACCGAAGAGCTGGAAGTGCCCAACAACATGGAAAATCCGGAGCTGGGTTCCCGCACCGTTCCTTTCGGAAAGGAGCTTTACATTGAGCGGGAAGACTTTATGGAGGTTCCGGTAAAGAAATATAAACGTCTGTATCCGGGAAATGAAGTGCGTCTGATGAACGCCTACTTCGTTACCTGTACCAGCTGCGAAAAAGATGAAGAGGGCAATGTGGCTGTGATCCACTGTACCTATGACCCGGCTTCCAAAGGAGGCAACTCCCCGGACGGAAGAAAGGTCAAAGGAACCATTCACTGGGTATGCGCCCAGACAGCTGTGGAGGCAGAGTGCCGTCTGTACGAAAATATCGTGGACGAAGAGAAGGGAGTTTACAACAAAGAGGACGGAAGCCTGAACTTAAATCCCAACTCTCTGACCGTCATGGAAAAATGCTATGTAGAGCCGGAGCTTGGAAAGGCGCAGGCGTATGACCGGTTCCAGTTTGTCCGAAACGGATTTTTCTGCGCGGACTGCCATGACAGCACAGCTGACAGACCGGTGTTCAACAGGATCGTATCCCTGAAGAGCTCCTTTAAATTAAATCCGTGAGCACCTTTTTGATCCCCCTGGATTCCAAAAGCAGAGTGCCCATCTATCAGCAGATCTGCGAATATTTAAAGGCGGAGATCCAGAGGGGCAGACTGCGCGCAGGGGAGAAGCTGCCCTCTGCCAGAGGACTGGCACAGAATCTGGGGATCAGCAGAAGCACCGTGGACCTGGCATATGACCAGCTGGTGTCGGAGGGCTATATTGAGGCGGTGCCCTGCAAGGGCTATTATATCTGTGACATTGACGGCATGTATTTTCCTAAAAAGCCGATCAGGCGGGAAGAGGCGGACGACGCCTCCAGGAGAGAGCAGCTGGCGTCCCCAAAGACGCAGGAGGTTTTTGAAACCGATTTTGCCCTGGACGGCATTGCGCCCGGAGGATTTCCCCATCATCTCTGGAAAAAACTTGCAAGGCGTGCCCTGGCAGAACAGGAGGACCGCCTGTATAAGCCGGGAGATCCCTGCGGGGAGCCGGGACTTCGGGAGGTGCTGGCACAGTATCTCTACCAGGCGCGAGGCGTCCGCTGTGTCCCGGAGCAGATTATCGTGGGAGCAGGCAATGATTATCTGCTGCTTTTGCTGGGGACCATCCTGGGCAGCGGTAGAAGGGTCGCCATGGAAAATCCTACCTATCTCAGCGCTTATTACGATTTCCGGTATACCGGATATGAGATCGAGGCTGTGGGACAGGACAGCCTGGGCATGAAGGCAAAGGAACTGGAAGCATCCCGGGCAGACGTTGCTTATGTGATGCCTTCCCATCAGTTTCCTATGGGTATGGTCATGCCTTTAAAGCGGCGGATGGAACTCCTTGCCTGGGCAGCCGCGGGAGAAGAGCGGTACATTGTAGAGGACGATTATGACAGTGAATTCCGCTATAAAGGGAAACCGGTGCCTGCCCTGCAGGGCTTTGACCAAAAGGACTGCGTGATCTACATGGGGACTTTTTCCAAGTCTCTAGCGCCCACGGTCCGGGTCAGCTATATGGTGCTCCCGGTCCGGCTTATGAAGCAGTACCAGAGCCGGGGAGGACTTTTTGCCGTTACGGTTTCCCGGGCAGACCAGAAGATCCTGGAGCTGTTTTTAAAGGAAGGGCATTACGAGCGGCATCTGAACCGTATGCGGGCTGTGTATAAGACCAAGCATGACCTGATGCTGCGGGAATTTCGGGAGCTGGGGGATCTGGCTGAGATTTCAGGAGAAAACGCAGGCGTCCACCTGCTGGTCACGCTGAAAAACGGTTTGACGGAGCAGGATGCCGTTTTGCGGGCAAAGCAGGCAGGGATCCGGGTATACGGGCTGTCCCAGTACCGCATCGGCGCAGCAGAGAAGATACAGGAGCATACGGTGGTCCTGGGCTATGCCTGCCTGGAGGAGGAAGAGATCCGGGCGGCTGCAAAGAAGTTAAAAGCTGTGTGGACTGCCTGAAAAAACAGAGAATTCTTTTGCCGTATGGGCTGTGAGAACTTTTCGCATAAGTTCCCGCAGTCTGTACGGCATTTTGTTTTTCAGTTGTGTACCTAAATAGTGTCCTTAAATAGTTGCGTGCGCTACTAAAATGTGCTATAGTAAAAACCGTGCGAAAAAAGAAAGGAGCAAACAGAAGAGATGAAGACTTGTTTTCCCGATCTGGGACGTTACAGTTCTATTTTTGACAGGCTTATGCGCATGTACTATGACCGAGGGCTGTCAGAGTATGAGATTGGATGGGGGCAGCAGTTTTATGTGGAATATATCTATGACCATCCGGGGGCGACGCCTCAGGAGATGGCATCATATATCCGCGTAGACAAAGCAACCCTTACCAAAAGCATGAAAAAGCTCAGTGAGATCGGCTACATACACATTGCGGTGGATGAGAAGGACCGGCGCATCCGCCATCTGTATCTGACAGAGGCAGCAGTACCGGCAGCCGAACAGATTAAAAAGATCCACGGAGAGTTTTACAGAGATTTCAGCGCGGACATTCTGCCCCAGGATCTGGAGCTGACAGAAAAGACCCTTCAGAAAATGGCAGACAATATCAACCGCAGAGTATGGCACAGAATGGAGGTATCTCATGAGAAATAACAATCCGGTACAGCTGGATGGGAGAAAGCGGACCCTGATCTTTGTCTGCCTGATCGTATCCGGCATCGCTTCTTCTATTTTATCTACCGCTATGACCACGGCGCTTCCCAATGTGGTGGAATACTTCCGGGTCAGCACTTCCGTGGGACAGTGGGTCACCAGCGGCTATTCCCTCGCCATGGGAATGATCATGCCGCTGACGGCATACCTGATCACCCGTTTTCCTACCAAAAGGCTGTATCTGACCGGGATCGGCTGCTTTATGGCAGGTCTGATCCTGAGCATCTTTGCAGGGAACTTCGGACTTATGATGGCAGGAAGGATCCTGCAGGCATGCGGAAACGGCGTTTTGATGTCAGCGGCGCAGGTGATCATCCTGACCGTTTATCCCATTGAGAAAAAGGGCACCATGATGGGAGCCTATGGTCTTGCCACCACGGCGGCGCCCATCGTTGCCCCTACCCTTGCCGGGCTGATGATCGACGCCTTTGGCTGGAAATCCATTTTCTATGCGGTGCTGGTCATTATGGCAGGGTCTTTCCTCCTGTCCCTCATCGTATTTGAAGATGTTCTGGAGCTTCAGGAGAAGAAATTTGACGTCCTTTCCTTTGCGGAAAGTATCCTTGCCTTTGGCGGCATCACCCTGGGAATCGGAAATCTGACCAGTTTCGGCATCTTCAGCGTACAGGCAGGAGCGCCTCTGCTGGTGGGCGTCGTTGTCTGCGTCTTTTTCCTTCTCCGCCAGTGCAGGCTGGAAGAACCTTTCCTGGATGTGAAGATCCTCAGCAGCCGCAAATACGCAGTCAGCGTGATCTCCAGCATGGTCCTGTATCTGGTCATGATGGGGTCCTCCGTCATGATGCCCCTGTATGTGCAGAATGTCATGGGATACTCTGCAGTGGTCTCCGGTCTGGTCACTCTGCCGGGCTCTCTGGCAACTGCGGCAGTCAGTCCTTTTGCCGGAAGATTCTATGACCGGATGGGGATCAAGAAGATCTTTGTAGCAGGCGCCGCTGCGCTGCTGATCAGCAATATCGGCATGTATTTCCTGACCATGGAGACGCCCCTTTTCGCTGCGGCAGCCCTGAATGTGCTCCGCAATCTGTCCATAGGCAGCCTGATGATGCCGCTTCTGACCTGGGGTACCAGCCATGTGGATGCAAGGAAGATCGCGGACGCCTCCTCCCTGCTGACCTCCCTGCGCACCATTGCAGGCTCCATTGGATCTGCGGTATTTGTGGGGATCATGACCCTGATCAGCCAGGAATCCGCGTCAGAATACGGAGACCGTGCCCTGATCCATGGCATGAACGTATCCTTTCTCTGGATGGCAGCAGGGGCTCTGGTGCTGCTGCTGATCTCCATTTTTGCCGTGAGAGGGCAGGAAAGGAAGCCCGCGGCGGCTAAATGAGGATGGAAGCCGACGGAAAAATATCCAAAGAATGTGAAAAAAGAGATTGACAGCGCAGGCAGATTAGTTTTATAATGTCCACATCGACAGACAGCAAAGGAGCTGCAGCCGGAACAAGGCTAGCAGTTCCTTTTTTTATTTCCCGGGAAAAAGAACCGGGACTTTGGAAGGAAAAAAGGAGGAAAAGTGTATGTGCTCAATTATGGCATGGTGTTCAGACGCCGCTGATATGGAAAAATTTATGGAAGGATTTGACCGGACAGTCTCCCGGGGACCGGATCACACCAAAGTGATGACGAATCCCAACGGGATCATGGGCTTTCACCGCCTTGCCATTATGGGGCTGACAGAAGAAGGGATGCAGCCTTTTTCACGGGGAGACAGTCAGCTGATCTGCAACGGGGAGATTTACGGATTCCGTAAGATCAAAGAAACCCTGGAGAAGAAAGGCTATACCTTTGAAAGCGGAAGCGACTGTGAGATCCTGCTTCCCCTTTATGAACAATTCGGTACGAAAATGTTTGCTATGCTGGATGCAGAATATGCCCTGGTGCTTTACGACGGGGAGACCGGGTCTTATCTGGCAGCGAGAGACCCCATCGGCATCCGTCCGCTGTATTACGGCTATGCGGCAGACGGCTCCATTTTATTTGCCAGTGAGGCAAAGAACCTGGTGGGACTGACAGAGAACATCATGCCCTTCCCCCCGGGACATTATTACCAGGACGGGAAATTCATCTGCTACCGGGATATCACAGAGGTGGCGCAGGTCTGTGAAGACGACCTGGAGACTGCCTGCGGCAAGATCCGGGAAAAGCTGGTCAGCGGCATTGAGAAACGGCTGGATGCGGATGCGCCGCTGGGATTTCTGTTAAGCGGAGGTCTGGATTCCTCTTTGGTCTGCGCCGTTTCTGCCAGGATTTTAAAGAAGCCTATCCGCACCTTTGCCATCGGTATGGACAAAGACGCCATTGACCTGAAATATGCGAAAGAAGTGGCAGATTACATCGGCAGCGACCACACAGAAGTGATCATTACCAGAGAACAGGTGTTAGAAGCCCTGCCCCAGGTCATCCAGGCGCTGGGCACCTTTGACATTACCACCATCCGGGCTTCCATCGGCATGTACCTGGTGTGCCAGGCAATCCATGAGACCACCGATGTGCGGGTGCTTTTGACCGGGGAGATCTCCGATGAGCTGTTCGGCTATAAGTATACGGATTTCGCTCCTTCTCCGGAAGAATTCCAGAAAGAGTCAGTAAAACGTGTCCAGGAACTGCATATGTATGATGTGCTCCGTGCAGACCGGTGCATCAGCGTCCACTCTATGGAAGCCAGAGTGCCTTTCGGAGACCTGGACTTTGTCTCTTACGTCATGAGCCTGGATCCGGCGAAGAAGATGAATGTGTACAACAAGGGAAAATACCTGCTGCGCCATGCCTTTGAGGGAGACTACCTGCCCTATGATATCCTTATGAGAGAGAAGGCGGCATTCTCTGACGCGGTAGGGCATTCTATGGTGGATGACCTGAAAGAATATGCAGACATCCTCTATACGGACGAAGACTTTGAAAGAAAGAAAAAGAACTATTCCCATGCGCAGCCGTTTACCAAGGAATCACTGCTGTACCGGGAGATTTTTGAACAGTATTATCCGGGGCAGAGCCAGATGATCGCAGACTTCTGGATGCCCAATAAGAACTGGGAAGGCTGCCAGGTAGACGATCCCTCTGCCAGAGTGCTGAAAAACTATGGAGCCAGCGGGATCTGAGAAAGAGGGAAGAAGAAAAGTAAAAATACAGCAAAGCAGAAAAGAGCTGCCCCTGTCCAACAAAGGGTTGGAAGGGACAGCTCTTTTTACGCAGGTTCTGTCAGGACAGACGCTACGTCAGATTCCCTGGAATCCAAATACAAAGTCCATCTCTTTTCCTGAAGGCAGCAGGTACTCTTCATGGGTTCTTGCGCCCCAGCTGTCATCGCCGCCTACGCCCATCTGCTGTTTGGATACTCGTACAACTGTGTAGTGTACAGCAGGAAGTTCAAACTCATGCCGGGCGTTTTCCAGCTCATGAGGGGTGTAAGGCAGTGCGGAGAAGTTCATTCTGTCGCCTGCAAAGCGCATGCCTCTGCCTTTTTTATCGGTCACGCATGCCCAGCGTACGCCAATCTTATTGCCGCATTCCTGGGGATTTAAGTATTTCGCCATGTTATCCCTG
>DWVZ01000235.1 GCA_019119975.1 Candidatus Blautia merdavium | reverse complement strand
CGATTTCTTTGCACTTCAGGACAGATGCGTTGTTAAAGGATGAGAGAATCACCCGGTCCAGCAAACCATATTTCCGGACCATTTCCAAGACCATCCGTTCCATTCCGCCATAATAATATACACTGTTTTTCAATTCAATATTAGTGATAATCTGACAGGCTTCCTCTGCCATCCACTTCAGATATTCCTCCAGACATGGAATTTCCGCCTCGAAAAACTGACCGCCGAATTTATCCGAATATCCAAAGCTAAAGCTTCTCAGCTCGTCAAAGGTGTAATCACATACCCTTCCTTTTCCGCTGCTGGTCCTGTCAATCTTTTCGTCATGGATGATCACCGGTACCAGATCCTTTGTTAGCTGAACATCCAGTTCGATCCCATCACAGCCGGTCTTTTCAGCCTCCTTAAATGCCAGCATAGTGTTTTCCGGGTATTCTCCGCTGAATCCCCGATGTGCAAATATTTTCATGGTGTGCCTCCTGCTATTTTTTGAAAAATCTGTATCAACAGATTTTTCTATTTTTTCCTATATTTTCACAAATCTTATACAAAAAAAACAAGACAAGTCGTCAGCCCTCCCGCTGATATCCCAGTCTTGCTCTTCTCCCTTCTCTTTTGCAATCCTATTATTCAATTATCTCGCTTTTTATATAATACCTTGTTTTTGTATAAAATGCAATATTTTATTATTATTTTTTTATTTTTATTGTTTATTTTTGTTATTTTTTTGTCATTCCAAAGTAAATTATGTTAAATTTTTACCAAATAAAGAGCATTTTTTCCGGCTAAAAAAAGAACCTTAACGGTTCTCTTCTATCAAAGCCAGTTTTTCTTTTCTTGTAAGCCTTTTTATTTCCCACTCCCTTCTCATCGCCTCCTCCTTTGACTGAAAACTCTCATAATAAGCCAGTTCTACAGGAATCCTTGCCTTTGTGTATTTCGCGCCTTTGCCTGCATTGTGACAGGCAACCCTTTTCTCCAGATCATTGGTCCATCCTGTATAAAGGCTGCCGTCTTTGCATCTTAAAATATAGGTGTAATTCATCCTTTTCCCTTCCGTCTGTGTGTATGTAATGGA
Organism: Candidatus Blautia merdavium; assembly: GCA_019119975.1. Classification (GTDB taxonomy): domain Bacteria; phylum Bacillota; class Clostridia; order Lachnospirales; family Lachnospiraceae; genus Blautia; species Blautia merdavium. Next base: position 9,355 of record DWVZ01000235.1, on the reverse strand, counting down.
CGCCTCATCTGCATGAAGGCAAGACAGGACGCCCTTTATATCAAGCTGCCGATATCAAAAGTACCTTACCTATTGGAACGAACCAGACGGCTGACGCCTGCCTCCTTCCTGAAAGAAAAAACTGTAAGAGTTAATCGGCTGCGGATTTTTCCGCATACTTTATTATACTCTTACAGTCTGAACTTGTGAATCTTTTCTTTTTCCCGAATGCCGGGCTGCTGCTTTAAGGCAGATACTGCAGCGGATCTAAAGGACTGCCGTCCTTCTGAAGAGCAAAGTAAAGGTTTGCCCCTTCCGTGCTGTAATATTTAGTAGGTTCATTTACATATCCCAGTACACTTCCTGCAGTTACATACTGTTCCGGTGAAAAAGCCACATCTTTCAACTGTCCGTAAACTGCCTGATATCCATTTCCCATATCCACAGTCACAGTTGTTCCTGTTTCCTCATTTTCCAGGACCGATACGATCTTTCCATTTGCCACTGCTGCCACCGGCGCATTGACTTCTGACGAAATCACAATAGCGGGATTTAACTTATACACATTTAAAGTAGGGAAATAAACCGTATGTTCCATATCATAGTCGATCACTACCTGCCCGTTTACCGGCCACTCCATCAGAGAGCTTTCGGTAAAGTTCATATCCGGGGCAGTTGCCTCAGCGCTGGCTGTCTCCTGGTTCTCCTGCTGATTGGCAGCAGTTTCCGGAGCCGTCTCTTCTGCCGCGGCTGTTTCCTCTGTCTGACTATCCTGTGTGTTCTCTGTGTCAGAAGTGTCCTCCTGGGAACTCTCTGTCTCTATTTCTCTTTCTCCTTCCACATTGGAAGTATTGGCATCCTGGGTCTCTTCTTCCTCTTCTCTTTCTTCTGTCCTTATTGCCTGGTCAACAGAATCCTCTTGGCTCTCCTGTACAAATTCCTTCTCATTCGGCGTGCTCTTACTCCCGGACTGGTATACAGCCACACAGGTTGCTGCCAGTACCAGCGTCAATAAACTTCCAAGTGCTACACGCGTTTTACCTTTTCTACTCATATTCTTCACCTCTACCTATAGTGGAGCAATCCGCCCCTTCTTGTTTTCAACTATAGGATTGCCAGAATATGAAAACTTATACACAAAAAGCGCTGGATTCTCAAAGGTTATCCACAATCTCCAGGTCAGGAAAGAAATATTGGAGGATTTCTATATAGGTTTTCCCCTCCAGGGCAAGCTGCTGCGCCGTATACTGGCTCATTCCCATTCCATGCCCAATGCCTCTGCAGAGAAAACGGATCTCCCCCTCCAGTTTCTGCACGGTAAAGCAAGAAGAGGGCAGCGCAAGCAGTTCCTTGATCTTTTCCCCCTGGAAGATCTGGGTACCGATCTGGATTTCCATCACGTATCCTGCTGCATCTGTTTCTTTGATCTCCACAGTCTGTGCCTCATCCATGACAAAGCCCGGGTACTCTTCTTTCAGCTTTTCTGCCAGCTCCTGCGCGGTAAAATAACAGCCCTCCACATAGCGGGGGCTGTCAAGATCTCTGGCAGTATCCACAGACGGCAGATATGTATAGTCTTCCCCAAGGACTTCCTTACCATCCCTGGTTCTTCCCTGGCTTAACGCATGATAGGGAAGCTCTTTGACCTCTCCCTCCAGCGCCAGCACTTCTCCCTTTGTCTCCTGTGCCGCCTGCTGAAAGGAGTGAAACCGCATCAGCTGCTGTGCGTCCATTTCTTTTCTTTTGAAAAAATCCGATGCCTGCAAAAGAAGTTCCTGCTCTTTTCCCTGCTCTCTCGTCAGATAAAGTGCATTTCTTACGAGAATGGTCTGCGCTTTAATCGCCTCCATATCGTAATCCCAGGAAATCTGGGAGGCTGTCACTGCCGCTATATACTCCTCTATAGAAATCTCCCTCTCTACAGGACAAGCCTGTCTTCCCTGCAGGAGCACAGTCATCAGCCAGGGAAGCAGCAGAAACAAAAACAGCAGAAAACCAATGGATTCCTTTTCCTTACTCATAAATCAGCAAAACCCTGCTCTTTTACTGATAGTATATGTCTTTTTGTCCCTGTCCTATTCTCTTGCTGCCAGTTCTCTCCTGCACTGTCTGCGCACAAAATAAAAGCACACCCCCTGCATGAGAATCGTGGCGATCCAGGATCCCGGATAAGAGATGAACAAAAAGTGCAGTGATCTATGCTGCGGAAAAAACACATAAATCCACAAAACTCTGGTTCCCACCGTACCGATCACCGACAATACCATGGGCACAGCCGAATGTCCCATACCCCGCAGAGCGCCGGGAATCAAATCCATAATACCGCAGAGGAAATACGGTACTGTAGTAATCGACAAAATTTCCAGACCGCACTTGATCACCTCTGCGTCTGAGGTGTAGATCCTCAGGATCTGAGAACCGAATACATAAGCTCCCACTCCCAGAACAGCCGCTGCCCCGGCAGATAAGATCATACAGTCCGCCAGCACCCGATCCATACGTTTGGTCTTTCCCACACTGTAATTCTGGCTGGTAAAGCTCATACACGCCTGTGTGACAGCATTTACTGACACATACAAAAATCCCAGGATGTTATTGGCTGCCGTATAACCTGCCATGGCTGTAGAACCAAAAGAATTCACCGAGGACTGGAGCAGCGCATTGGAAAAATTAATGACCGTGCTCTGGATTCCCGCAGGGATACCCACCTGAAAGATACGTTTCAGATATGCCCGCCGGATCCTCAGCTTTGAAAAGCGCAGCTGATAGCTTCCCTCGGTCCGATAAAGACACCGGAGTATCAAGATACAGGAAATAAACTGAGAAGTCACAGTACCCACCGCCACACCGGCGACTCCTAAAGGAATCACGATCACCAGCAGCAGATCCAGCGCTACATTCGCTATCCCCGCCGCGATCAGGAAGATCAGCGGACGCTTGGTATCCCCCACTGCTCTTAAAATTGCGGCTCCGTAATTGTAGAGCATGAAAAAAGGCATTCCCATGAAATAAATTCTCATATAAAGCGCAGACTGTCCGATCACATCCGCAGGCGTCGCCATAAGCTCCAGGGCAAACCTGGAAGCTCCCACGCCCACAAATGCCATCACAATTCCGCTGACCAGGGCAAGGGCAATAGCTGTATGTACGGCTTCTGACATTTCTTTCTCACACTTTGCCGCATAATACCGTGCCGCCAGCACATTTGCCCCCAGGGAAATCCCGATAAAAAGATTGGTAAAAATATTGATCAGTGCAGTGGTAGATCCTACTGCCGCCAGAGCCTGACTGCCGCTGAATCTTCCCACCACAATGATATCCACTGCATTAAACATCAGCTGGAGAATACTGGAGATCATCAGCGGAAGGGAAAAAGAAATCAGTTTATCCATAATAGATCCATTGCACATATCTATTTCATATTTACTGCCTTTCAATGTGTGTTTCCTCCTTCTGTATCCTGCTTTCTCCTGCTGCGGCGTCTGTCCGGACCGGACTATCCGTTATCTTTTCACAATCCACGCCGGTACAGGCGGATTTTTCTTTCTGTTATAGTAAGAGCTGACGATCACCAGATACTTCTTTTCATCCAGCTCCTTCAGCAATCCCAGAATCCTGTCCTTTTCCTCAAATCCTGTATCTTTGCCGCTGTAAATGCACAGCGCCATCACCCCGCCCTTTTTCAGAAGCTCCAGTCCTTTGTATACCGCTTCCGCGCTGGTTTCCGCTCTTGTAGCCAGAGCATGATCCCCGCCGGGCAGATAACCAAAATTAAAATAAATACCGTCTATGCTGTCTTTCTCCGCATACCTGTCCATATGCACATGGCTGTCCAAAATAAGCTGCGCCTTTTCTTCCATATGACATTCTTTCAGCCGTGTTTTCGTTGCTTCCAGCGCCTGCTGCTGGATATCAAAAGCAAGTACCGTTCCGGTCTCTCCTGCCATCCGGCAGAGGAACAGGGTGTCATAACCATTCCCCATGGTAGCATCTATATAAGTTCCGCCTTCCTTTGCCAGAAGGCGGAACATCTCATGACTGTATTCTGTAATCTGATAGGATTTCATCTGTACTATCTGCTGGCTTCCAGCGCCTGAGCCAGATCTTCGATGATATCGTCTACATGTTCGATTCCCACAGACAGACGGATCATTCCCGGAGATACCCCTGCTGCCACCAGCTGCTCGTCATTTAACTGTCTGTGGGTGTGGCTTGCCGGATGCAGGACACTGGTCTTGGCATCCGCTACATGGGTAACAATAGAAGCCAGTTTCAGACTGTCCATAAATTTTACTGCTGCTTCCCTGCCGGCTTTCAGTTCAAAAGAAATCACGCCGCAGGTTCCCTTCGGCATATACTTCTGTGACAGTTCATAATATTTATCTCCAGGCAGTCCCGGATAATTAACTTTCCCTACTAAAGGATGCTCATTTAAGAATTCTGCAACCTTCTGGGCATTGTAGCAGTGTCTTTCTACTCTCAGCACCAGGGATTCCAGCCCCAGATTCAGGATAAAGCTGTTCATAGGAGAAGGTACAGAACCCAGATCACGCATCAGCTGCGCATTGATCTTTGTGATATAGGCAGCCTTTCCAAACTGCTTTGTATAAACTACTCCGTGATAAGACTCATCCGGCTGTGTCAGTCCCGGGAATTTCTCTGCATGTGCTTCCCAGTCAAAGTTTCCGCTGTCCACAATGGCGCCGCCTACCTGTGCCGCATGTCCGTCCATGTACTTTGTGGTGGAATGTGTTACAATGTCTGCCCCCCACTTAAAAGGCTGGCAATTTACCGGTGTGGCAAAGGTATTATCCACGATCAGGGGAACACCATGGCTGTGAGCAAGCTCTGCCATCTTTTCAATATCCAGAACTACCAGCGCCGGGTTGGCAATGGTTTCCGCGATCACTGCCTTGGTATTTTCCCGAAATGCCTTCTCCAGCTCTTCCTTGGGCGCATCTACATCAATAAAAGTACACTCGATTCCCATTTTCTTTGCAGTCACGCCCAGCACATTTAAAGTTCCTCCGTAAATTGCAGACGCGCAGATCACATGATCTCCTGCCTCACAGATATTAAATACCGCATAGAAATTTGCAGCCTGTCCGGAGGAAGTCAGAACAGCCGCCACACCGCCTTCCAGGTCCGCGATTTTCGCAGCAACCAGATCGTTGGTCGGATTCTGGCATCTGGTATAGAAATAACCATTATCTTTCAGATCAAACAGTCTGCCCATTTCATCTGTGGTATCATACTTAAAGGTCGTGCTCTGGTAAATGGGCATCATCCTCGGCTCTCCCTTTTTTGGTTTCCAGCCCGACTGGATACATTTCGTCTCAATACGATATTCTTTGCTCATGTTAAATCCTCCTCTATTTTTCATTTGCATGATTAAATTTTGCTGCTGTACAGGGATGGCTCTCCATAAATCTGACCCTTCCCTGTTTTATATAATTGAAAGCTGACATTGCCGGCTTCCCATTATCCTGTATCATTAAATTCTCCTATATCATGCCTGCCGCTCTCTGCCCAGCCCAGACTGCCAGCAGACAAAGCGCCAGACTGCAGATCATATAAGCTGCTGCCGTTCCTGTCTGTCCCTTTTCTATAAGGGAAGAACTCTCCAGGGCAAACGTGGAAAATGTAGTAAAACCGCCGCACACTCCTGTCTTCAGAAACAGGACGAGATGGGAGTTTCCCCAGCCATTCTTGGCTGCCGCGGCAGCCACCGCACCAATCACAAAAGCGCCGATGATATTGACTGCCAGTGTGATCCAGGGAAATCCTGATTTATCCGGTACAGGAATCAGCCCCATGAGATATCTGCATACAGCTCCCAGAAATCCTCCCATACCTACAAATAAACAATTCAGCATTTTCTCATTCCCCTTATCTTCTGAAACATCTTTGTCCTATAAGCACGACAACGGCAAACAGCGCTATTCCTATGCCAAGAATGACCAATATGACCTCCTGTGACACTGGATGATACAATGCCAGAAGCGCCAGCACAAGAAGATCCAGACCGATGATGCCGATGGCTCCTCCTATGGTCATCATAAATTTCCTCTCATTCTCCGGTGAAACTCCGCTCCCCAGTCTTTCCCTTACCATAGAGGGATTTCCCTTAACTGCCATATAAATTCCCAGCACAATGACTGCACATGCCAGGATCACTAATACTTGATCGTTTGTCATGTCCTTCCTCCTCTGTTTCTTCCTTCCGAATCTTTCCTGCTAATTCCTCTTTGTCCTCTCTGTTCTTTGGTTCAGGCTGTTTTTCTTTTTCCATGTTTCTTATAGTAACTGGCAAAGATCAGGATGAACCATACCGGAAGTACCGTTCCCTTCAGTATACAGGAAAGTGTCAGTGTCCACCAGACGCCATTCAATTCCAGCACCGTGGAGGACAGCAGCATGGCACCGGGAATCCTCAGCGTATTAAAAAGCACACCAGTCACAGAAGGAGGCACCGTCCTGCCCATTCCCTGAAAAGCTCCTGTTGCCACTGCCTCCAGACACATAAAGATTTCGGAAATCCCGATGATCCGCAGATACTCCACGCCCATAGGGATCACATCCTTCTCTGTAATAAAGATCCGGAAGAAAAAATCAGGAAATGTCAGCAAAAGGAAACTGGTGAACAGACCCCAGACAGCCATAATGCCTGTGGCTGTCTGCACTCCTTTTTTAATCCTCTCCGGCTTATCTGCCCCGTAATTCTGCGCCACAAAAGCATTGACCGCAGTAGAGAAACCGCCTGCCGTCATCCAGGATATGGATTCGATCTGGCTTCCCACCTTCTGCACTGCCACAGCTGCGTCCCCCCATCCTGCGATCAGCCTTGCGATCACCATAGAAATAGCAGAAAACAGAGCGTCCTGGACCGCCGGCGGGAATCCGATCACCAGGATATCCTTGATATACCTTCTTTTTGTCCTCTTCATCAAATGGAGGTTGCCAAAGATCAGCGGCTCCTTCCAGACACTTTTCACATACAGCACAAATACGATAATCTGGGCAAACACCGTCGCCAATGCCGCCCCTGCAACTTCCAGCCTTGGGATTGGTCCGATTCCGAAGATCAGCAAGGGATCCAGCACCAGATTCAGTACCAGACCGATGGTGGTCACACGGAAGGTCGTAACCGTATTTCCCATTGCCGCCAGGATTCCTCCCAGCACCTGATCAAGAAAAGAGAAAACAACAAGGCCGCAGGTGATCAAAAGGTAGACCCTTGCATCCTGTATTACCTTAGGACTGTTCAGCATAAAAAAATCAATCAGCTGTCTGTGAAATACCACACTGATGATTCCATAAAGAATTCCCAGAAAAGCCCCCATTCTAAGCGCTCCTCTGGCATACTCTGCCGCTGCCTCTGTCCGTTCAGCCCCCAGGCTCTGTCCGATGTTCACCTGTCCGCCGATCCGGGGAATGGTAGTCAGTCCGTTGGCAAACCACATAAACATTCCCGCGGCTCCTACCGCCGCCACTGCATTGCTTCCCAGGCGCCCGATCCATATCATATCCACCAGGTTGTATCCCATTTGAATCAGAGAAGTCCCCATGACAGGAAATGCCAGACGCGCCAGCGTACTGATAATGGGGCCCTCCAATAAATCTATTTTTCGCTTCATTGTTCTTTCCATAACTTTCCCTGCGTATTTCGTTCATAATTACTAGTCTATCAGACTAATAGAAAACCTGCAAACATTTCTTATCAACAATGCCAATTCTTTTTCCCGTATTTATCCACAGGAATAAAACTTATCCACTTTTTTCTTTTCCTATAAACAAACTGCTTCTTTTCCTCTGCCTTTTGTGTTACTCTAAAGAAAAGCAGTAAAGTGAGGCGATCAAAAATGAAGGAAAAAATATACACCATCCCTTTAATGGATGCTTTCCGCGCGGAGGACGAATGTCCCTTTTGTTTTATTGAGCGCAGCTTAGAGCAGCACGCTCTGGATTTTACCCTGGGTTCCGGCGCTTCCTATATGGAAGATGATATCCGGGCTGAAACAGACAAGATGGGCTTCTGCAGAGACCATTATAAGAAAATGTTCGATTATGGAAACCGCCTGGGCGCAGGGCTGATCCTAAACACCCATTTCAAAAAGAAAAACCAGGAGCTGAAGGAACAGCTGAAAATGTTTTCCCCCGGGAAAGCTTCCATGCTGGGACATTTTAAAAAAGCAAAAATTGACGGCTCCGCCCCCAAGACCAGTCTCGGACAATGGGTCAAAGAACAGACCTCCAGCTGTTTTATCTGTGATTATTATAAAAACACCTACAGCCGGTATCTAGATACGTTCTTTGAGCTGTATCGGAAGAATCCTGAATTTCGGGAATTATTCAAGAACAGCAAAGGCTTCTGCCTCCCTCATTTTGGGGATCTGGTAGAGACGGCAGAGGTTATACTGTCTGATAAGGAAAAAGCCAGTTTTTATCCCGAACTGTTCGCCTTAATGACGGACAATTTCCAAAGAGTCTCCGAGGACCTGGAATGGTTCTGCGATAAATTTGATTACAAAAACAAAGATGCGGACTGGAAAAACTCCCGGGACGCCATCCAGCGGGGAATCCAGAAAGCAGCCGGCAGTTACCCTGCCGATCCGCCTTATAAAGCAGATAAGTAATATTTCTAAAAAAAGAATAAAGCCATTTGAGGGTATTTTCATTTTTCTTTTAGTGTTTTGTCATAATTTATCTTTATTTACCCTGTATAGTATTACTTGTAAAAGCCAATAAGACTTTTTCAAAATCTTTTTCTTTTCATATACTGATAGTCGCTATCAGTATACTCCTTCTTTTTTATGATAACAAACAGGAGCCGAAATCATCCCCCTCTGATTTCGGCTCCTGTTTCGTTTTTCCAAATTCTTTCCAAACTTCATATTTCTTTTACTATTTCATCACAGATTCATCACATTTACCCTGTATAGTATTACTTGTAAAAGCCGATAAGACTTTTTCAAAAATCTTTTTCTTTTTCATATGTCGGTATAAAAACCGACTCTCCTTCTTTTTAATATTTTATATTAAAAAAGAGACCAGAATCAACCTTCCCCCCTCATTGATTCTGGTTTCTTTTTTATTTTCTAATTCATTTTCTAAAAAGAAAAGACAGAACCGATCAACGATCCTGTCCTTCGTGATGAAGCAGCTTGTAAAGCTCTGCTTCACTTATTTATGAGGTATTTCGATAAATAACAAAAAAGCTGAAATCCTTCAATCTTTTACAAGGATTTCAGCTTTTTGAATGAAGCATCGGGGATTCGAACCCCGGACAACTTGATTAAAAGTCAAGTGCTCTACCGACTGAGCTAATGCTCCATAGAAAATGCCCAGAGCCGGAATCGAACCAGCGACACGAGGA
>DWVZ01000234.1 GCA_019119975.1 Candidatus Blautia merdavium | reverse complement strand
ACGTGGCAAAGCTGCTGTCGTCCATGATTACAATAGGAGCCTGAATGGTATAAATCCCATCTGCCATACTGACATCACTTCCGGCGACTGTTTCAAGACCACCCAGACTTTTTACTTCTTCGCTGACAGCGTCCGCCCCAATAGAACAAACGGCGTTTGCCTTTTGATAAATCACACTGTCTGTATCAGGCAAAGCATGGATTTCATCCGTATGAGAGAAGTCCTCAATCCTTGTGTCCTCAAGCGTTGCCATCACATCCCAGGCATCCTGGTAGCGTTCAAAATAGGTATGGTTTGTACTGATTCCAGAGAGAGTAAAAAAGCTCAGCATGAGAGCAAAGCCCAGAAAGGAAAGGGTCAACGACAGCGTGGCGGTTCGCAGAGATTTTTTCTGTGCTTTCAGCGCATTCCCGGCAAGTTCCCCTTCGGTTCCAAATAAAAGCGCAAGAATACGGGATTTTTTTCTCCGTTTTAGCTGTAATTCTCCCGTGTTTTTTATAGCTTCCAGTGGGGTCATCTTGCTCAATTTCCTGGCTGGCAGCCAGGCAGAAATCAGTACCGTCAAAAACGAGGTCAGAATCGTGACTGCAAACACCAGCGGATGATAGGCAAAGGCAGCTTCATGTCTGCCGACAATACCATCGGCGAGAATATTGACTGCTTGGATGGCTCCGAAGGTCAAAGCGATTCCGACAATACTTCCGATCAAAACAGGAATCACACAAAGCATCGCCGCTTCCTGTAAAAGACAGGTGCGGATTTGCCCCGGCGTCGCCCCAATGCTGGAAAAAATGCCAAACTGATGGACACGGGCATTCATAGATACAGCAAACGAGTTATGGATGATTAAAATCAAAGACACCGACACAAGCAGGAGTACAAAGAGATAAAAAGCCATCAATAAGGGCGGATTGCTGTCCTGCGGATCGTTGATGAAATAACTTGACAGCAGTGATTCATGATACGATACGGAAGTTTCCGGAACACCTAACTGCTGGGCGATAAGAGGCATATCCTGATACACAGCCCTCATGTTATCAAAGCAAATATCAACTACAAGAGTTTGATCGTCTGATAAATCCTCATTGATTATAGCCGTTTTTACATTGGCGAAATTCTCAATCTCGGACACTTTATCTTCTTCAAACGCTCCGCTGATGCGTCCCTGCCAGTTTCCTTCTTCTAAAACAACAGATTCTATTTCATAATTCCAGAAGTTATAAAACAAACCGCACAGCAAAGAAAGAAACAGGGCAGAAATAAACGCCGCAACCAGAACGGATACGCTGGAAGCCCGATTCTTTTTGATGAATCCGATCGAATAGTCTTTCCACATATTCTTACCTCCGTTTCTGATCGCCGACAATTTTCCCGTCCTCTATGGTAATAACGCGATCCGCCTCTAATGCGATCTTTTCATCATGGGTAATCAAAAGAATCGTCTGTTCCAGGTTACGATTAGATAATTTCAGCAAATCAATAATTTCCTCTCCGTTTTTCCGATCCAAGTTGCCGGTCGGTTCATCTGCAAGCAACAGCGCCGGGCGATAGATCAAAGAACGGGCGATAGCAACTCGCTGCTGTTGTCCGCCGGAAAGCTGGCTGGGCAGTGATTCCAGTTTATCTTCGATTCCCAGGGAATGTACAATCTGCTCAAAGTATTCTTGATTGGGTTTGCGTTTGTCTAACAGGAGCGGCATGAGTATATTTTTTCGGACGGTAAGGGTGGGGATCAGGTTATAAAACTGATAGACCAATCCGACCTTCCTGCGCCGGAAAATGGCTGCCTGGGTTCGGTTCATGGCAGATAATTCTGTCCCCTCTATCAGGACTTTCCCTTCTGTCGGCTTATCCACGCTTCCCAAAATATGCAGCAGGGTAGATTTTCCCTAACCGGATGCCCCTACGATTGCTACAAATTCTCCTTTTTGTACAGACAAGTCAATGTGATCCAACGCCACGACCTGATTGTTCCCAGAACCATATACCTTTCGGACATTTTCACATTTTAGTATTTCCATGTCACTTTCTCCTCTCTACGAAATGGTCTTGCGTACAGTATAACAAAGTAAAGTGACATCTCAGTGACTGTACATCCTTATTTCAAAACAAGCACCGCCATTTTGCAAGTTACAGGCGGTTATAGTTCCGTTCTGCAATTCAAAAATGGAACGGGCAAGAGCCAGACCAATTCCAATTCCATCTCCAACCGCACACCGGCCCCGGTAAAAACGATCAAAAAGATGCGGTAAGTCCTCTGTGTCAAAGCCCGCCCCGTCATCCCATACCTGAATTTCTACATAGAGAGGGTTGCCAGAGTAGCCACAATGGACTACGCCGCCCGGCTTGGAATGTTCCATACAATTCTTGATGAGATTGATGAGGGCTTCCATTGTCCACTCCAAATCCCCCAAAAATTCAATACAGCCATTTTCTGGAATTTCAACAGTAATATGGTTTTTTCGCAATAAATCGTTCAGATTATCTGCCGCCAGATTTAATACCGTATAAAGATCGACCTTTTCCCGTTTGAGCGGCAGCGTTCCAGCATCAATTTTGGAAAGCATAAGCAAGGATTCTTCCAGACGGTTTAATCGTTTCAACTGCTGTTTGACCTGTTCTGCGTAAGTCCCCGGAATTTCTTTTTCCATAAGCTGCAACGACAAAAAGGCTGCTGTGATTGGCGTTTTCAGTTGGTGTGCTATATTAGCCAGGTTCTCTGCAAAATTTTCCTTTGCGGCAACTGCCGTTTCTCTTGTTTGATAAAGCATCGTGACAGTTTTGTATATTTCGTCCTGCAAATGGGAATATTCATCTTCCTTCGTCTGTATCAATGTCCCGCCAGCACCGATATTAACCTGCTCCAAATACTCGGTCAAATCATCAATCCTCTTTCGATTTTTTCTGTGGGACAGAAAGATTCCAGCCCCAAAAGCACAAGCAGTCACAAGGAAAAATAGAATCGGAAAAAGCACTGTATCCAGCGGGAAATCATAGCAAAAATCATTAACCCGGTATCCGTATTTTTCCAGATAATCGTTGCCTCTGAGTTCTTGTTCCGTCAATGAATGATAGTCTTTCAGAGCCGCTAATAG
>DWVZ01000233.1 GCA_019119975.1 Candidatus Blautia merdavium | reverse complement strand
ATAGCTATGAAGGATTACGCCCATATGGAGAAATTCGGCAGCCTGGGAATGCAGCTGCCAAGAAATGATGAGTACATCACCACAAAAGCAGGAGATGTGATCCTTTCGGAAGGGAATCTGCTGGTCATCTACTATGCGCCGAATACCTGGAATTTCACACGGCTGGGAGAAGTACAGAACCTGTCTGCTTCAGAACTTAGGAGCGTTCTGGGAGAGGGAAATATTACTGCAGCGCTGAGTCTGGAAGAAGAGGGTTGAGCAGTCTGCCAAAGAGCCGGGCGAGAAAGCCCACCAGAAGGGCTGCCAGGATCGTTCCCTCTCTGACACCTGCCAGGCGGTGGGAGAAGAGAAGGGAAAGGAAAGCAGCAAGGACAGTCATAGAGACGTCAAAAACTACTTTGGTGGTGCCGAATTCTGTCTTCCAGGTGGAAGAGACTGCACGGACAAAGGATTCTCCGGGAAGCATCGCCACGTTTGCCAGTACTTCGGTGTATACTCCGAATCCCAGGACAGCGCATCCCAGCAAAAGGAAGAGCAGGGATACCCCATAAGATCCCGGCGCCAGGGAGCGGAGCAAAGCCATGGTCAGGTCAATAAAATATCCGAACAAAACGGAAATGGGGATCTGCAGCAAATGTTCTGCTTTGAAATTCCTTCGTAAAATGAGAAGCTGCAGGACAATAAGCAAAAGACTGAAAAAGATGGTGAACTGCCCCAAAGTGAAAGGCAGATGCAGGCTCAGCACATAGGGGATCGAAGAGATGGGGGAAGTTCCCAGGCTTGCTTTTGTAATCAGGCTGACTCCCAGAGAGTTAATAAAAAGTCCTATGAGAAAGACAGCATATCGTTTTAATTTTTCCATTTTTCATCGTCTCCTTTTTGCGTAATTGTTTCTTCGGGCAGAAGTGCCTGAGCTTCGGTGTTTTTATAAATGCGAAGAAACAGCTCCATGAAAGTTTCTCTTTCCTTTTGGGAAAGTCCCCGGAAAGCTTTTTCCTCCAGCTGAGCAAAGGACGCAGTGACTGTTTCCAGCTTCTGGACTCCTTTTTCTTTGAGAAAGATGTAGTAACTCCGGCGGTTTCCATCTTGCATACGGCGTTCTACCAGCTCGGTTTCTTCCATGCGGTTCAGAAGGGAGGTCAGGGTCCCGGGCTCAATGTGGCAGCCCCGGGCGATTTCCTTCTGGCTGGCGCCGTTATGGTCTTTGAGATAATCCAGGATTTTGGGCTGACCGATGGTGAGTCCTGTGTTTTTCAGGCATGATAGAAGCTTTTTCTGTAAAATCGAGTGTTCTGCCATGACAAGATAATGAAATGAGAGATCCATGTGAAAAGTCCTTTCTTTGTTTGCAGGGAGATTTTTTGATAATAAGTTTGAATACAAATTGTTTGAATTCAAATGTTTACAGCGATGTTTATTGTAGTATGGAAAAGGTGATATGTCAAGTCTTATCTGCTGCTTTTAGAGAGCGGGGAACATGAGACCATAGAATCCAGTTCCATGCCAGCCTTCTCTTCAAAATAGCGTTTCAGCTCCAGATGCTTATCCCATTTGTCCTGGGGATAAGAGCCGTAACGTTTTTTCACGTCCATCATGCGGGTTTCCATGTCCACAGGTCCGTGGGGCATGGCGATGCTGTCGCATACCTGGATCAGCCGGTCATAGTCGTCATAAACAGCGGTCTGAAGGAAGTGGAGGATCCGGTCTTTTTGTTCCTGTGTTACATCCTGTTTTCCTACATAGGAAGAAAGATCTTTGACGGCAAAGGAATGGGAGAGACAGATCTTTGCCGCTTCTTCATAACCCAGTGCCATGAGATAATCATATCCGTCGATGACATGCCGCAAATAAGAAAATCCATATCTTCGTCCAATGTCATGGAGCAGTCCCAGGATGTAAGCCTTCTCAGCGTCAAGTCCCGGACAGCGGGCAGCGATTTTTTCCGCGCAGTCTGCTGCCACCAGAGAATGATGAAACCAGGGACCGGGATTTAAGGCGCTGGCTTCCTCCAGCATGGCAAGCGCTTCTTTTCTTTGGGGTAACATGAGATTCCCTCCTTTTGCAGATGATTTTCTGTTCAGCAATCCATTATATCATAAAAAGCAGAGCAGAAAAAGAGCAGCGGAAGAACCAGCGGTGGAAAGGTCCGCGAACCGCTTTGCAGCAGTTTGACAACCTGGAAAAATCTTTGTATAGTGATAGACAGAAAGGACAGACAAACAGCATACGGGAGAGGAATTTCATGGAATTACGAGTATTAAACTATTTCCTGGCAATAGCCAGAGAGGAAAATATCACAAAGGCAGCGCGGATCCTCCATATCAGCCAGCCTGCGCTTTCCCGCCAGATCATGCAGCTGGAGGAAGAACTGGGGGTAAAGCTCTTTGTCCGCAGCAATCACAGCATTACTTTGACAGAGGACGGACTGCTTCTGAAGCGGCGGGCGCAGGAGCTGCTTTCCCTTGCGGATAAGACCAAACGGGATTTTCTTCAAAAGGAAACAGAACTGACCGGAGAGATTGCCATCGGCAGCGGGGAATTTAACAGTACAAAGGAGCTTGCAAACATCATCGTAGACTTCCGGAAAAAACATCCGCTGGTGCAATTTCGGATTTACAGCGGCAATTCAGAGAATATTCAGGACTATATCGCACGGGGTCATTTGGATCTGGGCGTTGTGGGAGAACCTGTGGATATCCGCAAATATGAATTTGTCTCCATTCCGGTCAGAGAAAGGTGGGGTGTCTTGGTACGAGACGATTCTCATCTGGCAAAAAAAGAGCAGATACAGGCAAAAGATCTGTTGGGGATCCCGCTGGTGACGGCATCCAGGGATTTCCAGGGGGATATTGCCCGCTGGTTTGGGGAGCTGTATGATAAGATGGAGATTGCGGCAGTGGGAAATCTCCTTTACAACGAGGCTATGCTGGTGGAAAGCGGAATAGGCGCAGTGGTCTGTATTCAGCTGAACTGTACCTATGAGAATCTCCGTTTTATTCCCCTGACCCCTGCGGTGGAATCCCGTACGGCTTTGATCTGGAAAAAAGATTCCATTTTTTCTCCCGCGACCACGGCATTCATCGGGTTTGCATCACAATGCCTGAAAGTTATTTCTGAGGATAGAATATAAGTATTTTACATAGAAAATAAGACACGGTACAATAAAGGTGTTCCAGGACGGAGCACCTTTCTTGTTTGTTAGGGCAAAAGATTCGAGGTGAGAAGATGACGATTCACGAGGCAAGCCAGCGCTATAAAATCCCAATCGAGGTCCTTCGGGAGTATGAAAGCTGGGGATTGTGCGGCGCAGTGAAAAAAGTAATGGGCGCGTGGCAGTATGATGAGGAAGATATCCGGCGTCTGAGTCTGATCATGACCCTGCACGATGTGGGATTTTCCAATCAGGAGGTGGAAAACTACATGCGGCTTCTGCTGGAAGGGAAAAATACGGAGCAGGAACGGCTGGAGATGATCCGCAGACACCGTGACAGCACGCTGGACGAGATTCATTTTAGGCAGGCACAGCTGGACCGACTGGATTATCTGAAATACAAAATCCAGAAAGCAGATCAAAAGAGTGAGAACAGATAAAAAGAAGCAGACAAGGTTTATAGGAGGAATGCAGTTATGAAAAAAGATTTAGGCAGTGTATTAGCACTTTATCCTACACCGCTGACCGTGGTGGGAACTATGGTAAACGGCAGACCCAACTGGGTACTGGCTGGACATGTGGGGATCATGGGACACGATCATATCATGGTCAGCCTTGCGAAACCGCATTATACCAATCAGGGAATCCGTGATACGGGGGTACTGTCCGTGAATCTGGTGGACGAATCCATACTTCAGAAGGCAGACTATGTAGGATGTGTCAGCGGAAATAAAACAGATAAGTCCCAGGTATTTGAGCAAAGTACGGGACAAAACGGAGCGCCGCTCATCGACGAGGCGAAGCTGACCATGGAATGCACCGTGGAGGATATTTATGAAACCAAAGGATTTGATAATTTTATCCTGAGGATCGATCACACATATGCGGAAGAAAGCATTTTAAACGAAGCCGGGAAAATTGACTTCCATGTTTTCAAGCCCATCCTGTTTGAGATGCCCGGGTATACCAATTTAAAAACCGGCGGCATAGCTGCCAAATGCATGACGCTGGGCAAAGAGAAACAATAGAAAGCAGCGGCGGAAGGGAACGATCATCTGCCGCGTGCAAGACAGACAAAGGAAAGGAGATCAGGAGTTATGAAAAAAATTCTTTCTTTAATGATGATACTGACAATGGGATTTACTTTTTCTGCCTGCGGAGACAACCATTCTTTACAGGAAGAAGCATCTGAGGACAGTTCCACAGCAGAAGTTTCTCAGGAGGATGGTTCCGCAGCGGCAGTTTCTCAAGAGGAAGACTCCACAGCAGCAGAGGAAAGCACAGACGCTTCGGAAAATACATCCCAGACCGGGGAAAACGTCCCGACCACAGACGGATCCAGCGCACTGGTGGCGTACTTTTCCTGGTCAGGCAATACGGAATCCGTAGCAAAGGAAATCCAGGCACAGACCGGAGCGGACATTTTCCGGATTGTTCCGGCAGAACCCTATACGGATGACTATGATACGCTGCTGGATATTGCCCAGGAGGAGCAGGCAGCAGATGCCCGTCCTGAGATCGTAGATACCGTAGAGGGTTTTCAGAAGTACGATGTGGTGTATCTGGGTTACCCCAACTGGTGGGGCAATATGCCAATGATCCTATATACCTTTCTGGATGAGTACGATTTCTCCGGAAAAACTATCGCCCCATTTGTTACCTCCGGCGGCAGCGGCTTTTCCGGCACCATCGGTACCATCGAAAGTATGGAGCCAAATGCATCCGTAACCGAAGGACTTTCCTTGGGAAGTTCTGAGGCGGCTGAGCCTGCGGATGCTGTGAGCAGCTGGCTGGCTGCCAATGGAGTATCCAATAACTAAATAAAAAACGAAAAGGAGACTTTTATCATGGAAAACGTAAAGAAATTCCCGAAAATTGCACTCGGCACCTGGTCTTGGGGCGTTGGCGCTGTTGGCGGCGATCAGGTATTTGGCAGCCATCTGGGAGAAGCCGATCTGAAAGCGGTATTTGATACAGCGATGAAAGAAGGACTGAACCTTTGGGACACCGCTACTGTATATGGCATGGGCGCATCCGAAGATATCCTGGGCGCTTTTGCCAAGACCTATCCCCGGGAGGATGTGATCCTTTCTACGAAATTCACCCCGCAGATTGCAGGCAGTAGTGCAGACCCGGTGGCAGAACTGTGCGACGCCAGCATGGATCGCCTGGGTACGGACTATATTGACATCTATTGGATTCACAATCCCGCTGATGTAGAGCGCTGGACACCGGGACTGATTTCCCTGGTCAAAAGCGGCAAGGTAAAGCAGGTGGGCGTTTCCAACCATAATCTGGCGCAGATCAAACGGGCAGAGGAGATCCTCAGCAAAGAGGGCGTTCATGTTTCCGCCGTCCAGAACCATTACAGCCTGCTGTACCGTTCTTCCGAGGACGCTGGAATTCTGGATTACTGCAAGGAAAACGGAATCGACTTTTATGCTTATATGGTGCTGGAACAAGGAGCGCTCAGCGGCAAATACAACACAAAAAATCCTCTCCCAGAGGGCAGCCAGCGGGGGGATACCTACAATCCGATTCTGCCGCAGCTGGAGAAGCTGACGGATGCTATGCGTTCTATGGGAGAAAAACATGGCGCAGCTGTTGCGCAGGTAGCTATCGCCTGGGCGGTTGCCAAAGGAACCCGGCCCATCATCGGTGTGACGAAACCCTCTCAGGTGGAAGACGCCGCAAAAGCAGCCCAGATTGTACTGAGCGCAGAGGAGATGGAGCAGCTGGAAACACTGGCGAAAGAGGCAAATGTAGACACAAGAGGTTCCTGGGAAAATCCCATGGCATGATTTTGTTTGGGGAGAAAAATAGGAGGAATGAAAAATGGCAGTAAAGCAGACAGCAGGACGCAGGGATTTAGGGGAATTTGCCCCGAAGTTTGCACAACTGAATGACGATGTATTGTTTGGCGAGGTATGGAGCCGGGAGGATAAACTTTCTTTGAGGGATCGTTCCCTTGTTACCGTGGTGGCGCTGATGTCTCAGGGGCTTGTGGATTCGTCTTTCCAGTACCATTTGGAAACAGCCAAAAAGAATGGGATCACCAGAGAGGAAATTGCAGAAATCCTGACCCATGCGGCTTTCTATGCAGGATGGCCCAAAGGATGGGCGGCTTTCCGTATGGCGAAGGAGGTCTGGAAAGAAGCAGAAAACGGAGAGGAATCCCGTGGAGGTTTCTTTGGGCTTGGAGCGCCCAACGACGCCTTTGCCCAGTATTTTGTTGGACAGAGCTACCTGAAAATGCTTACCACATCGGGAGTACCCATTGCTAACGTGACTTTTGAGCCGGGGTGCCGCAACAACTGGCATATTCACAAAGCCGACAAAAACGGCGGACAGATTCTACTCTGCACCGAAGGAAGAGGCTGGTATCAGGAATGGGGCAAGGAAGCCCAGGAACTCCATCCCGGCGATGCTGTGGTGATTCCCGCAGGTGTTAAGCACTGGCATGGTGCGGCAAAGGACAGCTGGTTCTCCCATCTGGCAGTAGAGGTTCCGGGAGAAAATGCCGCCAATGAATGGTTGGAGGCTGTTTCTGAAGAAAAGTATAACCGTTTACCGTAAAAGAGAGGATAAAATTTGTTGGAAGACAGATCGGAGGTTAGACAGATGAAGCCAACCGCCATCATAAAAATCATCGTAGATGTGCTGATGACGCTGACCCTGCTGTTTTTGATGGGTTATCAGCTTTGGGGAGAAACAGCCCACGAATGGGCTGGAGCCGGAATGCTCGTTTTGTTTCTTGCACATCACATCTTAAACCGAGGCTGGTACAAAAGCCTGTTCAAAGGCAGGTATACGCCTATGCGGGTATTTCAAATCTGTGTGGATATGCTGCTCCTGACCGCGATGCTGGCACAGATGTACAGCGGCATTGCGATGTCCCGTCATGTATTCGCTTTTTTACCCATTGACGGAGGAATGGCGCTGGCCAGAAGATTGCATATCCTGGGCGCCTATTGGGGCTTTATTCTGATGAGCGTTCATCTGGGGCTGCACTGGAATATGTTTTTAGGCATGGCAAGGAAAAGAACTGGTAAGGCCGCCCCATCAAAACTCCGCAGTTTGCTCCTGTTTCTGATTGGTCTGCTGATTGCAGTTTACGGCGCTTTTGTATTTATAGACCGGGATTTTCCCACGTATTTGTTCCTGCAGTCAGAGTTTGTCTTTTTGGATTATGGGGAACCTATTTGGTCCTTCTATCTGGATTACATCAGCCTGATGGGGCTTTGGGTGTTCCTTGCCCACTATCTTTCTAAAGGATTGAGGAGATTTCATTCCTTTCGGATGGGTTTGCTGTAAAGCTGGAGCAAATGGAATAAAGCAAAAATCAGCGCATGGCGCAGAAAGGAGTACCCAATGAACAAGAAAGTTATTTCCATTTTAATAGCCGCTCTTCTTGTCATGGTTTGTCTGGCTGGCTGCGGGCAAAGGGAAGAAACGCAGGAACCAAGCACCCCGGTTACCCAAAGCAGCCAAACGGAGTCAACACCGTCTGAAGCGGAGGATGAAGAGGAATCCAGTTCCACACCCAGCGAAGAGCCTACAACGGATGGAACTGCTCCCGTGGTCTATATGACGGCGGATATCAGTTCCGAAGGGCTGATGGCCATTTATGAAGCGCTGGGAGCATCCCCCACCGGCAATGTGGCGGTAAAGCTGTCTACCGGTGAGCCTGGCAGCAACTACCTGCGTACTGAT
>DWVZ01000038.1 GCA_019119975.1 Candidatus Blautia merdavium | reverse complement strand
CGGTTTAGGGTGGCATTTCTATGTTCTCTCTATAGGTCAACCCCTTGTGGGCGGTTGCTCCTTTTCTATTATCAATATAGCACAACTGGCAGCAGGATTCAAGAGCTGTTGCAATACAAAAGTATACATCTGAAATTATTGAAATCTGCAAGATTCCGCAAATGCTGGACATTCAAAGGGCAGTTGGGTACAAGGAAGAGAAAGGGCTTTGCTGTAAATTATATTTTCTTACCATATTCTCCGCTCACCGGATCCTGAAACAGCGGCAGCTTTGGCGGAAGAAAGGTAAACACGGCAAACAATACAAGGATTCCGGCAAAGATCACCAGCACCGTCTCTGCATGCATACCTTTTCCATACCGGTACAGATGCAGTCCCAACAGCTGTCCAAAGACAAGGGAAAGAAAAAGGATCAGGATATCTGCCCACAGAAAATCCCTGCCCAAAGCCCCGGTATAAAGGTAAAAAAGGGCTGGTATGGATAGGACGGCAGTCACCAGGGAGCCGAGAGCGCCTTGAAACCAGCGGTCTTTTTCTATGATCTTAGCATCTTTGCGGAAAAAATAATAAAGTGTCCACCAGAGAATAACGGGAAGGACCACCAGCTTGGTGTGCTCCCAGATGCTTTCATTGACAGGAGAAAACAGCCCTGCAAGGAGATTTTCCCCCGAAAGATCGTACAGAAAATGAAGAAGGGAACCTGCCAGGAAAAGAACAGGGATGCCGGTCAGGATCCATTTTTCAGGCTCCGATAATTTTTTCCAATTCATAAGACGCCTCCTGCAGTTGGATTTTCAATATAGTGTATGCAGAAAGAAGCGTTCCATTCCATAGCTTCCATGCCTGAACAAGATTAGCGATATTGCTGAAAACAAAAAGCTGAAATTTAGGCTTCCATGCAAGAAATCTTTTGCCTTTCATGCTTGTCTTTTAGGCTTCTATGCGAGAATGGAAAAAGATTGACAAATTCCAAAAAAAGAGTATCATATATGCATATAAGCAATGGCGCTTCGGCTTCAGGCTGAGGCGCTTGTTTTTTATTTCAATGCTTTCGCACAGTAAAAACTTAATGCGATAGCAGAGCAATCAGGAGGAGAAAGATGAATAGAAAGATGCTGAAAGATATTTTGATTACCGGATTTGCCATGTTTGCCATTTTTTTCGGTTCCGGGAATCTGATTTTTCCGCCTCAGGTAGGGCTTCTGTCCGGAAAATATGTGTTTTGGGCGATTGGAGGACTGGCGCTGTCCGGAATTTTATTTCCCATGCTGGCAGTGGCAGCGGTGGGAAATATGGGATACGGCATCCGGGATATGATGCAGCATGTGACCGGCTGGTGGCACTATCTGTATATGGGGCTGGGATTTCTGGTAGTGATCTTCGGAACCATTCCCAGATGCGGAGGCGTTGCTTATGAGACGGGATTTGAAGGGATTTTCGGTTCCTTTCCCGTGTATGGAAGGATTCTTTTCCTTCTGGTGTTTTTTGGAGTGTCCTACTACTTTGCAATGAATAAATCCAACGTGATTGATAAGATTGGAAAATATCTGACACCCATACTCCTTGTGACTTTGCTGGCAGTGATCTTTCTGGCAGTTTTTCACCCGCTGGGAGCCATTGGACAGGGGACGCAGGAAAGCGGCGGACAGGCGTTTGTCAGCGCGTTTCTTACTGGATACAATACTGGGGACGTAGGGACAGGGATCATCTGTGCGGGAATTTTTATTGCCGCCTTTCAGCAGAAGGGTTATACTAAAAAGGGTGAATACAGGACCATGATGCTGGGGATCATTGTCATCGGCTTTTTGCTGCTTTTCCTTGTATACGGGGGACTTGCCTATCTGGGCGCCCAGGGAGGAAGTGACTATCCGGCAGATGTGGATACGACGTATCTTCTCACAGACCTGGTAAGACGGCTGGCAGGCACAGGGGGCAGTGTGGTCCTGTCCCTTGCGGTCATTTTTGCCTGTCTGACCACAGCCGTGGGTATGATCGCCACCACCGGAGAATGGGTGGAAGAGTGGACCAAAGGAAAAGTGCATTATAAAACAGCTTCGCTGGTGATCACCATTGCTATCTTTCTGGTATCTTCCACAGGAGTCAGCAATGTACTGACCATCTCCGGACCTATCTTTACCATTATCTTCCCTATGTCTGTGGTTATGATGGTCCTGGGACTGTTGAAACGATTTGTGCCCAATGACGGAGCATGGAAAGGCGCGGTGATCGTGTCTGCGGTCATGTCCCTTTTCGACGGACTGAATGTAGCGCAGGCTTCCGGGCTGATTCCGGTGGATGTGTCCGGCATCATGAATCTTATTTACAAAATTCCGCTGGCAGAGCAGGGGTTTGCCTGGGTCGTGCCGACGGTGATCGGATTTGTGGTAGGAGCCCTGCTTTACAAAGCTGCGGGAAAAGAAAGCATTCCCTATGCAGTTTAGGGAAGCTCTGACAGCATGTGGAGAGAGAAAAATAAGGGAGGTACATAGGCAAATGGACGCCTGCATTTATAAAAACGGTAAAATTTTTACATCAGACAGAGAAAATCTTCAGGCAGAAGCTATGCTGGTGGAGGGCGGCTTCATACGCAAAGTGGGAACTGCAGAGGAGATAGAAGAACTGGCTCCGGTCGGGTGCAGAAGTGTGGATCTGCAGGGACGCCGGGTGATCCCGGGATTTGTGGACGCGCATATGCATCCCATGATGCTGGCAGAATACAGCCGTCAGATCTCAGCCCTGCCGCCGAAGATCAACTCCATATCCGAACTGATCGAGGCGATCAGGGAGAAACGTAAGGAACAGGGACCTGGCAAATGGTGTATGGGATGGGGCTATGATGAGGGCAAATTTGCCGAGCGCCGCTCCATCAACCGCTGGGATCTGGATCAGGGATGCAGCGATTCTCCGGTGTGCATCGTCAGGACCTGCGGACATATCCGCTGTGTCAACAGCAAAGTCCTGGAGATGGCTAGCATTGACCGCAATACGCCGGACCCGGAAGGCGGAGAGATTGAGAGGGACGAAAACGGAGAACCTACAGGCGTGCTGAAAGAGAATGCCAGAAATCTGATTACTCCTTTTTTGCCGGAAGAAAACCGGGAACAGACCATAGAGAATCTGTTAGAGCTGGGCAAGCTTCTTACTTCTCAGGGTATTGTGGCAGTGACGGATATGGGAAACCTGGATGAGGGAGATAATTATCCTTTGTACCAGGCAGCGGCTGAAAAAGGCTTTCTTCAGGAAGTGGGCGTCTATTATATGTGGGATTTCTTCATGGACAAAGAAGATTTCCATATACCGGAAGAACATTTCGATAAAAAACAGCAGATCTTTGTCTGTGGTCTGAAGCTGATCGGCGACGGCAGCGTTTCAGGGAAAACTGCCTGGATGGAGGAGCCTTATCTGGATTCTGATTCCTGCGGCATCTCTGTGTGTACAGACAGGCAGATTGAGACAGCCGTTGCTTTCTGCAAGGAGAATCACTGCCAGCTGTCTATGCATGCTATGGGAACCAGGGCGATTGCCAGAATGGTGGACCGGGCGGCTGCGGAAGAGAAATGGAACAAAGGGGAAGAACCCTATGTAAGGATCGAGCATATCACCCTTCCCTCAGAGGACAGCATACGCAAAGCGGTCGAAAAAGGGATTGGCTTTGTGACGCAGCCCATTTTTCTGTATGCGGAAATTGAGAGCTATCTGAAAAATCTGGGTACAGAGAAGATGAAGACCTGCTATCCTATCCGCCATCTGCTGGAGCAGGGTGTGAAACTGTGCCTTTCCACCGACGCCCCAGCCACATCCTGGGCAGTGCCGTCAGATCCTTTCCCCAATCTGAAGGGAGCGGTGACCCGCCGGGCTTATGACCATACAGACTGCGGCAAAGAGCAGGCGGTGGATGTGGAAACAGCCCTGATCCTTTACACGAAAGAGGCGGCGGAAATGGCTGGCTTTGACCGGCTGGGACAGTTAAAGGAAGGCTATAAGGCAGATTTTGTGATCCTGGACCGGGATATCCTGGAGCTGCCGGCAGAAGAGATCGACCAGGTGCAGGCAGCGGAAACCTATATCAGAGGCTGCTGTGTCTATACAAACAAAACTAAGGAACAATGAGAGGGAGAAAACATGTTTACATTGCCAAAATACTATGAACCGGATTTTTCAAAAGAACCGCTGAAAGACGCGCCGGACGCCAAGTGGGAAGAAGCGGCGGCAGACGGAGTAGCGCCGGAAAATTATCACAGTACTTCCATGTATCCGGAATATTTTAAGATCAACGGAAAATGGCTGCTGCCAGAAAAGTCCCGGATGGATTCCAGTGTGGTCCTGAAGCAGGACGGGACCCTGAAGGTGGTAGAGAACCGGAACCTGAAGAAAGGAGACCGGGTGATCCTGGGAAGGACAGAGAAGGGAGAAGAAGGCATTTATCTGCACGCCGCAGGTTTTGAAATACCGGGGGAGGAAGAGCAGGACCAGTTTGTATTCCGCCAGGGGAGAAGCCGGGAGACTTCCTATGCCAGGGACTATGACCGTCTTTTTGAGCTGCTGAATTATGAGCGGGATCATGGCAATATCCTTTGGGTCATGGGACCTGCGTTTGCCTTTGACGCGGATGCCAGGCGAGCCATGGAAGCTATGGTGGAGAATGGTTATGTACATGGGCTTATGGCAGGAAACGCGCTGGCGACCCATGATCTGGAAGGGGCGATGTTCCACACGGCTTTGGGGCAGGATATTTACACCCAGAAGTCTCACCCCAACGGTCATTACCATCACCTGGATGTGATCAACCGGGTGAGACGCAGCGGTTCCATTCCTCAGTTTATCCAGGATTATCAGATCGACAACGGCATTATGTACAGCTGCGTGAAGAAGGAGATTCCCTTTGTACTTACAGGCTCCATCCGGGACGACGGACCCTTGCCGGAGGTCATCGGAAATGCCTATGAAGGGCAGACTGCTATGAGGAATATGGTGGAAAAAGCGACTACGGTCATTTGCCTGGCTACTATGCTCCATACCATTGCCACGGGAAATATGACGCCCTCCTATACGGTGGACAAAGAGGGAACCGTGCGCCCGGTCTTCCTCTATACGGTTGACGCGGATGAATTTGTAGTTAATAAGCTGCTGGATCGGGGAAGCCTTTCTGCAACTACCATTGTCACCAATGTCCAGGACTTTATTATGCTGACTGTGAGGGGACTGGGAATTTTATAAAAGAAGATACCGCTCAGACAGGAGATCGGGAGAGAAATAGGGAAGTGATGCAGGATCCTTCTCTATTTTTTTCGTTTGGCGGAATATCCTGAGATGGCAAAAAAGTTTTATACATAGGCTGTTTTCTGGTATTTGCTGTATTGATATGTATCGATATTCGATAAAAGAGGATTGACCTTCGGAGAAGTCTGTGCTATGCTGATATTATAAAATATCGATATTCGATAAAGGAGCGGAAAATGGCAAGAGCAAAATTTCAGACGCTGACAGAGCAGATGTTTTATATTCTCCTTTGTCTTCAGGAGGAATGTTGCGGTATGGATATTATGATGAAGGTCCGCCAGATGACCCGGGAGAGAGTCCATGTAGGTCCCGGCACGCTGTATAACCTTCTGGAGCAGTTTTCAGACGCCGGTATGATAAGAGAGACAAAGGTAGAAGGCAGAAGGAAAAGCTATATCCTGACTGAGACCGGCAGAGAGGCTTTAAGGGCAGAATATGAAAGACTGTGCGGGCAGGCGGAAGATTACAGAAACTATGTGGGAGGTGAGGAAGGATGAGCAGAAGAAAGCTGCAGCTGGCACTGTACTATTTTTACGATCACACGACACTGGAGAAGCACTTTGAAAAAATGGCAGAAAAAGGCTGGGAGTTAGACGGGATGGGGAGTTTCTGGCACTACCGGGAGACAAGACCGAGGAAGATCCATTATGGAATCACTTACTTCCCGGGCGTCGGCGCTTATACGCCCCTTTCCGGATCAGAAGCAACCTTCGAGGAGTTTTGCATGGAGGCAGGCTGGGAGCTGGCAGCAGAGCTAAGGACCATGAAGATCTTCAAAAATGAAAGAGAAAACCCGGAACCTTTGGAGAGCCAGGCAGATATCCAGGTAGAGAATCTTCACAGAGCCTGCAGAAAAGACCAGATATTCACATTGGCGGCAGGTGTTGTCGGCTGGCTGACTGTCCTGTGGTTTCTTATTTCGCTGTATTTCAATGGAGCGGGCGTTCTGTCAGATGCGAAGGGGATACTGGTTGCGGTGCTGATGCTGTCTGTGGGGATCTATACTGCGGATGACCTGATCACCTATCGGCGATGGTACCATCGGGCAAAAGCCAATGCGGAACGTGATCTGTCCTTTACGCCTACCTGGAGCCACAGACCGGTCCAGATCCTGACCGGGGCTGTAGTACCCTTTGGAGCCTTTCTTTTTCACGTACTTTCGGCAGGCAGCTTCGGTCTCTATTGGATACTTGTTTTTACAGGCTGTTTCCTTGTCTATTTTATCCAGGACAGGATACGCAGTTATCTGAGAAGACGGGGAAGGGCGGCTGGAATGAATCTGGGAGTAAATTTCCTGATGGCGTTTTTGATCTTTCTGTTTGTCTATGGCATTTATGGAGCTGTGCAGATGAAAGGAAATGATGCTGCCGTTTATGCGGAGGATGGATTTCATTGGGAGAGGTATCTGCCGCTGGCGCTGGAACAGCTGACGGATAAGGTTTACCGAGATGGCTATATGAAGCCTTACCACACTCAGGGCTCTTTGCTGCTGGCGCAGCTGTCCGCAGAGCATTTCCAAAGCGATGAATTCTCCGGTGAGACGGGGGAGGAGGGGGATTATCTGCAGTATGTACTTACCAAAGTCAAGGCGGCAGCGCTGTATGATTTTACCTGGAATGCCATGAGGAGGACCTACAAGGGCGAAGAGGCATGGGAAAAGGAGACAGATTGGGAAGGAGCCGGGACAGAGGTACAGTGTGTCTGCGAAACCTGGGCAGAAAGAGACGGAAAAAAGATCTACCGCTATCTGATCGGCATGGAGGACCGGGTCCTGAAAATTGATCTGAGCTTTCAGCCGGACGCAGAGCAGAAGAAGGTAATTCTGGAGAAACTGGGAGACATTTAACCGATGGAGAACACATGACAGGCAAAAGAAAGGAGCAGGTGAGGCTGCATGCAATATGAAATCCGAGAGATGAAAAAGGAAGAGAGCGGGATACTGAAAGAATTTTTGTATCTGTCCATTTTTGTTCCGGAAGGGGAACCGGAGTTTCCCCGGGAAATTCTGGAGACGCCGGAGTTTCGGGTGTACCTGGAGGATTTTGGAAAAAGAGACGATTACGCGCTGCTGGCAATGGCAGACGGCAAGCCGGTGGGCGCTGTGTGGAGCAGGATCATGAAGGACTATGGACATGTGGACGATGAAACGCCTTCTCTTGCCATTGCAATTCTGAAAGAATACCGGGGGAAAGGAATCGGTACGGCGCTTTTAAACCGGCTTTTGCTGGAGCTGAAAAGCAAGGGCTACCGCCGGGTTTCTCTTTCCGTGCAGAAGCTGAACTATGCTGTGAAGCTGTACTTTGGGGCAGGATTTCAGGTAGAAGAGGATAAAGGAGAAGAGTACATTCTGATATGTGATCTGGAGCAGTTTTAACCCGGCTCTAATAGCAGATAAATTCAGAGAAAAACAGCTGAAAAACTCCTGCGAAAGCAGACCGGATAAAATCTGGCGCTTGCTTTCGCAGGAGTTTATTGATGTTCGCGTATCTGTGCCAGGATCCGTGTAATATGTCCCAGGATGACCGGATATTCCTCTGCTGTGTATTCCTGATTCAGAATACTGCAGAGAAATTCCCAGATATCCTCCAGGTCTCTGCGCAGATGATAATAAGAGAGAACCAGAGGATCCGTGGGTTCCTGAAAAAGAGAGAAACCCTTCTTTTTAGAAAAGGCAAAAAGGTCTGCTTCCCGGGGCGCCAGGAGCAGATTTTCCCAGTCAATGATGTGGAGCCTTCCCTGCGGATCCGCAATCAGGTTGCCGCCGTGAAGATCCGTATGGCACAGGACAAAGGGCAGATTCCTGTTCTTTAAATGTCTGGCAGTCTCCTGGCATACAATGGATTTCATCACCAGCATGGCTCTGGCATCCAGAATAGGCTCCCGAAAATACCAGGGCAGGCAGTCTGCCTGCTGTGCCAGGAGCTGCCGGAGTCTTTCGCAGAAATCAGGCTGAAAATTTTCCCTGGGGCACAGCCGGGCAATGGGCGCGGGATCTATTTCATGAAGCGCTTTTGACAGAGCAGCCACCTGACTGATTTCCTCCAGTGTATAATCTCTGGCATAACCGATGGCGTTTCCGGGGATGTAGCGGAAGAGTACTCCGGTCACATTCTCATGGGTATAAAGAAATTTGTTCTGTACCGTCCGCACAGGAACACAGATCCTGTTCCGCAGAGGTGTGTGTTCCTGTAAGTATTCCAGGACTGCCAGCTGGGAGGGCAGATCCTGAAGACAGCGTTCCGTCACAGAAATCCGGTCATCATAGACTTTCAGAAGATACTGGTCATCTGCGCAGAAAATGAAGCCTGCAGTTCCGCCTGTCAGCTTTCTGACAGAGGATGCTTCATAGCTGTAATAGGTCATCAGGTCCCGGACTGCCAGCTGCTCATTGGGAGTCACAGGGGCGGTCATGGCTGATACTGCCCGTAAAGCCTGGCGAGCTCCAGGATCACCTCAACACTTTTTTCCATAGATTCTACACAGACAAATTCAAAGTGTCCGTGGCAGTTGTGGTCCCCGGTTCCCAGATTGGGGCAGGGAAGTCCCTTGAAGGACAGCTGCGCGCCGTCGGTGCCGCCCCGGATAGGGGAAATTTTCGGTTCAATGCTCAGCTTTTCATAGACAGAAAGTACGTTGCGGATCAGATGCATATGAGGTTCAATTTTTTCCTTCATGTTAAAGTAGGAATCTTTGATTTTCAAGCTGACGGTTCCTTTTCCGTATTTCTGGTTCATGTAAGCTGCCGCGTTTTCCATGAGTTCCTTTTTCTTTGCGAAAAGGTTCAGGTCGTGGTCGCGGATAATGTATTCACAGGAAGCGGTCTCCACAGAGCCGTGCATGGCATCCAGATGGAAAAAGCCTTCCCTGCCTTCGGTGTGCTCCGGTTTTTGCGCCGGCGGCAGCAGGCTTTGGAATTCCATGGCGAGAAGGATGGCATTGACCATCTTGTTTTTGGCAGAGCCGGGATGGATGCTGACGCCTGTGAAATCTACGAAAGCAGAAGCAGCGTTGAAGTTCTCGTATTCCAGTTCGCCTAATTCTCCTCCATCCATGGTGTAGGCAAAGTCTGCGCCGAATTTTTCTACGTCAAAATGATCGGTACCCTGTCCGATCTCTTCATCCGGCGTGAATCCTACCCGGATGGGTCCGTGCTTGATCTCCGGATGGTTGATGAGATATTCTGCGGCAGTAACGATCTCTGCCAGACCGGCTTTGTCATCTCCGCCTAGAAGGGTGGTGCCGTCTGTGACAATGAGGGTCTGCCCTTTGTACTGGGCAAGATTGGAGAAGGAAGAAGGACTCAGAACGATATCCAGCTCCTGATTCAGTACAATGTCTCCTCCGTCATAGTTTTCCACGGTCCGGGGAAGGATATGGGAACCGGAAGCTGCGCTGGAGGTGTCCATGTGGGCGATGAAGCCCAGGACAGCGCCCTGATAGTTTTCTATGGTGGAGGGTACGGTTGCGAATACATAACCGTAGGCATCCCGGGACACGTCCGCAAGTCCCAGGTCTTTTAATTCCTGCTCCAAAGAGGCAGCGAATTCCAGCTGGCTTTTTGTGCTGGGAAAAGTTTCTGAGTAGGGATCCGATGTGGTATCCACTGCAATGTATTGTAAAAAACGTTCTTTGACATTTTTCATGTCCAGATTACCTCCTAGCTGTATCTTGATTTGTTGGATTTCCGCTTTCTATGCTATCATAGACAGAAAGTGATGTCCATATGCAGAAAGCTTTTTCTGATGCCCGAAGATTTTTCAGGGTTTTTGCCGAAATCATTGACTTTATGAAAGTGAAATTTTATAATGAGCTGGTAGTACCAGCGGAAAGAAGGAATTAATTTGAAGTATTTAAAACAATTTTGTATTATCCTGTTCCTTTCGTTTTTGGGTGAAGCCCTGCGAAGTGTGATCCCCCTTCCGATCCCAGCCAGTGTCTATGGGCTGGTTCTGATGCTGGGAGCTTTGGCAAGCGGTATACTGAAGGGGTCTCAGGTCCGTGAGACCTCAGAATTCCTCATCGAGATCATGCCGGTGATGTTTATCCCGGCTGGGGTGGGACTGATGGATTCCTGGGGAGTTTTGAAACCGGTCTGCATACCGGTGCTCCTTATTACCGTACTTACCACGGTGATCGTAATGGGGACAACCGGTGCAGTGACCCAGCAGATGATCAGGAAGGAGAAGAAAAAACATGAAAGCATTTCTGACTGATTCGGTATTTTTCGGAGCTGTGATCAGTCTTGCGGCGTATGAAGCAGGGCTGATCTTAAAGAAGAGGTTTAAGCTGGCAGTCTTAAATCCTCTGCTGATCGGCATTGTCTGCGTCATGGCAGTGCTTGCCCTGCTCCACATCGAGTATGAACAGTATAATGAAGGAGCCCGCTATATCAGCTATCTGCTGACCCCGGCAACTGTATGCCTGGCGGTGCCCCTGTATGAGCAGCTGAGCCTTCTTCGGAAGAACCTGAAGGCAGTGGCAGCAGGGATCGGTGCCGGAGTCCTGGCAAGTCTGGTGAGCGTGCTCGCTTTGGCAGCGCTGTTTCGTCTGTCCCATGAAGAATATGTGACGCTTCTTCCTAAATCTATCACCACAGCCATCGGCATGGGCGTTTCGGAAGAGCTGGGCGGAATCGTGACCATCACAGTGGCAGTGATTATTATCACGGGAATCCTGGGAAGCGTTCTGGGAGAATTCCTTTTGAAGGTTTTCCGGATCAAGGAGCCCATCGCAAAGGGGCTTGCCCTGGGCACTGCGTCCCATGCCATTGGCACAGCCAAAGCCATGGAGCTTGGACCGGTGGAGGGTGCCATGAGCAGCCTTGCCATCGCGGTTGCAGGTCTTTTGACCGTAGTGGGAGCATCTGTATTTGCAGGATTTTATTAAAAATTGGGAGGTATTTGGTATGGAGAGAATGATCATTACAGTAGCAAGACAGTATGGAAGCGGCGGCAAAGCCGTAGGAGAAAAACTTGCCCGCCGGCTGGGGATTGACTTTTACGGAAAAGAGGAGCTGATGGCTCTGGCAAAGGAGCGGCCGGACTATGAGGAGGTGCGCTCCTTCTATGAAGAACAGCCGGTCAACAGCCTTTTATACGCCATTGCTATGAATGAAGCAGTGGGAGATGCCGGAGAGATTCCTTTTCGGAGGATCCGGGAGCTGTGCGGCGGCCGTTCCTGTGTGCTTGTGGGAAGATGCGGCAATTATATCTTCAAAGACCAGGAAAACTGTGTGCGCATCTTTATCTATGCGTCCATGGACAAGAAGATCCAGTGGATTCAGAATATGATGGATCTGCCTGCGCGGAAAGCGGAAAAAGTTATCAAGGAGACGGAGAATGAAAGAGCCCAGTTCCACAAATACTATACAGGAGAAGAGTGGGGCTGCGTGAATCATTACGACCTGTGCATTGACGCAGGTATCCTGGGCACGGAAAAGACAGTCGATGTGATCCTGGACTATCTGAAAAGCAGAGGACTGATCGACCATGACTGAGAGAAAGCAGAAAACAAAAGAAGAGCATGAAAAAGTCTATTTCACAGTTATTGACTATATCAAGCAGCTGGCAATGGAGGGGAAGATCGCTTTCGGAGGGAAGATTCCTTCGGAAAGGGAATTGATGAACACCCTGGGGCTTAGCCGGAATTCTATCCGGGAGGCGCTTCGGAGCATGGAAAATATGGGGCTCATCGAAAGCCGTCAGGGACAGGGGAATTTCCTGGTGAATCATATGGGAGAGAGTCTGAACCGGGTCTTTTCTATGCTGCTTTTTATGGGAGAGAGCGATTATGTGGAGATCAGCCAGCTGCGCCGGTTTATCGAGATCGGAGCCTACCTTCTGGCGGTGAGAAAGGCAAAGGAAGAAGATCTGGACAGGCTGGACGGAATCTGGAGAGGCATTAACCAGTGCTCAGAGGAAGAAAAGGTAAAAAGGGACAAAGAGTTTCACGATGAGATCATCCGCATTTCCGGCAACCGGTTGCTGAGTATCCTGAATGAATCTTTAGGCGATCTGTTTAAGACTCTGATCGCGGACCTGGCGATGAACATTGCTTCCAATGACTGGGACGAATTGTGCAGATGCCATGAAAAGGTGAGCAGATGCCTCAGAGACAGGGATATACAGGGCGGTATGAAGGCAATCCGGGAGCATTACAATATCATTGACAGAGATCTGGAAGCCTACACGAAAAAGGCAGGAAACAGCGAAAAGGCGGCGAAAGACAGAGAAGGTGCAGAAGGAGAAACAGAAAATCTGTAAGGAAGCAGAAAGTCCATAAAGAAACAAAAAGCTGTAAGGAAGAAGAAAATTCGTAAGGAAGCAGAAAGTCCATAAAAAACAGAAAATCCATAAGGAAACAGAAGATTTATAAAAAACAGGGAGGTTTTTATGACACTGAAGGAACGTATAAAAAACGGTATGATCTTTTATGAGGACGGGCATACTGATCCGGAAGATATCCGCCAGGAACGGGAGCTGGAAGAGCAGAGAAGACGCTGCAAAGAAGCCATGTTCGATTTTAACAGCACCAGACCCGGCGAAGATGAAAAGAGGACAGCTATTTTAAAAGGGCTTCTGGCAGAGTGCCCGGACCATGTTTTTTTGGAGACACCGGCGCATATGTCCTATGGCAGCCATGTGCATCTGGGAGATTATTTCTATGCGAATTTTAATCTGGTCATCATTGATGATACGGATGTATATATCGGCGACCGGGTGCTGGTGGGACCTAATGTGACCATCTGCGCTACCGGACATCCGGTTTACCCGCTGTACCGGGAATTGGCGGCACATTATTCCCTTCCCATACGGATCGGGAACTGTGTGTGGATCGGAGCCAACTCGGTGATCCTTCCCGGCGTAAAGATCGGAGACAATACCGTGATCGGCGCGGGAAGCGTTGTGACAAAGGACATTCCGGACAATGTAGTGGCAGTGGGCAACCCCTGCCGTGTCCTGAGGGAGATTACGGAAAAAGACCGGGAATATTATTTCCGGGACAGAAAAGTGGATTTTGCATATACTCTGAGAAACACAGATTCACCGGAGGTATAGGCAGGAAATGGAAAAAGAATATCTGATACGGGAAAAGCCTCTCCGTGCTCTGCTGATCTTTGCTTTTCCCATGATCATAGGAAATCTGTTCCAGCAGTTTTATACCATGGTGGACTCTGTCGTCGTGGGAAGATTTGTCAGTGAAAACGCACTGGCGGCAGTAGGCGCATCCTACTCTCTTACCAATGTGTTTATCTCCATTGCTATCGGAGGAGGCGTAGGCGCCTCGGTGCTTACCAGCCGTTATTTCGGCGCGCGTAATTACAGAAAGATGAAAACATCCGTGTATACTGCCATGATTTCCTTCCTGGCAGTGAGCCTTGTGCTGGGAGGCGCGGGGCTGCTTTTGGGCGGACAGATCATGGAGCTTTTAAATACGCCTGAAAATATCCTGGCCCAGGCGACGGAATATCTGAATATTTATTTTCTCGGGCTGCCGTTCCTCTTTATGTATAATGTGCTGGCAGCCATGTTCAATGCCCTGGGAAGATCCAGGATCCCGCTGTATTTACTGATCTTTTCATCTGTGTTTAATATTTTCCTGGACGTGCTTCTGGTGTGCGTTTTCCATATGGGAGTCGCCGGAGTTGCGTGGGCGACGCTGATTGCCCAGGGAATCTCTGCTGTGGCAGCCTTTCTCCTGTTCCGCAGGGAAATGAAGGGATATGAAGGAGGAAAAGAGGAGAAGCTGTTTGATGTAAATGAGCTTTCCGATATGTGCCGGATCGCGCTTCCTTCCATTCTACAGCAGTCTACCGTATCCATTGGGATGATGCTGGTGCAGTCGGTGGTCAACAGCTTCGGCGCTGAGATGCTTGCCGGATATTCGGCAGGGATGAGGATCGAGAGCATCTGCATCGTGCCTATGGCGGCAATGGGAAATGTGATCTCCTCCTACACAGCCCAGAATCTGGGCGCCGGGCTGAAGGAGAGAGTAGTCAGGGGCTATCATACAGCGTATGGGATTGTGTTTGGTTTTGCGGTTCTGATCTGTGTGAGTCTGGAAATCTTTTACCGACCTTTGATCGCTATGTTTTTGGGAGAGGACGGGACTGCGGTTGCTATGAGTACGGGAATGTCTTACCTGCGGTTTATCGGATTTTTCTTTGTGCTGATCGGGCTGAAGATGATCACAGACGGCGTGCTGCGGGGAGCGGGCGACATGATCATGTTTACTGTGGCGAATCTGGTGAACCTGTGCATCCGGGTAGTCATGGCAGTGACGCTGGCGCCCAGACTGGGAATCGCCATGGTATGGTACGCGGTGCCGGTGGGCTGGTTTGCCAACTATGTGACCTCCTATGCCCGGTACAGAACTGGCAGATGGAAGCAGATCCTGGAAAAAGAGGGCGCCCGGAGGTAAACGTATATTGGAAAACAGTATGGAGTGAGTATGACAGAAAGAATACTGAAGGATTTTGATATTGTCATGATCCACAGATCCGGTCAATGCTTCCGTATGGAGCAGACCGGAGAACATACCTGTACCGTCATTGCAGGAGACCGCTGTATAGAAATCCTCCAGGAGGGAGAGCGCTGCTGCTTTTCCTGCGAGGAAGAGGAGTTTGAGGGATTCTGGAAGCCGTATTTCGATCTGGATAGGGATTACGGCAAGGTGAAGAGGGAGATCGACGGTCAGGATACATATCTGAAAGAAGCTGCAGAAAAGGGCTGGGGCATCCGGATTCTCAGACAGGATCTGTGGGAGATGATCGTCTCCTTTCTCATATCCCAGCAGAATCATATTCCCAGGATCCGAAGATGCATCCGCAATATCTGCGAAAGATACGGAGAGAAAAAAACAGCGCCGAACGGAGTTGTTTACTATGGCTTTCCATCGCCTCAGGCGCTTTCACAGGCATCGGAGGAGGAGCTTCGGGCGTGTAATCTGGGATATCGGAGCAAATATGTGCGAAAGTCAGCCGAACAGGTGATGCAAAAAGAAGTAGATCTGACAGAAATCAAGAAGATGGATTATCAGGAGGCAAAGCAGGAGCTTTTGAAGCTTTACGGAGTGGGGGAAAAGGTGGCAGACTGTATCTGCCTGTTTGCCCTGCATCATCTGGAAGCCTTTCCGGTGGATACCCATATCCGGCAGGCGCTAGAGAAACATTATCCGCAGGGGTTTCCTGACAGCAGATATCCGGGTATTCAGGGCATCCTGCAGCAATATATTTTTTATTATGAGCTATTCTTTACATGAATCAAGGGGGCATATTCATTTTGTCCCTGGTATTTAAGAAAGAGACAATCCCGTAAAACTATGGCTTTATCAAAGCCTGAAAAATCTGCGGGATTGTCTCTTTTTATCTTTTGTTCTTGTGCTGTTTTAGCTTAGTTTATCCGTGGTTTTTTGATTCCTGTTCCAGCTCTCTGTAGATTTTCCGGATTACCTCCGGATCCTCCTCCAGGTCCTCAGCTGCCTGTTCAGGTGTTTTGCCTTTCTTCCATTTCTTTGCAGTTTGTTCTTTCAATTTTTCTCTTAGTCCTTCCAGTCGTCCTTCCTGCCTTCCAGCCTGTCTCTCCAGCACTTTTTCTTCCCATGCCTGCATATATCTTACACCTACCTCTTCGCTGGATTTAATCGCTTCCACACGCTTCTGGATCTCACGGACCTTCTGGTTTTCTGCCGGGGCTGCGGTGTTGGTGTTCTCCATATAATGCAGCAGCTCTACCAGCTCCGGGCTGACCTCTTCCGGGTTGGTTCCTCTGGTGTTCAGAAAGATCCGTTCTGCTCCGTCCTCCAGATCCAGCCCCGGTTCCTCCTTGCATGTCATCCGGAATGAATACCGGTATTTCCCCTGTCCAGGATGATCTCCAAAAGGTTCCTCATATTTACCGGGTCATCCATGGCTTCTGCGAACAGAAAGCGGTTTAACAGCGTCAAATCCTTTAAACTTTTTATTTTTGCCAAATCCTTTGTTTCTCCTTTCATTATAGGGAACTTTCTTATCCCTGTAAAGGCAGAAAATCCCCTGGGGTCCGGCATACAGCATACCGTATCTGTACCGTTATGGCAGATGGATGTAGGGTACGATATGCGGAATACGCCAATGTTTTGTTTCCGTTTCTTTGCTGTTTTCTTGTTCAATTTGTATTGTTCCATTGGAAATTTTTACAGCAGAACTGCTGTATCAGAATTGAGATGACATGTCATTTCCCTGGTAAAAGGATCCTTTGCTCCTTCTTTTTCTTTCGTGTTTCTATCCTACCATGGTCACTAACCTCATGCGGCGCCCTTGGCTTGCATTCGCTAAGTGTCCAGGTATAGGTTCTCACTAAATTCGTACGGCGCCTTTGGCTTGTACTCATTAAGTGTTCACATTATATCACAAAAACACGGTTTTGTGTGTGAAAATTTTATAAACTTCTTTGGGATACGCAGGCAAGATTTCCGTGGACCGCGCCTGCCCATGCGGGGTGAAAAGATCTGAGAAATTAGAAGTTGTGACCCGCTGCAAAATATTATATAATGAATATGAATCCCGGCTTTGCCGGAACGCATTTTTACAGTCTTCAGGGGAATCCGGCTGGGGGAGGAAATACTATATTATAAAGATGGGACGTGGAAAAATTATGAAGAGAATTGGTTTACTGACAAGCGGCGGCGACTGCCAGGCATTAAATGCTACCATGCGGGGTGTGGTAAAAGGTCTGAGCTCCAATCTGGAAGAATTGGAAGTGTACGGCTTTGACGACGGGTATAAGGGTCTGATCTACGGAAATTACAGAATGCTGTCTTCCAAGGATTTTTCAGGAATCCTGACCAGAGGCGGCACCATCCTGGGAACTTCCCGTCAGCCGTTTAAGCTGATGCGTGTACCGGATGAGAAGGGGCTTGACAAAGTGGAAGCCATGAAGCAGACTTATTACAAGCTGCGTCTGGACTGCCTGGTGATCCTGGGAGGAAATGGAACACAGAAGACAGCCAACCTGTTAAGAGAAGAAGGGCTGCATATCATCCACCTTCCAAAGACCATCGACAACGATATCTGGGGCACAGATATGACCTTTGGTTTCCAGAGTGCAGTAAACATTGCCACGGATGCCATTGACTGTATCCACACCACAGCTGCTTCCCACAGCAGGGTGTTCATCGTGGAAGTCATGGGACACAAAGTAGGATGGCTGACCCTTCACGCAGGAATCGCAGGAGGCGCGGACATTATCCTGATACCGGAAATCCCCTATGATATCAATAAGATTGTAGATGCCATCAATAAGAGAAACAAAGCCGGAAAAGGCTTTACCATCCTTGCAGTAGCAGAAGGCGCCATTTCCAAGGAAGACGCAAAGCTTGGAAAGAAGGAGCTGAAAAAGCGGCTGGAAGAAATCAAGAAAAAATATCCGTCTGTTGCATACAAGCTGGAAGATGAACTTCAGAAGAAACTGAACCTGGATATCAGGATTACCATTCCCGGTCATATGCAGAGAGGCGGAAGCCCCTGTCCGTACGACAGAGTCCTGTCTACCAGACTGGGATCAGAAGCAGCAGGACTGATCTTAAAAGAAGAGTACGGATACATGGTGGGCATTGTAAACGGAAAAGTAAAAAAAGTGCCGCTGGAAGAGTGCGCAGGGAAATTAAAAATGGTTTCTCCGCAGGACCAGCTGATACAGGACGCAAAGCGCATCGGCATCAGCTTCGGAGACTGATCTCTCCCTTTTCCTTCGGGCATATGACAAAGGAGAATCTCCATGAGCTATACTGCTCTTTACCGTAAGTTCCGCCCTCAGGATTTTGAAGACGTAAAAGGACAGGAACACATTGTAACAACATTGAAAAATCAGATAAAAGCTGATAGAATCGGACATGCATATCTTTTCTGCGGCACCAGGGGCACAGGTAAGACTACCATTGCCAAAATCCTGGCAAGGGCGGTCAACTGTGAACACCCGGTGGACGGAAGTCCCTGCAATACATGCAGCACCTGCCGTGCCATCCAGGAAGGGACTTCCATGAATGTGATCGAGATCGACGCCGCTTCCAACAACGGTGTGGACAACATCCGTGAGATCCGGGAAGAGGTTGCCTACCGGCCTACAGAAGGACGCTATAAAGTATACATTATCGACGAGGTTCATATGCTGTCAACAGGAGCCTTCAACGCGCTGCTGAAAACGCTGGAAGAGCCGCCTTCTTATGTGATCTTCATCCTGGCGACCACGGAAGCCCACAAGATCCCGATTACGATCCTGTCCAGATGCCAGAGATATGATTTCAGAAGGATCACACAGGACACCATAGCCGCCAGGCTGACTGAACTGATGGAAAAAGAGAACAACGATGTGGAGGAGAAAGCGATCCGCTACATCGCCAAGGCAGCGGACGGCTCCATGCGTGATGCCCTGTCCCTCCTGGATCAGTGTATTGCCTTTTATCTGGGCGAGAAACTGACCTATGAAAAAGTGCTGGAGAATCTGGGAGCGGTGGATACCGAGATCTTCAGCGGTATGCTGCGGCAGATCCTGGAGGGGAATACTTCCGGGGCAATCAGGACTCTGGAAGAGATCATCATCCAGGGCAGAGAGCTGGGACAGTTTGTCACAGATTTTATCTGGTATCTGAGAAACCTTCTCCTGGTGAAAACCTCAGATAATCCGGAGGAAGCTGTGGATGCTTCCGCGGAGAATCTGGCGCGGATGAGAGAAGAGTGCGGGATGCTGGAGGCAGAAACCCTGATGCGCTATATCCGGATCTTTTCGGAATTATCCAATCAGATCCGGTATGCTTCCCAGAAACGGGTTTTGGTGGAAATCGCGCTGATCAAGCTGTGCCAGCCGGTGATGGAGACCAACCTGGACTCCCTCTATGACCGGGTACGGGTGTTGGAAGAGAAGCTGGAAAAGGGTTTGATCCAGCCGGTTCCTATGACGCAGGTTCCGGAAAAACTGCCGTACAGTGCCGAAGGAACCTATATTCCGTTCAGAGAGGAAATCCAGGAGACGCAGCCGGAGAGAAAACCGGAGAAGGCTGCCCCCGAGGATCTGCAGTATGTGAAGAAAAACTGGAATTCCATTATCCGGGAGACCAGAGGGCTTCTCCAGCAGATGCTCCTGGAATCCACGCCGAAATACGACGGGAATACAGGGGAGCCTGTACTGTATGTGGAATTCAGGAATTTCCTTGCCCAGACCTGTATTGACAATCCCCAGGACGCGGAAATACTCAAAGAAGCCATCCGCAAAAAAATCGGAAAAGATGTGGAAGTAAAAATGATCCTGAAAAACAGTGAGGCTGCAAAAGGTCCGGCAGGACTTGCGGAAATCTCTGTAGATGACTTGATCCGCCAGAATATCAACATGGATATCACAGTGGAAAATATGGACGACGAATAAATAGGAGGAAAGTAGAATATGGCAAAAAGAGGAGGCTTTCCAGGCGGTATGATGCCGGGAAACATGAATAATTTAATGAAGCAGGCGCAGAAAATGCAGCGCCAGATGGAAGAAAACCAGAAAGCACTGGAGGAGAAGGAGTTCACGGCAGCAGCAGGAGGCGGCGCTGTGGAAGTAACCATTTCCGGTAAGAAAGAAATCACCAAGGTAAAGCTTGCCGAGGAAGTAGTGGATCCTGATGATATCGAGATGTTAGAGGACTTGATCATGGCTGCTACCAACGAAGCGCTGCGCAAGGTGGAAGAGGAATCCGCGGCAGTGATGTCAAAGCTGACAGGAGGTCTGGGCGGCTTAGGCGGCGGAATGCCATTCTGATGCCGTAAAGGAGAGACAAAAGTTGGAATATTACAGCAGTCATATTAACAAACTGATCGAGGAATTTTCAAGATTGCCGGGCATTGGTGCGAAATCCGCACAGCGCCTGGCGTTCCACGTTTTAAATATGCCCAGGGAGCAGGTAGAGCAGCTTGCCCGCTCCATCGTAGAGGCAAAGGCAAATGTACAGTACTGCAAATGCTGCTATACCCTTACCGACCAGGAAATCTGCCCCATCTGCCAGAATCCCAGAAGGAACAAGAAGGTGATCATGGTGGTGGAGAACACCCGGGACCTGGCAGCTTATGAGAAGACAGGAAAGTTCGACGGCGTATACCATGTACTCCACGGAGCCATTTCTCCCATGCTGGGCATAGGACCGGATGACATTAAGCTGAAAGAGCTGATGCAGCGGGTGGCAGAGGAGGACGTGGAAGAGGTGATCATTGCAACCAATTCCAGTCTGGAAGGGGAAACCACAGCCATGTATATCAGCAAGCTGCTGAAGCCGGCAGGGATCAAAGTCAGCAGGATCGCCAGCGGCGTCCCTGTAGGCGGAGATCTGGAGTATATTGACGAAGTCACACTGCTGCGCGCCCTGGAGGGCAGGGTGGAGCTATAGGAGTCTGTGCACATGAAAAAGAAAGTGACCTCCACGGATATCGCCAAAGCCGCAGGTGTTTCCCAGGCAACCGTATCCATGGTGCTGAATAAAAAATATAATGTTTCTTTTTCAAAAGAAACCATAAGAAAAGTAGAACAGACAGCAAAGGAACTGGGGTATACCGTTCCAGGAAAAAGAAGCCGGAAAAACGACAGGAACAACCGGCTTCTTGTGGTGTTCTGCCCCACACTGACCAATCCGTATTATGTCATGCTTCTGCAGGGAATCGAGACCGTAGCCAAGGAAAAGGGGTACGGTGTTTTTGTGTGCAATACACAAAGAGAATTAAAGATCGAAGAGCAGTATCTGCGTATGATGCACACGGTAGCTCCGGCAGGGATCATCTATACCTGCAACCCCAGCTATGCGTTTATGGAGCAGGTGGAAGAGCTGGCGGAGAAGATTCCGCTGGTGATTATCAGCAACCGGGAGCGGGTAAAGGTAGACGCCATCAATCAGGATAATACCAAGATCGGCAGCGTCATGGCGCGCCATCTGCTGGATCTGGGACACAGGAAGGTAGCTTTTATCGCGCCGCCTCTGACGAAACGGCAGCAGCAGCGCTCCAGGCGGGTCCAGGGCTTTGTAAAGGAATATGAGAAAGAGGGGCTGGCAGACGCGGTAGTCATCAAGGCAGCAGATGATATCTGGGATGAGGTGCTGCCCAGTGTAGATTCCGAATACAGGATCGGCTATAATCTTACAAAGGAGCTTCTGCAGGAGGAGACCCAGGTGACTGCCATTGCAGGGCTGAATGACATGATCGCTTTCGGCATCATCGACGCTCTGCAGGAGGAAAAGCTGAAGGTGCCGTCCGATGTATCGGTCATCGGCTGCGATAATATTATTTTCTCCAGAATGTCTCATATGTCCCTGACAACCATTGAGCATTTTGTCCCGCTGAAAGGGAGGGACGCCTGCGACATTATCATGCGCAAGATTGAATCCTCACACAGCGCCTATTC
Organism: Candidatus Blautia merdavium; assembly: GCA_019119975.1. GTDB lineage: Bacteria > Bacillota > Clostridia > Lachnospirales > Lachnospiraceae > Blautia > Blautia merdavium. The sequence goes on along the minus strand of DWVZ01000038.1, from coordinate 7,866 downwards.
CGAGACAGAGCCTACCAGCATCTACCACATTGAGTATGAGCCAAGGCTGATCGTGCGCAAGACCACCGGGTATGCAAAGCAGACAAGTTTGGGAAAACAGACAAGTTCTAAAAGAAGGAACCTGAAAAGTTTTAATAAATGAATCTGAAAAAAATATTAGTAATAATAAAATTCAGATATATGGGAAAACTACGTGAAAAAGGCATACATACCAGAAAAATTACAAGAAATAATTAATAAAAGTGCATATTATTAATAAAAATAATTATTTATAAAAATAGGACCTCTTGAAGTCTGCAAGTTTATGGAGTACACTGGAACCATCAAATGACACAGCGCGGGAAAAGCGCAGGAGGAAAAAGTTATGAAATTTTTTATTGACACTGCAAAAGTAGAAGACATCAGAAAAGCAAACGACATGGGCATTATCTGCGGAGTAACCACAAATCCATCCCTGATCGCTAAAGAAGGCCGTGATTTCAATGAAGTTATCAAAGAGATCACTTCTATCGTAGACGGACCTATCAGCGGAGAAGTAAAGGCTACCACTACAGATGCGGAAGGTATGATCAAAGAAGGACGTGAAATTGCTGCCATCCATCCCAACATGGTAGTTAAGATCCCTATGACAGCAGAAGGCTTAAAGGCAGTGAAAGTCCTTTCTGCAGAAGGGATCAAGACCAATGTGACTCTGATCTTTACTGCAAATCAGGCGCTTCTTGCAGCGAGAGCCGGCGCTACCTATGTTTCTCCGTTCCTGGGAAGACTGGATGACATTTCCACAGACGGCGTAGAGCTGATCAGCACCATCGCAGAAATCTTCGCTGTAGCAGACATTTCCACAGAGATCATTGCAGCAAGCGTACGTCATCCGGTTCACGTGACACAGTGTGCTCTGGCAGGCGCAGACATTGCTACAGTACCATATAAAGTCCTGGAGCAGATGACAAAACACCCCCTGACAGACGCAGGCATTGAAAAATTCAAACAGGATTATATCGCAGTGTTTGGTGAATAAAGGGAGAACTGGAAAATTCTATTGGCATACATAGGATCATCTGTTATAATTACGCTGTTAAACAACCAATCAGGAGGAAAAGAATGAATAAATTAGAACTTCAGAAGACAGCCAACGAAGTCCGCAAGGGCATTGTGACTGCTGTTTATTCTGCAAAAGCGGGACATCCGGGCGGTTCACTGTCCGCAGCAGATTTATTTACTTATCTGTATTTTGAAGAGATGAACATTGACCCCAAGGATCCACATAAACCGGACCGTGACCGTTTTGTCTTATCTAAGGGACACACAGCTCCGGGCTTATATTCCACTCTGGCACACAGAGGTTATTTCCCTGTGGAAGACCTGAAGACCTTCCGTCATGTAGGTTCTTATCTGCAGGGACATCCGGATATGAAGCACATTCCGGGCGTGGATATGTCCAGCGGTTCTTTAGGACAGGGAATTTCCGCGGCAGTGGGCATGGCGCTTTCCGCAAAATTAAGCGGAGATTCTTACCGTGTATATACTCTTCTCGGCGACGGGGAGATCCAGGAGGGACAGGTGTGGGAGGCATCCATGTTTGCCGGTCACCGCAAACTGGACAACCTGGTTGTGATCGTAGACAACAACGGCTTACAGATCGACGGAAAGATCGAGGACGTTTGTTCTCCGTATCCCATTGATAAAAAATTCGAGGCATTTAATTTCCATGTGATCAATGTAGCTGACGGCAATGACTTCGACCAGTTAAAGGCTGCTCTGGACGAGGCGAGAGCTACAAAGGGAATGCCTACGGCGATCATTATGAAAACCGTAAAAGGCAAGGGAGTTTCCTATATGGAAAATTCTGTGGACTGGCACGGAAAAGCGCCTAATGAAGAACAGTATAACATTGCAATGGAAGATTTGGAAAAGGCAGGTGAGGCATTATGTCAGAAGTAAAGAAGATCGCGACCAGAGAGAGTTATGGAAACGCTTTAGTAGAACTGGGAAAGAAATATGAGAACCTGGTAGTTCTGGATGCCGACCTGGCTGGCGCTACCAAGACAGGTACCTTTAAGAAGGCTTTTCCGGAACGCCACATTGACTGCGGTATCGCAGAATGCAATATGATGGGAATCGCTGCAGGACTTTCCACAACAGGAAAAGTTCCTTTCGCAAGCACATTTGCCATGTTTGCCTCCGGACGTGCCTATGAGCAAGTGCGCAATTCCATCGGCTATCCTCATTTAAATGTAAAGATCGGCGCTACCCATGCAGGTATCTCTGTAGGGGAAGACGGCGCTACCCATCAGTGCAACGAAGATATGGCGCTTATGCGGACCATTCCGGGCATGGTGATCTTAAATCCTTCTGATGACGTGGAGGCGAAAGCGGCAGTAGAAGCTGCTTACCTGCATGAGGGTCCTGTATACCTTCGTTTCGGCAGACTGGCTGTGCCTGTGATCAATGACAGACCGGATTATAAATTTGAGATCGGCAAGGGAATTGTCTTAAGAGAAGGAAAGGATGTTACCATCTTTGCCACCGGCTTATGCGTAAACGAAGCTCTTCTGGCAGCAGAGAAGCTGGCAGCAGACGGAGTGGACGCTAAGGTGATCAATATCCATACCATCAAGCCTCTGGACGAAGAGCTGGTAGTAAAAGCGGCTCAGGAAACAGGAAAAGTAGTGACCGTAGAGGAGCACTCTGTAGTCGGCGGACTGGGCGGAGCTGTGGCAGAAGTCCTGTCTGAAAAAGCACCTACAAAGATGCTGAGAATCGGTATCAACGATGTATTCGGCGAATCCGGTCCGGCTGTCAAGCTGCTGGAAAAATACGGAATCGATGCCAATGGCATTTATGAAAAAGTAAAAGTTTTTGTGTAAAGTTTTCGGGAAATAGAGAAAGAGAAAAGATGTCGGCTGCCGGCATCTTTTTTCGTGTTTTCGGAACAGTTTCACACGGTATGCGGGAGGGATTTTTGCTGGGAATAAGTGCCTGAAACGGTTTTCTTTTGTTTACAAATCCGGGAAAACAGGATAGAATCAGAGTAAAGAAATCAGACACGGAAAAAAGGATCAGACTGCTATGAAAAGAATAAAATTACGGAAAAAAACATCCCGGACAAACAGAGTGCAGGATCCGGGAAATGAGGAGTTTTACCGGTATATCAAAGACCTGGTGCACCATCCCATTGTGCTCCAGATGAAGAAGTATCCCCACCACTGCGGGACAAGCTGCTATCAGCACTGCCTGAATGTGGCTTACTATAATTACAGGATCTGCAGGCATTTCGGACTGGATGCTAGGAGCGCTGCCAGGGCGGGGATGCTGCACGATCTGTTCCTCTATGATTGGCATGATCACAGGAAAAAAACAGGGGATCCGGTCCATGCCATGACCCATCCCCATACCGCCCTGCGCAACGCGAAAAAGTATTTCCGGCTAAATGAATTAGAACAGGAAATGATCGTAAAGCATATGTTTCCGGTAACACCTATACCGCCCACCCACTGGGAAACCTGGATCATCACATTGACAGACAAATACTGCGGGACCCGGGAGATCGGACGGTATTATTACCGGTTATGGTTCCCTTTAGGAGCCTATTGGTTTATGAAACGCCTGATTAAAAAAGTCTTCGGTTCCGGATATCGATATGCGGATTACGTCCTGCCTTTCGGGGAGGAGGCGGCAGCAGACAGCGAAGTTAATTTCGCAAAGCTGAGGCAGCGTTCCGGTTCCGGCTGGAAAAAGGGAAAGCAGGAAAAGCGCCGGGTGCCGAAATACTGACTGTAAGCGAAAAGAATTCCCGATACAATGGAATCTGCCATCTGGACTACAGTAGCCAGACGTGTGGTCTGAAGGAGAAAATGATCGAAGGTGCCCGATAGATTTACGATTCCTGTGATGGAAATATCGCCTACGGGCAGCAGTTTTTTGCGCACGCCCAGACCGGGTTCCAGGGCGCCTTTGGCGATGGTAAGAAAGCCCAGATGGTTCCGGCTTCCCAGGGAAGCGTCGATGGCAATGGTGAGACTGTGAGGATGCTGCTGCTTCAGCGTCTTTACAGTCTCATTTAGATTCAGGGCGTGGACAGGGTGGTTTAAAGTGCCGTACACATGGGCATGGGGCAGCTTTTTCTTGGCAAGGTGATGTCCTACCAGAGGTCCCAGACTGTCTCCGGTGATCCGGTCGCTGCCGATGCACAGAAAGACCAGTTCCCCGAAATCTTCCTCTGAAGAATCTAAAAAATCAAAAAGCAGAGTCCCCAGTTTCAGGTCTGCGCCCCGCAGGGCATTTTCTATATAGTAAACGGATTCTTTTCTGGTCTGCATAAAGTTCCATTCCTTTCTGATGTTTTTGCAAGAAGATATGCTTTCAGTTATTTTGTCCGTTTTTTATTCCTTTATCCCTTTTGTAAGGAGGGAGATTTGTCGCAAAAAAATCCGCGGGCGGCTCCCCAATGCGATAAATTTCGCAGGAAGTGTGTGCTATCCTTTTCTTCAAAAAGGGGTGAATGTAAAATGATAGAAATCATTTATGAGAAAGAGAAACAAAAGCCCGAGGGGAATGAAGGGTATTTCCGCATTCCGAATAATATACGGCAGATAGGTGAAGTGGGAGGCACACAAAAAATCTATATAGAAGATTATGCGTACACTTATCTTTGTAGAATCTCATCTGAAAATTCCCACAGAGGAATCGCCGCCATCTTACTGGGACAGTCCAACTGGAAAAGCGGGGCGTCTTATCTGTTTATAAAGAGCGCGGTGGCACTGAAGGATATGGAGGTCAATGAGGAGCATCTGGCGTTTACCCAGGAGATCTGGAATCACGTATATGAGAAGAATAAAGAGTACTTTCCCGACCAGGAAGTGGTGGGCTGGTTCCTGTCCATTCCCGGCTGTTCCATGGAACTTCATGAGGTGATCTGCAGGACCCATCTGAACCATTTCGGCGGCAGTGACAAGGTGCTTTTTGTCATGGAACCGCTGGAAAAAGAGGAGGTATTTTACCATTATGAGGAAGGGAAAATGGAGCGTCAGACCGGCTTCTACGTGTACTATGAAAAAAACGAACCTATGAGAAGCTTCCTCATAGCCCAGAATGAACGTATGGAAAAGAAAACAGAAGAAGTGGATGATTCCGCAGTACATACCTTTCGGCAGAAGGTGGAGAGAAACACAGAACAGGAAAAGAAAAAAGAGAAGTTTCCGGTTTTCCGCGCTGCCAGTGTATGCGCCATGATCGCCGTGCTGGCAATGGGTGTTTTGTATCTCAATGATTATCAGAAACTGAAGAATACAGAGGAGGTCATCGCAGGTCTGGAGCAGCAGGAAAGCGACCCGGAGAAAGTCACGCCGGTCAACGGACAGGCGTCCCAGAAGGAAGATCCTGAGACAGAAGGCGCACAGGCAGAGCAGTCCGGTCAGACAGCAGAGGCTTCCGGGGAAGACCGTCAGGAGGACAGCCAGACAGACACCCAGGAAGAAGAGAAGAGCGCAGAAGATGAAAACGCAGGGAAAGATGAGCAGGAAACCCAGGCACAGACCCATGAAACCTATACCATTGTCCAGGGAGATACCATTACAAGGATCAGCATCAAAAATTACGGCAATACGAGTATGATCGATGAAATCTGCCAGCTGAACCATATGTCAGAGGAGGACCTGATCTATCCCGGACAAAAGATTTTACTCCCGTAAAGGATTGTGGTATAATGTGAACACTTAATGAGCACAAGCCGAAGGCGCAGTGCGAATTTAGTGAGAACATATACCTGGACACTTAGCGAATGCAAGTCAAAAGCGCAGCATGAGGTTAGTGACCATGGTATCATGTGAACACTTTGTGAACACAGGTTATGAAATTGAGAGAAGACACAGGAAGAGGATTATGGATTTAAAAGAGGATAGAAGGCGTACAACGGAGCCGGAAAAAAGAAAAGAAAACACAGCAGAAAGGTTTTTCAGACAGAGCCTGGAGCGCGTCAGGGCGCTGAGAATAAACAAATCAGTCCTGATCTTTGGCGCAGCAGTGATCCTGGTGGTCCTTGCGGCGCTCTATCTGCATTTCAGGGTAAGCAGAGAATATGACATTCTTTCTACTTCGCAGAATGAGGATACCCAGTCCTCAGCATATGTCTGTCTGGGAAGAAATCTGCTGAAATTTGGGAACGAGGGAGTTTCCCTCTTGGATCAGTCCCAGCAGGTCATTTGGAACCAGACCTATGAAATGACAGAACCCAATGCGGATGTATCCGGGGATTACGCCGTGATCTATGATAAAAACGGAACCTCTATGTATGTAGTACAGGCAGAAAAACCGATAGGCGCCATTCAGGTGAAATTCCCGGTCCTGGAAGCAAAGGTTGCCCGGAATGGGGCTGTGGCAGCTATACTGGAGGATGGGGAGAAGACCTGGATCAACTATTATGCTTCTGACGGCAGCCTGATCGCGGAAAACCAGACCAGTATGGAAAATCCCGGTTATCCGGTGGATCTGGCAGTTTCACCCAATGGAGAAAGCATTTTAGTTTCCTATTTTCAGTTGGAAAACGGCATCGTCTCCAGCTATGTGGCATGCTATAATTTCTCCGATGAAGGACAGAACCAGGTGGATAACATTGTAGCCGGATTTACCTATGACAATATTCTGGTTCCGCAGATTGTTTGGATCAATGAGACAACTGCAGTGGCTTTCAGAGAGAATGGATTTTCCGTGTATGACGGAAGCGGTGTTCCCAAGGAAAGAGTGGCAAAAGAGGTGGAAGGGGAGATCGTCAGTACCTTTTACAATGACAAATACATCGGTCTGGTGTTCCAGGAGGGAGAAGAGGATGAGAAGTATACCCTGAAGCTCTATGATATATCCGGAAAGGAAAGAGTTTCTCAGGGCTTTGACCTGGAATACAGCAGCATCGGAATCAGCGGAGACAGGCTGATCCTGTACAATGATACGCATATCAGTATGTATAATCTTAACGGTACTTTGAAATTTGACAGTGATATCGATGAGGGTGCAGTGAAATATATTTTCCAGGCAGCATCCAATCGCTATATACTGGTTTCAGAAAATGGAATTCATACAATTAAGACAAAATGATGGAAGGACAGGCGGTGATGACATGAATTGGCTGTGTGTGATAATTTTAGCTGTACTGGTGCTGTATATTCTGAATGGCGCGCGAAGGGGAATGGTGCGCACAGCATTTTCCCTGGCGGGCATTGTACTGACACTGGTGCTGGGCTATCTGTTCAGCCCGTATATCACAGAATTTATTACAGAGAAGACGCCTGTGTACGACAGTATACAGAAAAGCTGTGAAAAAAGTATAACAGGGCTGATAGAGGATAAGATTGAGGAATCCACGGACCGGCAGGAACAGGAAACGTTTATCATGAGCCTGCCCGTTCCAAGGGAGCTGCAGGAAATTCTTATAAAGAATAACAATGAAGAAGGGTACCATAAGCTGGTAGCGGAAACCTTCGGAGAATATCTGTCCAACAGCGCTGCGCAACTGGCAGTCAATGTCATCAGTCTGATCCTTACGGTTTTGGCGGTGGGAATTGTGATCCGTATTCTGGAAGGGTTTCTGGATGGTATCTTTTCTCTGCCGGTGCTGAGTCTGCTGAACCGCGCGGGAGGCGCTCTTCTCGGAGCGGTGCAGGGACTTCTCTTTGTGTGGATCGTTTTTCTTGTATTGATGCTGTTTTTCGATACCGCATGGTCCAGAACAGCGGTGCAGTTGATCCAGGAGAATGAAATCACCGGATTTTTATATAACAATAATATGCTCATGCGCTTTATCACAGGGTTTTTCAGAGTGTAGCAGAAAGTCAGGAAAAAATTGTAATTTTCCTGACTTTTTTGTTGACAGAG
>DWVZ01000232.1 GCA_019119975.1 Candidatus Blautia merdavium | reverse complement strand
AGGCACGGTATTTCTGCCCTGCCTGTACAAATATCGCTTTCAACAGTCCTAATATTATAAATAATAGATATGCCGATGTCAAGGGAAATACCACCCAAACCCGCATACTTTCTATCTTTTTACACTTTTTTTATACTCTTTCTTTTTCTGCAGGGCGAAAACAGCCCCTGCCAAAGTTCTCTGCCCTTTGACACTTCTCTGTCTCCTGCAGACACTCCAACACGTTCGTCACGGCTTCTGCCATATAGCCTCCGGCTTTGACTCTTCTCTATCTCCTGCAGACAACTCCAACGCGTTCGTCACAGCTTCTGCCATACAGTCTCCGGCTTTAACTCTTCTCTGTCTTTTACAGACGATCCACCAGTTCTTCCAGCTGCTCATAGGATTCCACCTCATTGACCAGCCTTCTCACCGCCGCCGAATGGGGCATCCCGGCAGTATACCACGCCACATGCTTGCGCATTTCCCGCATACCGGTATATTCACCCTTATATTCCAGCTGCAGGCGGGCGTGGCGCAGCATCATTTCTTTCACTTCCCGGATGTCCGGCTTGGGCAGGAGTTCCCCGGTTTCCTGATAATGGAGGATCCTGGAGAACAGCCAGGGATTTCCCCGCACTGCCCGTCCGATCATGATCCCGTCGCAGCCGGTCTCCTGCTGCATCTGCTTCGCCTTCTCCGGTGAATCCACATCCCCGTTTCCGATCACCGGAATGGAGACCGCTTCCTTTACCTGACGGATAATGTCCCAGTCCGCCTTCCCGGAATAATACTGCTCCCGGGTCCTTCCATGGACTGCCACAGCCGCCGCGCCTGCGTCCTGGGCGATCCTAGCGATCTCCACCGCATTCACGCAGTCTTCTGTAAATCCTTTTCTGATCTTCACAGTCACAGGCTTTTTGATGGCGCCGGACACCTTGTGTATGATCTCATGGATCAGCCGGGGGTTTTTCATCAGTGCGGATCCCTCTCCGTTGTTGACCACCTTGGGCACGGGGCATCCCATATTAATATCCAGGATATCAAAATTCCTATGCTCGATCTGGGCGGCAATGTCCGCCATCAGATCCGGGTCTGAGCCAAACAGCTGGAGGGAGACCGGACGTTCCCTCTCGTCGATCTCCATCAGGCTCTCCGTATTTTTATTCTTGAAATGGATCGCCTTGGCGCTGATCATTTCCGTACAGATCAGCCCTGCCCCCTGCTCCTTGCAGAGCAAACGAAATGGCAGGTCTGTTACCCCTGCCATAGGTGCCAGTATTAAGTTATTGTCCAGAGTCACACTGCCGATCTTCAGTTTCATTCTCTACCTCTGCTTCTTCTGATTTTTTCGTAGATGATCCTCAGTCCCTTCAGGGTAAGCTGGGCGTCGTACACGTCAATGGCGTCGGTCTCATCCGCGATGATCTTGCCCAGTCCGCCGGTTGCCACTACTTTCAGGTTTTCAATCTTAGATTCTTCCTGCACTTTCTTTACAATGTATTCCACCTGTCCGATGTAGCCGTAGACCAGACCTGCCTGCATACTGCTGATGGTCTCCTTCGCCAGGATGGACGCCGGCTTCTCGATGGCAATCTTGGGCAGCTTAGCTGCGTCCTGCCACAGGGCTTTGGCGCTGATCTCAATGCCCGGGGAAGTGATGCCTGCCGCAAAGCAGCCGTCTTCCGTGATCAGGTCATAGGTGGTCGCCGTACCGAAATCCAGCACCAGCACCGGTCCGCCGTACAGCTCATAGGCTGCCACGGCATCTACGATCCTGTCGGCGCCGATCTCCTTGGGATTGATGGCATTGATGCGGATGCCTGTCTTGCAGCCCGGTCCCACATGATACGGTTTGGTGTGAAAATATTTGATAACGCCGCTGGTAAGAGAATGCATCACATCCGGCACTACCGAGCTGATGATCACATCGTCCACCAGCTCTTTGCGGATGCCTCTGTATTCCAGCATGTTGCACATCAGGATGCCGTATTCGTCGGAAGTACGGCTCTGCCTGGTGGTCATGCGGAAGGTTCCTTTCAGTTCTTCTTTCTCAAATACCCCCAGGGTAATGTGGGTATTTCCCACGTCGATTACTAACAGCATACGATTCCTCTCCTAAAGTCCTGTTAATCCTGCTCTTCTTCCGTTTCCGGTCCGTCTTCTCCCAGAAAGAACACCCGGTAATAAAGCTCTAAAGCCTCCAGAAGCTCCCTTTTTTCCCTCTGAATCTCCTTGATCCTCAAAACGCTGCCGATCTCGTCAAACATAGCGTCTGCCTCCAGAGATTCCACCTGGAACTGAAGGTTTCCCTCCTCGTCGAATTCCAGGGTCAGAACCCCTCCGATCTCTTCTGTATACAGTACACACAGAATGTGCAGTTCGTCCTGAATAGACTGGGGCAGCGACGAAAAGTCCTGATTAAAATAATATTTCTGTTCATAGGCGCTGGCGCCGCATAAAACAATCTTATCTTTATACATCCATTTCTCCTTTTCCCGGTCAAACATAGCTGTACAGCCCCCGCACAGACACTTCTCCGGAAAAGATCTTTCTCACTGTTCCCGTTTCCTCCTCCACAAGGAGCTCGCCTGTATCTGTGATGCCCTTTGCCACTGCACAGTATTCTCTGTCTTTTTCCTGAATGCGGACCTGCTGGTCCTTATTCAGGAGAAGCCTTTCATAATCTTCCCTCAGCCGGGAAAGATCCTGTGTCTCACAAAACTGTTCATAATCCTTCTCAAAATATTCCAGAGTCCGGGCAGCCGTCCGGGTCAAGCTCTGTTCCTCTCCGATCTGGAGGCTTAGAGAAGTCGCCTTATCCAAAAGCTCCGGGGGAAATTCTTTTTGGTTTACATTAATCCCCACGCCGATGAGAATGGCTTCTGCCTTTTCCTCTTTGATCTGCATTTCCGTCAGGATCCCGCAAATCTTCCTGCCGGACACCACCACATCATTGGGCCATTTGATCCCTGCCCTCCGGCTGCATCCGGATGCTTCCAGGATCTCATTGGCAGCCTGCGCCACAGCCAAACCCATGACCAGGGTCAGCTGGGAGGCATTCTCCGGCTTTACCCCGGGACGCAGCAAAAGCAGGGTCATGTACAGGTTTTCTCCCGCAGGGGAGGTCCATACACGCCCGAATCTGCCCTTTCCTCCGGTCTGACAGCCTGCGGCGAACAAGGCGCCGTCTAAGCTGTCATCGCCCCGCAAAAGGGCTTCCCTGCCTGCCTGCTTCGCCCAGGTATTGGTGGAATCCACCTCCGGCTTCCAGCAGACTGACTGCGCCAGCTTCTTTGTTTTCAGCTGTCTTAATAAGTCTTCTGTAAAATCCATGGTTTCAGGCTCCCAGGGTAGCTGCCATCACGGCTTTGATGGTGTGCATCCTGTTTTCTGCTTCGTCAAAGACCACAGACTGGGGAGATTCAAATACTTCGTCTGTGACTTCCATATCTTTCAGTCCGAACCGCTCTCCCATCTCTTTTCCGATCTGCGTCTCCAGATCATGGAAGGCTGGTAGGCAGTGAAGAAAGATTGCCTGGCTCCCCGCATTCTCCATAACTTCCTTCGTCACTTTATATGGGGTCAGCTCACGGATACGCTCTTCCCAGACATGATCCGGCTCGCCCATGGAAACCCATACGTCTGTATAAATCACGTCCGCGCCTCTGGTACCCTCTTTCACATCTTCTGTCAGGGTAATGGTTGCCCCGGATTCCTTGGCATATTCCATGCACTGTTTTACCAATTCCTCGTTGGGGAAATATTTCTTCGGCGCGCAGGCAACGAAATGCATGCCCATCTTAGCGCACAGGATCATCAGGGAATTCCCCATGTTGTAGCGGGCGTCTCCCATGTAGACCAGTTTCACGCCTTCCACTCTTCCCAGGTGTTCTTTGATGGTCAGCAGATCTGCCAGCATCTGGGTGGGATGGTATTCATTGGTCAGTCCGTTCCAGACAGGCACGCCGGCATACTTTGCCAGCTCTTCCACGATTTCCTGTCCGAATCCCCGGTATTCGATGCCGTCATAGATTCTTCCCAGGACTCTGGCAGTGTCTTTGATGCTCTCTTTCTTACCGATCTGAGAGCCTTTCGGATCCAGATAGGTGGTTCCCATGCCCAGATCGTGGGCAGCCACTTCAAAGGAGCAGCGGGTCCTGGTACTGGTCTTTTCAAAGATCAGCGCTACGTTCTTTCCTTTTAAGGTATCCACCGGGATTCCTTTTTTCTTCTTTTCCTTTAATTCCACTGACAGGTCGATGAGGTATTCGATCTCCTCTTTTGTAAAATCCTTCAGTGTGAGAAAGTTGCGTCCTTTCAAATCCATTGTCTTATCCTCCCTGTTTTATTCTGCTTTTACCGTTCTTTCAGAAAAAAGACCAGCTTATATCAGCCTGTCTTTTGCGATTACCTGCACAAATGCAGGCAGCTCCTCCCCGGTCCGCTTTAAAAGCCGCTCCCATACCTTTTCCTGCAGGTCCTGTACTGTATAGATCTGATATTTCCGGACCCTGCACAGCTTTGCCGCGGCTTCCAGCATGGTGAGATACAATTCCCGGTAATTCCAGTTCTTCCCCAGCTTCATCTCCTCTGCCAGCGCGGGCAGGATGATCTCCGTCATATTGCGCAGATAACGGCTCGGATCCTGCTCCAGCTTATAGACCTCCATGAGGTATTCACGGATCTGGGGCGCTAAATCTATCAGTTGCTTTAAATAATAACACTCTTCTTCCTGTTCATCAATATAATAAATTTTCCCCGCAAGCCCGTAGATCATTCTCTTGCCGTCAAAATACCCTCTCCGGATATGGAGCTGGCTCGTAGTAGGGTTAAAATCCAGGATACTTCCAAGGCTGACGGTAGGCGCGATGGTATAGATGCTGGTCCCTTCCGGGATCTTCACCCGCTTTTCCCTTCCGATGCCATAGATCCGGATCACGATGATATCCTCATAGCCCCGTTCCACCAAAGACCCCAGAGGAACGTTGTTCACCGCGCCTCCGTCTATATAGGTCTTCCCGTGGAGCTTCTCATTTTTAAACAAAGGGAACAGATAGGCGCTTGCCAGGAGATAATCCCTGATCAGCTCCGGCGGCGTCTCCTTAATATCAATGTCGATTTCCCTTCCTTCGTCTACACTGAAGGTCAGCACATACAGATCTGTAGGGGAATTCTTGATCTTCTCCACATCTACCTTCTGGGCGATCAGCTCTTTTAGGGGCGTGACATCCAGCCCTCCTTCCGCCAGCACATCCCGCAGGATCTCTATGCTGAAGCCATGTTCCTGGACCAGCTGCCTCATCTTCTCATCATCTACCGCCATGATCTGGGAATAGGTAATATGGGTCCACAGCTGCCGGGCATTTTCCACATCTCCCATGCAGATCAGCGCTCCGTTTAAGGCGCCCACACTGGTTCCTGCCACACCTTTGATCTTCACTCCCGCTTCTTCCAGCGCTATCCAGGCGCCGATCTGGTAAGCGCCTCTGGCGCCGCCTCCTTCCAGGACGATCCCGTATTCTTTTGTCAGGTCGATTACCGGTTTCACCCTGCCACCTTCTTTCTGCCTTTCTCCTGTTTTACACCGTTTTCCAATATCCGCAGGTAGGCGAAAAGGGCTGCTGCATCTCTGCATCAGCCCCCTTGCCGCTCTTGCGCTTTTGTATACTCTGTCCGCAGGTTTTGCCCTGCCGGTCTCTTCTATTTCTCTTCGGTCACGATTTCTTTTAAGGAAGCCGCCAGTCCCGCGATTCCCTGGATCTCAGATGGGATGATGATCTTGGTAGCTTTTCCGTCTGCCGCCTCTGCGAAGGCTTCCAGGCTCTTCAGGGTCAGGACGCTCTGGTCTGCGCCTGCCTCTTTGATGAAGCGGATACCGTCTGCCTTTGCCTGCTGCACCTTCAGGATCGCCTCTGCCTGACCTTCCGCTTCCCGGATCATCTTCTCCTTTTCCGCCTCAGCCCGGAGGATGGTCGCCTGCTTCTCTGCCTCGGCATCCAGGATCTCAGATTCCTTCTTACCTTCTGCCACAAGAATGGTGGATTTCTTCTCACCTTCCGCCCGGAGGATGGCTTCACGGCGTTCACGCTCTGCCTTCATCTGCTTCTCCATGGCTTCTTGGATGGCTGCAGGCGGGATGATGTTTTTCAGTTCCACACGGTTTACCTTGATGCCCCAGGGATCGGTCGCCACGTCCAGAGATGCCCGCATCTTGGTGTTGATGATCTCTCTGGAGGTCAGAGTAGCGTCCAACTCCATATCACCGATGATATTTCTCAGCGTGGTGGCAGTCAGGTTTTCAATCGCCATAATGGGATTTTCCACCCCATAGGTAAACAGCCTGGGATCTGTGATCTGGAAAAATACTACCGTGTCAATCCTCATAGTAACATTATCCTTGGTGATCACCGGCTGGGGAGCGAAGTCCACCACCTGCTCTTTTAAGTTGACTCTCTTTGCCACCCGGTCGATAAAGGGAACTTTAAAGTGAAGTCCCGTACTCCAGGTAGCCCGGTACATTCCCAGACGCTCTATGATCATGGCATGCGCCTGGGGAACGATCTTGATGCACGATGCAGCAATGATCAGCAATAATAAAATCAAAACAATCAGGACAATCCAACCAAACATCTTACGCTTCCTCCTCTACAATAAGTTTTACACCTTCCACGGCAAGAACCTTGACTACTTTTCCCTCTTCGATGACAGCGCCGCTTTTGCTCCTTGCCGTCCACTCCATGCCCTTGACCATGACCTGCCCCTGTGCCTGCAGGTTGTCAATCTTCTGGATCACCACGCCCGTCTCGCCGGGAATGCTCTCCACGTTGGTCTTGGAAGAATCTTTATTCAGATACTTCACTGCCCACGGTCTGGTGAATATCAGAAGAAGGATGGACACAGCCAGGAACAAGACCATCTGAAGCCAGAAAGGACCGCCTGCCACACTGACCAGAAGAGCTGCCAGAGCGCCTCCTGCAAACCAGATCGTGGTCAGTCCCATCGTCGCGATCTCGATTACCAGAAGCACTGCCAGAATGATCAGCCACACAGCTGCCGCCGATATTACCAAAAATCCTGCTGCCATTTTCTCACCTTCTTTTTCTTCTCTCTGTCTATCAGCATATGCCTGCTGAAGATACTTTATTATATCTTAATTTTCAGAAAATAACAACTTGATTTTTTAAAACATTAGATAAAACTATTGTAAATTCGGATTCTTATTCACTTTTACCAGCATTTCCCTGTCCCGGGACAGTGATTCTTTGCCACAGCTGCCCGATACTCTACAAAGCAGCCGCAGATCCGGCACATGCCGCTGATTAAAGAATCGCACTGACGGCAAGCGCGGAGGCGTTCCTGATAAACGTCCTCCGCGGTCCGGATGTCCTCATCCAATCCCTGGATGTATATTCTCATATTTCTCAGAAATTCTTCTTCTTTAATATCTGACAGCAGACATTTCCTGCAGAATCTCTGAGGATGCTCCGCCCACTCCATGCGCCTGCCTCCGGCTTACTGAACGGTCAGATGGAGCACGCTGCAGGCAGGAATGGTAAAGGAAAGCCCTTTTTCTGTGATCTTCACGTCATCAAACGCTTTCACATCTACCCGGTCCGGGCAGTCAAAGGTGTTCATGGCATGCATCTCATCGGTCAGGATCTCGCCCTGCACTTTGGTGATCTTTCTGTCCAGGATCTCTGCGTCTACAGGATAAGCGTCTGTCACGGACAGGTTGGTCACTGTGATGTGCAGCACGCCGTCCTTGTCCACAGATACGGACTCGGTCAGATTGGGAACCTGATATTCTTCATCTCCGATGGTTTCAGTCTCTACATAGCTGTCTACCAGCATAGAATCCTGGTGATATTTGTACATATTAAATACATGGTAAGTCGGTGTCTTCAGCATCTTCTCTCCCTCTGTCAGGATCACAGACTGGAGCACGTTTACCAGCTGGGCAATATTCGCCATATGTACACGGTCGCTGTGCTTGTTGAAGATGTTCAGGTTGATACCTGCCACCAGGGCGTCTCTCATGGTGTTCTGCTGATAGAGGAATCCCGGATTGGTTCCCGGCTCTACTGTGAACCAGGTGCCCCACTCATCCACGATCAGTCCGATCTCCTTCTTAGGATCGTATTTATCCATGATGGCTCCGTGGCGGGTGATCAGCTCTTCCATATACAGGGTTTTCGCCATGGTCTTATACCATACTTTTTCGTCAAAGTCCGTAGCGCTTCCTTTGATCTCCCAGCCTTCCGGATGGGTGTAGTAATGCAGAGACAGTCCGTCCATAAAGCCGTGCTGGAAGGGCTGGCTGTGACGGAAGCAAGTTGACATAACACCTTCTGTCCATTCGTAGTCGTCTACATTAGGACCGCAGGCGATCCTATAGATCTTCTTGTCTGCTTTATAGTCCCTGACATAAGTCTGGTATCTGCGGTATTCATTGGCATAAAATTCCGGTGTCATATTTCCGCCGCAGCCCCAGTTTTCATTTCCCACGCCGAAGAAAGCAACATCCCAGGACTCTTCACTTCCGTTCTCTTTTCTCCAGTCCGCCATAGGGGACACGCCGTCAAAGGTCATATATTCTACCCATTCGGACATTTCCTGTACGGTTCCGCTTCCCAGGTTTCCGTTGACATAAGCCTCACAGCCCAGCTGTCTGCACAGTTCAAAGAATTCATGGGTTCCAAAGCTGTTGTCTTCGACCACGCCGCCCCAGTGGGTGTTGATGATCTTCTTGCGGTTCTCCTTGGGACCTACACCGTCTTTCCAGTGATACTCATCGGCGAAGCAGCCGCCCGGCCAGCGCAGCACAGGGATCTTCATCTCTTTCAGCGCTTCTACCACGTCGGTCCTCATACCATTTACATTAGGAATGGAAGAATCTTCTCCTACATAAAGTCCTTCATAAATACATCTTCCCAGATGTTCGGAAAAATGTCCGTAGATTTCTTTACGGATCTTGCTTTTTTCTCTTGTGGGATTAATCACCATTTTTGCCATAATTTTTTCCTCCGTTGCTCACTTTGTGATTGAATGGTTTCTATTATTTTCCCAGACGGATCACGTTCCAGGAAGCTTTCTTCAGCACACTGGTTACAATGCCGCCCTCCAGGCTGCTTCTGTCGTCTGCCTTTGCAGGAGCTACTTTCTGCTCCGTCAGGCTGTTGACTGCCTTTAAGTCCTCATGCTCCAGGACAATATGCTCTAAGAGGCGGTATCCCTCAAAGCTTCTCACGTCGGTAGTCAGCTCCACATCTTCCTCCAGATTCCGGTTTACTGCAAAGATGGTAACTTCCTCTTTTTCTTCATTATAAACCGCGATGGATTCCACGTCTGTGATCTCATCATGCTTTGCTGTGGCATGTTTGGTACCGGAAACTACCGGCTGCAGGGCAATGCCCCTTCCATATTTGGAAGCATGCATGAAAGGATAGAAGATGGTCTGCTTCCATGCGCCGCCTGCCGCGTCGGTCATGATCGGCGCGATGACATTGACCAGCTGTGCCAGACAAGCCATTTTCACACGGTCTGCATGTTTCATCAGGGTGATCAGCATCAGACCTACCAGCAGGGCGTCTTCAAAGTTGTAGATATCCTCCAGCATAGGCGGTGCCACCTGCCACGGATGGTTTTCTGTAATATCGTCGTCCGCTGCATTGGAATGGAACCATACGTTCCACTCGTCAAAGCTTAAGTTCATGACCTTTCTGCTGCGTTTCTTTGCCTTCACATAATCGCAGGTGGAGATCACGGTGCGGATAAAGTCATCCATATCATCGGACTGCGCCAGGTAATCATTGCTGTCATTGTCCCGGTTGCCGTAATACTGATGCATGGAAATATAATCCACATAATCATAAGTATGGGAAAGTGTCACAGCCTCCCAGTCCGGGAAGGTAGGCATATCACGGTTGGAGCTTCCGCAGGAAACCAGTTCAATGGAAGGATCGATCAGTCTCATTGCCTTGGCTGTCTCTTCTGCCAGACGCCCATACTCTTCCATAGTCTTATGCCCGATCTGCCAGGGACCGTCCATCTCATTTCCCAGGCACCATACTTTGATGTTGTGAGGATCCTTGACTCCGTGTTTGATCCTCAGATCGCTGTACTTGGTTCCAGACGGATGGTTGCAGTATTCCAGCAGGTTGCAGGCGTCGGAAATGCCTCTGGTTCCCAGGTTGACTGCCATCATAACCTCTGAATTCACCTGCTTTGCCCATTTGGAAAATTCATTGAGACCGATCTCATTCTTTTCCAGGCTTCTCCAGGCAAGCTCCAGACGATGGGGACGTTCTGCCACAGGGCCCACAGAATCTTCCCAATAGAAATTGGATACGAAGTTTCCGCCCGGATAACGGATGATGGGTACGTCCAGCTCTTTTACCAGCTGTACCACATCCTGGCGGAATCCGTCTGCATCTGCCGCCGGATGTCCCGGCTGATAGATCCCTTCGTACACCGCGCGTCCCAGATGCTCGATAAAGGAGCCGTAAATCCTTTTATCAATGGGCGCGATCTGAAACTCTTTGTCCAATACCATTTTCGCTCTTCTGCTCATGTTATTTTCCTCCTTATAATAGAATTATACCTTTAAAGAACTCTCAAATATTTTATATTAATCTATATTATAGGTGTCCTTTTTCCTGCTGTCAATAACTCTTTTACATATATCTATATTTTTTTAGATTTATTTAAATATATTAAAAAGGGGATTTGTTTTTCCCTTTTTTCTTCCCCCTTTTCTCATTTCTATTTTGATAAAATTAAAATAATTTATTGATTTCTATTTTCTTTTTTAATATAATGAAAAGATATCAAGGGCAGAAGTCCATCTGCCCAGCCATCAATCTTTGGAAAAGAGGGAATTTATGCTTCATATTAAAAAAATCGAGGACGGCGCAGAAATCTTTAAAGCCCTGGGCTCGGATCTCCGCATACAGATCATCCGCCTGCTCCTGGAAAACCGGGAGATGAACTTAAACGAGATCGCCGCCAGCTTAGGCATTACCAACGGCGCCCTGACCAGCCATATGAAGAAGCTGGAAGAGTCCGGTCTCATTGCAGTGCTGTCCGAACACGAAGGACACGGCAACCAGAAGGTCTGCCGGGTCAATACTGACCGCATACTGATTGACATAAAACCCCAGACACCGGAAGAAAGCAAAAATATGTACTCCATAGACATCCCGGTAGGGCAGTATACCGATTACCAGGTGCAGCCCACCTGCGGCATCGCTACTGCCAGCCATCTGATCGGGGAGGTGGATGACCCCAGGTACTTTGCCCATCCCGACAGGAGCAATGCCCATATCCTGTGGTTCGGCAAAGGTTACGTGGAATACCTGATCCCCAATCTGATCCCGCCGTCGTCCCAGGTAGACCAGCTGATCCTGTCCATGGAACTGTCTTCCGAAGCCCCCGGCGTGAACAACGACTGGCCTTCCGACATTTCCTTTCTCATCAACGACATACCTGTGGGCACCTGGACCAGCCCCGGTGATTTCGGAGATGTGCGGGGCGTTTTCACACCTTCCTGGTGGTTCCCCTACTGGAATCAGTACGGACTTTTGAAAACACTGATCCTCAATAAAAATGGAACTTTCATAGACGGGCGCAAACTCTCTGATGTAACCATTCAGGATTTCCGCCTGGACTATAAAAGTTCCATCCGCTTGAAACTTATGGCAGATAAGACTGCTTCCAATACCGGAGGCCTGACCCTCTTCGGACGCAGCTTCGGCAATTATGACCAGGACATCCGGGCTCTGGTGTCCTACAGCCCGGATTCCCATTGATCCCGCAAGACGTCTTCCCTGCCGCTGTCAGGATTCCTCCTGGGCAAGATATTTCACGCCCCAGACAGACTGGTTGCTCTCTCCCGCTGCTGTAAAGCACAGCACAGGATTTCCCGCTTCGTCTTCCATATCCACCAGAACTCCCTGGTACTCCTCTTCCTCTATAGAAAGGGTGATGTACGGGGAGTTTTCTTCTGTGGAGAAGCTTCCTACATTCTTGCCGGAGGCATCTTCAATCTTGCCTCCTGAAGTCAGATGCAGTTCCTCAGCCTCATGGACCTCAGAAGAAATATCCGTTCCATGATTTACATAATAATAGGTTCCCGCAAGTTCTTTGCTGCTGTTTCCTTCTTCCCGAAGGGTTTCTCCCTGTGTGGCAAAGGGCGCTGCCACCAGCCAGCCGTCCTGGCTGCGGAACATCTGATGAACTCTTGGTTCATGGACCTCTCCCTGATCGCTGAATCTCTGGTGATACACCAGATACAGCTTGCCGTCCTCATCCATAAACGCAGAATTATGCCCTGGCGACAGATAAGAGTAGGGCAGGCTGGGGAAGGTATAATTTCCCATCATCTTCAGCCCGTACTCGGTATGATCTTCCACATTCAGACCGAAATTCTCTCCATTCGCATCCACATAGGGACCATCCGGATTCTCTGAGCGGAACAGGCGGATCTGATAACCGCCGTCTGCCGTCAGACCGCCATAGGAAACGAACAGGTAATAGTAGCCGCTTTCTTCATCATAGAGAATATACGGTCCTTCGCAGGACTGGTGCATCCCGCCGATCAGATGCCTGCCGTAATAGCTGTCCACCTCATTCTCCTGATCCTCTTCCGGGAAGATGGGATAGCCGGTTTCCTCATCCAGTTCCAAAAGGTAGATGCCGCCGGACCAGGATCCATACACCATCCACAGCTTTCCGTTTTCATCATAGAATACAGCCGGGTCCAGGGCATTGGGCCACTGAAGGTTGTTATAGTCTCCGGTGAGCATGTATTTTCGCATATCAAAGTTCACGTCGCCGAAAATCTGCTCTTTATTCTTGGCATCCGCTGTTGTAAACCCCGAATGAAGAATGGTATCCTGGAAGGTATAGGGTCCTTCTGGGTTATCTGCAGTGGCAAAGCACAGCGTGGATCTTTTATAGGTAGAAGTGGTGCAGAAATACATCATGTATTTGCCCATTTTCTCATTGTAGATCACATCCGGCGCCCAGACGGAATAACCGCCCTCCTCATTTCTTCCCACGAATTCAAAGGCTTTCCTGGGTTCGTCAAAGAGATTGTCAAAGAGCGGATTGTTCTTGGATACGCCTGTGGCAAAGGATTTCCAATTTCTCAAATCTTCCGACTTGGCCGCCTCCATATGAGAGCCGAAGATATAATAGGTGCCGTTCTCCTCATATATAGAAGGGTCATGGACCGACGCGCCTGCCGAAAAGCTGCCTTTGTGTTCTTTAATCTCTTCCGCGGTCATTTCATTTCCTCCTCCGCATCCTGCAAGCAGTAAAGCCAGCGCTCCTGCTGCCATTAAAATCTTTAAATTTTTCATAAATTCCTCCATAGAAAGAAAGAAGGACTGCCGTACACAGCATAGGTTATGTACAGCAGTCCTGTAATACGCCCGTCAGCCTTTTACTGCTCCGGTTACCATACCATCGATAAAGTATCTCTGGAAGCACAGGAACACTACAAGGATAGGAACAATACCAAACATAGAGCCTGCGATCAGCACATCATAGTTATTGCCGTAAGGTGTAAGCAGGGTATTCAAGCCGATCGGCAGGGTGAATTTATCTGCATCACGGTAAACCATCATCGGCCACAGCAGGTTGTTCCAGGAACCCATGGTGGATAAGATCGCCATAGACGCAAACGCCGGTTTCGTGATCGGCAGAATGATCTTCACACAAATACCGTATTCTGTACAGCCGTCGATACGTCCCGCATCCAGCAGATCCTTAGGCAGTCCGATCATATACTGCCGGAAGAAGAAGATGGTGGACGCGCCGCACAGTCCGGGCAGGATAACTCCGGCGGTGGTATTCATCAGATTTAAATCCATCATTTCCTGATACAGAGGCAGCATGAGGATTTCGAAAGGAACCATCATGGTAGCGATGACCAGGAACAGGATCACATTCTGCAGTTTAAATTTATACATGGAAATTCCATAAGCTACAAAGTAGCAGATCGCCAATGTCAGTACAACCGTCAGGATGGTCAGCACAAGGCTGTTTTTATACCACATAAAGTATTTCTTAGAGTCCGCGTTTCCGGAAAACAGATAAGCGTAGTTATCCAGAGACATGGAACTAAAGTCCAGGTTCAGGGACAGACCCCGGCGGATCAGTTCAGAACCGGGTCTAAAGGATGCCAGCAGACCTGCAAATACAGGGAATACTACCAGTCCGCAAAGGATTACAAAGAATCCGGTAGAAATCACGGATAAGATTCTGTTTTTCGCTGTCATACCCATTTTATCTTTGGAAGATGCTGCATTTGCCATATCAACTCTCCTCCTTCTTAAATGTACCATTGAGAACCAGCTGTACCACGTTGATCAGCAGCGCGATAGCAAGCAGCACAAGACCTACTGCAGACGCATAACCCATCTGGTTTCTCTCAATGCCTCGTTTGTACAGGTAACCTACGATGGTAAGACCGATATTCTTCGGTGAGGTGTTTCCGCCCCATAACATGTAGGATTCCAGGAACATTGCCAGACCTGCATATACACTGATGGTCAGAACATAGATGGTGGTTGGTTTCAAAAGAGGAATGGTTACATACCAGAATTTCTGCCAGCTGTTAGCGCCGTCGATATCGGCAGCTTCATAAAGAGAAGCGTCGATTCCTTTCAGACCGGACATGAAATACAGCATATTAACACCTGTCCACCTCCAGCAGCACAGAAGAACCAGAGCAAACATTGCCGTGGCGCCGTTTTTCAGCCATGGAATTGCATCGCTGCCGAAGAACTGAAGGATCTGGTTCATCTGACCGGTAGGCATTTCCGCAAACATCAGACGGAATAAGGTACCGGAGATAACAACTGATGTCAGAGCAGGCATATACAAAATCGCTTTCCACACGCCCTTTGCTTTCACAAGATTGCTGTCCATCAGCACAGCATAGAGCATCGGGAAAGGAATCAGTAATAGCAGAGACAGCAGCATGTATGTAAAACTGTTTCTGATCGCTGTATGGAAAGCGGTGTCTTTGAGCAGTTTTGCATAGTTTTCAAGACCGATCCACTCAATCTGTCCCGGCAGGATAGACTGAAAACTCATTTTCACGGTGCTGAAAAGGGGATAAATCCAGAAAATACAGAAACTAAGCAAAAATGGAAGCACAAATACATAAGGTGCCGCTTTCTGGGAGAATAAAAATTTCTTAAATTTCACAATGGCACTCTCCTTTCAGAAGGAAATTGCCCAGGTTTTTATCCCCAGGCAATTCCATCAAATCACTGAAGATGATCTTTCCTTTCTAAAATCAGCCCTGATCGATATCTACCATATCCTGGCATTCCTGCAGAGCTTCGTCAACATCCATTCCATCTTCAAAGATACTGTTAAAGGTTGTAACATTCAGGTAGTCACCTAAAATGAATGTATTTTCATTAACTGTGATAGCAGCAATTTCGTCTTCGATCTCATTTAAGACATCGAATGGATTTGTTCTGAAGAATGCAATGTACTGGTTGGATGCATCCTGTGTAACAGCTGTATCTTTCCAGATAGAAGTGTTGCACACGTCAAATCCTAAATCCTGCCAGATACCAAGGCATCCGTCATAAGAGCATTTTGCATAAGCGATGAAATCTGCGGCCAGTTCCGGATCTTCGGACTGGTTCGTAACAACAGTACCTGTACCGCCGATACCTACAGAACGAGGCTGACCCTCTTCAAATACCGGGCAGGGAGCGATTGCCCATTTACCTGTTTCATCCGGCATATCGGATACGAAACGGCTCATGTACCATAAAGCTTTCGGGAAAGAAGCAAACTGCTGATCCATGATCGCCTGTTTTCCTTCTTCTGTATCTACCTGACCAGCCGGGCAGATCATAGCGAGATCATTGTCCAGCCATTCTTTCTGCAGCTTCAGCATTTCTGCCATACCATCGGTAACCACTGCCAATCCGTCTTCGTCTACCTGATCTTCGCCGTGTTCAGCCATGGACAGCCACATCCAGTCTGTACCGCCGGTATCGATCTCTGTCATCTTCACTTCGCCGTTGGTAGCTTCTTTCAGCTTTTCAGCTGCTGCGGTATAGTCGTCCCAGGTCTTGATGGTCTTGTAGTCGATACCGTACTGAGAAAGAAGTTCATCGTTGTAATACATAACAGTAGCGCCAACGTGAGTAGGAGCTCCGTAGTAGTTGCCGTCTTTGCTGTAGATATCAAGACGGGACTGTACCAGATCTGCTGTATATGGCTCAAGCGCATCATTCAGAGCATACAGCTGAACTTCACCCTGAAGGAAGTTGGGGAACTGACCTCTTTCAATATCACATAAGTCCGGTGCGCCTTCGCCTGTCTGTAAGGACATCATCAGCTTATTGTGCATATCCCCGAAAGGATAGGTAGTAAATGTGATCTGGATCTGTCTGTCTGGATTTGCCTCATTCCATTTTTCCAGCATTTTTGCATAGAAATCATTATGCTGGCTTACGAAAGACCACATTTCCATCTTGGTACCGGAATCCGGTCCTACGGTTGTCACAGCCTCAGGTTCTGCTTCGCCTTCTTCTGCTTCTCCTTCGGCAGTTTCCTCTGTAGCTGCATCGCCGGAAGTTTCTTCATCGGATCCTCCTCCGCCGCAGCCAGCCAGCATGGTTCCTGTCATTGCCGCACATAATAATGCAGCCAACACTTTCTTCTTCATAGATCGTGTCCTCCTTTTTCTTTCTTATCATCAGAGATCTCCTGTCCCTGTCTGATACATCATGATACGTTACCAGTTACCGCCCGGGAGTTTTTTCATTCTCCCGGCAAACGCAATCGGAACACTTGTTAAACGTTTAATATTCAAAAGACTGATTTTCTTATGTACTCTTATCCACTATACATTCCAGCTTGTTTTTTTCTGGTTCTTTTTTGTCTTTTGAACATTTTTAACAACGTTCTGATTTGTTTTTCTTAGTTATATCATACCCCCCCCCGGATTCAAAATCGGTTTATTTAAATCTATAACTTTTATTCATAAACATATCTAATCATATCTCATTTTTTCTCATTTTTTCTCTTGTTTTCATTTTTTATACAATTAAATCTTTGTTTAAATCGTTTAAGTATAGTAATTTTTCACAAAAGAAAGAATTGCATTCCCTGCTTTTACCAGTATATTCTTTTTCTTTCTTTGTACAAAATCACAAAAAAAACAGCTTTTCCAGCCTCCGAAAAAGGCTCTGAAAAAGCTGTTTTTTTCTTTTACTTGTATCTTCCTCTGCTAACTTGTATCCTACTTTTTTCTCTATATTCCCTTATATCAGCGGGCTTTTCCTACGGACTGGCGGATGATTCTCTGACAGGGCAGCTGACATATGATTTCTTTCTCCTGGCTGCGGTTTGTCTTTCCCAGCATGTCCATGATAACCTCTGCTGACTTGTATCCTACATCATGCAGAGGCAGCCTGCTGGTGGTAAGCGGAGGTTTGTAATAGCTGGCAAGCTCCCTGTTGTCGTATCCTGCCACAGATAGCTTTCCGGGAATATCTATGCCCAGCTCTTCTGCCCGGTCATAGATCCCGCCTGCCATCAGGTCATTCATGCAGAAGACCGCCGTCACATCGGTGTCCAGCAGTTTTACGGCATGTTCATAGCCGGATTCCCGGGTCCAGTCTCCATAAAAGACGATCTCCGGATCATAGCACAGCCCGGCATCCCGAAGGGCTTTCTGATAACCGACCAGACGCGCCTGCATATGTAGACTGTCGGTCTTCCCTGTGATCACCCCGATCCTTTTATGCCCATTGTCGATCATATGGCGGATGATCTCATAGGCCCCTGTCTCATCGTCCACCACCACGGAGGGAACTCTTTTGCTTTTGCTGTATCCGTACGCCATCACCGCAGGGATCGGCAGTTCTTCAGGGATACAGTTTATCATGACACGCTCGTGAGCAGTCACATAGATGATCCCCTCCACCTGCATTGCCATCAGTTTTTTGATCTCCTGCCGTACAAGTCCGAAATAATCTTCCCGGTTGTAATAAGTATCGTTGTACTTTTTAAAAAGTCTCAGGTTTATAAGAAGTATCTGGTATTTCACTTTTTCACAGTATTCTGTGATCCCGTCTATGATATCCGGAATACTGAAGATCGTCATATCCTCCGCAATGACTCCGATGCTCCTGGTATTGCGGGTCTTCAGGTTTTTCGCTACATAGTTGGGCGTGTAATCCAGCTTTTTTGCCGTCTCCAGCACAAGCTCCCTGGTGGCATCGCTGGCGCCCGGCTTATGATTCAGAATATTGGATACTGTAGCTACAGATACTCCGCATTCTTTCGCAATCTCTTTGATTGTTGCCATATTCAGCCCAGTCCTTTCTCTTATATTTGCAAAATTTCTGCTTAAACGTTTCAAAAAATCTCTTTGTTTTCATTAAACAACCTCTCTTTTGTCCTTGTCAACCCTTTTCTTTTGTGATACCATGAAATTATTCTTACCCGACTGTACATTTCCGAAAGGAGTTTATATGAAACGTTTAACCAAGGAGCTTCCCTGGAACGACTGTCTGTGCCGCAGGGGACAGGAGACTGCCTACCTGAGACCTTACACCAAGGACTGGAATACACCCGAATCTGACAGTCTCCATCTGGAATACAGCTACAACGGGAAAAACTGGTATGCCTTTAACGGAAATAACGGCATCTGGTTCCCGGATTTCGGTTCTCACCGCCTTGCCAGCCCGGCAGTGTATGCGCTGGAGGACGGCGGATATTTCGTAACCGCGCTGGACTGCCTGGATCCTTCCCGCGCTTTTTTCGCGGAGACAAAAGATTTCATTCATTTCACAGGCGCCGGCTATACGGATGCTTCCATGGACTTTTCCCGGTTCAGGAAGTTCTCAGCTGTACCTGATACCGAAAACCGGCTGGAGGTTCCCGTATCCCTTCTGGAAACGCTGTTTCCGGTATACGGAAAACCGGAGCCGGTGCTGCTGACCGCTATAGAAGAGATTTCTCTCACCTCCCCGGTCAACACTCCGGTGGACCTTCCTGCCAAAGCAGCTGTAGAATATTCCAACGGCAGCAGCGGAATGCTTCCGGCACAATGGGATACTTCTGCAGTAGATACACAGACTCCGGGCACCTACCAGGTCTCCGGCAAACTTCAGGAGACGGTTTTTGAAAATCCTCTCATCCGCCACCGTGCAGACCCGTATATCTACAAGCATACAGACGGGAAATATTACTTTACTGCTTCCTACACGGATATGGAACATAACCTGGACGGCAGATACCAGTATCTTTACATTCTCCTGCGCCGTGCGGACACCATTGAAGGACTTGCGGATTCTTCGGATTCTTATGAAGAAAAGATTGTATACCAGCGCAGCCCCATCTGTAACGGCACTATGAGTCCTCATATCTGGGCGCCGGAGATCCACTTTATCCACGGACACTGGTATATCTACTATACTACCACCATTTCCGACGAATCCTCCTGGAGGATCCGTCCCCACTGCCTGGAGTGTCTCGACGCAGACCCCTTAAACGGAACCTGGACCCAGAAGGGACCCCTTGTCTCCACCGTTCCCGGGGACATTGCCTTTACGGATTTTTCTCTGGATCATACCTATTTCTGCCATCAGGGGCGGGATTATATCCTGTGGGCGCAGAAGACCAACAACATCTCGGATATTTTCATTGCAGAGCTTTCCAACCCCTGGACTCTCTGCTCTCCGGCTGTGCGCTTAAGCCATCCGGAATACAACTGGGAGCTTCACGGATTCCCGGTGGACGAAGGTCCCGGCGTGATCTGTCATGGAGACCGGATCTTTGTCACCTTTTCTGCCAGCGGGACAGACGCTATGTACTGCGTAGGGCTTTTGTACGCAGATCAGGATGCAGACCTGTTGAGCGCTTCCTCCTGGACCAAGCTGCCTTATCCGGTATTCCAGAGCAGCGCTGCCACAGGGCAGTACGGACTGGGACACAACAGCTTTACCAAATCTGCCGATGACAGCGAAGATCTGATCATCTATCACGGCAGACAGGAAGAGCGTTATCTCATAGAAGAGGATTATCAGCCTCTGTATGATGCAGGCAGAAACGCGTCAGTAGGAAAGATTTACTGGAACAAAGACGGTATGCCGGACTTTTCTGTACCGGCGCAGAGAATTGTGGCAGATGATAAATTGCTGGAGATTACGGCGGAGGTTGTGGTTACGGAGGCGTAAGTACTCCTGCACCGGTCGAACTTTTCACAATCAAACCTTACACAACCGAACTTTTTTACATCTAACAAAATAGATAGGATGCACTCTCACAGAACATTCCCCGGGGAATTCGGCTTTCCGAGTATCCCCGGGGATTTTTTCCGTGGTTCTTCTTACACTCCTTTTTCTATGTTCTGTTTCTAAGATTTCAGGAAAGTCTGAGAAAGCCGCGCTGTGAAAAACAATGCTGTGATTATTCCGGGACTCACCGCACCGTAATATTCAATGCTGCGAAGACAATTTCTCAAACACTATTTTCTTACTGTAAATATCTGTTATACTTTCTTTATAAACACAAAATCCGCAGGCAGCCTGCATTTACAGTATAATCCACTGCCTGCAGCTATGATTTTGTAAAAAGAACGGGAGGATTCATCGAATGTTAAAAATCGCAATCTTAGGTCTGGGCGACCGGGGTATGAATTATGGAAATTTAGTGCAGACCTGCACGGATGCTGAAATTACCGCAGTCTGTGAGAAAGACCCGGAGCGCCTGAAGCTTGGACAGGAACGCTTTGGTCTGCCGGACAGTGCCTGCTTTCAGGATTCTGCAGCCTTTCTGTCCCATCGCAAGCTGGCTGACGTCCTGTTTGTCTGTACACAGGACCGGGATCATTATCCCCACACTATGGCTGCTCTGGAAAAAGACTATCATGTTCTGGTGGAAAAGCCGGTCTCTCCAGATCCGGAACATTTACAAGAAATCATCCAAAAGTCCCTGGAAACCAATAAAAAAGTACTGGTATGCCATGTGCTCCGCTACTCTCAATTTTACCGAAAGATCAAAGAATTGCTGAACAGCGGAATTATCGGAAGAACCGTCCTGATCCGTCATGCGGAAAACATCGGGTTCTGGCATTTTTCCCATAGTTTTGTGAGAGGACACTGGCACAAGGAGGGCGAAACTTCTCCTATGATCCTGGCAAAATGCTGTCATGATATGGATCTGCTCTACTGGTGGATCGGAGCCAAATTCCAGAGTGTTTCTTCTAACGGGCAGCTCACCTTCTACCACCCGGGAAATAAACCAGACCATGCAGCCGACCGGTGCTGCGTCTGCCCGCTGCGTGATACTTGCCTCTATGACGCAGAACTTCAGTATCTCGGGCGGCAGAACCATCCGCAGCCGCTGTTTCCATGGGGAACTTACGCAGTCACCAATCTGCCTGGAAAAGAAAATATCAAAAAAGCCCTGGAAACCAATGATTACGGAACGTGTGTTTTCGCCGGAGATAATGACGTCATGGACTGTCAGACCGCTCAGTTTGTCTTTGAGAACGGTGTTTCCGTCCAATTCTCCGTCAACGGTTTTTCCAATCATAACTACCGCAGCACTCACTTTTTCGGAACAAAAGGCGAAATCTG
>DWVZ01000231.1 GCA_019119975.1 Candidatus Blautia merdavium | reverse complement strand
TTGCACTTTCGCTCATGCTGATTATTTTTGTGATGACCATTTATGTGCCTGCCGGAATTATCCTGCTGATTGCCGACCTGCTTTTGATCCCCGGACTGTGGCTTTCCTTCCGTATGGTTCGGAAATATGGGAAAGAAAAGAACGATATTTGTGCGGAGAATGTCAGCAGCATTGTGGAGTATGTGTCTGGTATTCAGACTTTCCGGGCCTATGGCGTAGGTGGATTGAAGAATAAAACCGTTATAGGCGCCATGCAGGAGTTCTGCCGGATCAGCTTTGTGTATGAAGAGAAAGTCCTTCCTATCGGCGCTGGATTTGGCATTTTAAGCTGGCTGTCCTGCCCGCTTGTTATCTGGACAGCTTATGCGCCCTGGGCTGCCGGAACACTGGATACAGTATCTTATCTTCTGATCTGTATGCTGCCCTTGTTTTGTGCAAAGCTGGCAAACTCTATCTTTGTAGACCTGACGAGCTATAAGAACCTGATGATTTCCAAAAATAAAATCCTGGGTGTGATGAACGAACCAGAGGAAACCGGCAGTATGGAGCCGCTTCAAACGGCCACCCATGAAATCACCTTTGATAGTGTGGACTTCTCGTATGTACCCGGAGAGCCTGTGCTGAAACATGCCACCTTTACAGTGCCAGACCAGAAGCTCACAGCCATTGTCGGAGACTCTGGTTCCGGCAAATCCACCATTCTGAACCTGATTGCAAAATACTACGAGGCGAGTGGAGGAACCATTTCAATCGGCGGCAAACCTATTAACCATGTGGCCGCAGAGCGTGTATTGGAACAAATCTCCATGGTAGACCAGGATGTATTTCTCTTTGATGATACCATCCGGGACAATATCCGGCACGCCCGCCCCAATGCTACGGACGAGGAAATCGAAGCCGCCTGCCGGGAGGCCAACTGTGATGGCTTCATCCGCAAGATGGAAAAGGGATACGATACACCGACCGGTGAGAACGGGAACCTTCTCTCTGGAGGTGAGCGTCAGCGAATTTCCATCGCCCGCGCTGTCCTGAAAAACAGCCCGATCCTGCTTTTGGATGAAGCAACAGCGTCTCTTGACATTGAGAATGAGCTAGCAGTAAAGCAGGCCATCGCCAAGCTTCTGAAAGAGAAAAAGACTGTGGTAATGATTGCTCATACCCTTTCCATTGTCAAAAATGCAGATCAGATTCTTGTGGTATCTGACGGAAAGATTGCTGAAGCCGGTACTCACGATAAATTGCTAGCTAAAGGCGGAAAGTATGCAGCTATGTGGAACGCAGAACAAAAGATTACAGCATGATTGGAGGTGCCAATAAAACTTCATGAATCCGGAGAAGATTACCTGGAAGCAATCTTTGTTCTACAGAAGAAAAAAGGAATGGTTCGCTCTGTTGATGTGTCTCAGCATCTGGGTGTGAAAAAGCCCAGTGTATGTCATGCGGTTTCCATTTTGGAGCAAGGCGGTTTCCTGATTAAAGATGAGGACCATTTCCTTCACTTAACTGAAAGGGGTAAGGAGACGGCTGAGGCAATCTATGAACGGCACTGTTATTTTAAAAACTGGCTGATCGAGGCAGGTGTGGAGGATGCCACTGCGGAACAGGAAGCCTGCAGGATCGAGCATGACATCAGTGAGCAGAGCTTCCAGAAACTGAAGAGATGGAAGGAGAGAGAACTCTGTAGAAACAAATGGTAATTGAATATCCGGTGAAACGACTGCTTGCGAGCTGTTGTATCAAGAGAAAACTCCAGTCATATCTCGGCATCCTGCGTAAGAAACTGGAGAAGGATTCACGGTAATTGCGGTATCTTCATATCGTATATGGTGTTGAGTATCGGTTTGAGGATGAATAAGAAAAGTAAATTATGATGAGATTAACAAGAGGGTGTTGCATAGAAGCAGCACCCTTTATTTAATAAGGTATAGTTTAAGTACCAAGTGCTGGAAGTAGTGCTGATGAAGCGCATCCGGTACTTCCGGGATGTGGAGTAATTTAGGAGGAGCCGGCGACGTAAGCTGCCCGGTATTTGTTATGAAGGAATTAGAAAAAATACTCTGCCGTTTGCTAGGAGCCAATTCAACTTAATAAAAAATAGATGGCGGAATTATTCTCCAAAAGGTATTGGATTTATATGAAAAAAATAAAACCAAATGGAGTATATTCAAACCATACAGAGTGGCATAGCCCATTTGGCATATGATAAAATTGAATCATGCGAAATCAGGATTCGCAATTTTTTTAAACATCAAGTTAGAAAAAACTAACCAAATGGAGGTATTTAGAGAATGAAATCGAAAAGCAACAAATTGCAGGCAAAAGACCTTATAAATGTTGGCATTTTCACCGCCATCTATTTTGTCATTTTCTTTGCCGGTATGATGCTGGGATATATCCCTATCTTTATCCCGCTGCTTGGACTGGTGTGCCCCATCCTGTGCGGTATTCCCTTTATGTTGTACTTAACAAAGGCCAAGAAGTTTGGCATGGTATCCCTGACCGGCATTATCCTTGGCTTGCTGAATTTAATCATGGGCAGCGGTGTGTTGGTTCTGATTTTTGGCATCATCTTTGGTATCCTTGGCGATGTAATTTTGCGGGCTGGAAAATATCAAAGCTGGAAGTG
>DWVZ01000037.1 GCA_019119975.1 Candidatus Blautia merdavium | reverse complement strand
GCGCATGTTTGCGTAGGTAACAACAGCATACAGCATGATTGGGTTAAACCCGGTTCTTCCCTTATCTGAATAACAGGCCAGCAGGCCCGAAAAATCTAAATCCTCCAACACTTTTTTCAGGGTATAGACGGGATCGTCATCGGGTAAACTCAATTCGAAGAAACTGAAGTTAATTTTCTGTTGCCCAAAGTCAAAAAAATCGTTATAATAATCTTTGCTTAGCATAGTTCCATTATAACATGGAACGGAGAGAAAGATGGTTGTCGTTAGCCATCTTTCTCTTTTTTAGAAGGGGTAAATTCAGGGGCAGGTGTGACTCGTGCGAGTCACACCTGCCCCTGATTAAGACTATCTATTTCCCGACAGCCCCCTTTTCTTTCTTTTTCATTCAGAAAGTCATATCCGGAAATACTTCCAGGCTCCGTTCCAGGATGCCTTTCATATAAGCGATCAGGATGCCATAGTTGGTCATGGGCACCTGCTGTTCCCTGGCGCAGCTGTATCGGCAACGCATTTCTCTTTCTCCCAGCATACAGCCTCCGCAGTGGACCACCAGGCCATAATCTTCCAAATGTTCCGGGAATTCTGTGCCGGAGGTAAAGAGAAACTCCAGCTTCTTCCCTGTATGTTTCTGTATCCACGCCGGCAGCTTTACAGTGCCGATGTCTCCGCACTGGCGGTGGTGGGTGCAGCCTTCACTGATCAGGACCTTCTCTCCGTCCTTCAGTGTCTCCAGCGCCTTTGCACCCTTTGCCGCTGTTTCCAGATTCCCCTTATATCTGGCAAAGAGAATGGAAAAGGAGGTAAGGGGAATGTCTGCGGGAGTATCCTCTGCCACCTTCTGAAAAACCTGACTGTCTGTGATCACCATTTTAGGCTTTACTGCCAGTTTTTCCAACGTTTGTTTTAAAGCGTTCTCTTTCACCACCACAGAACAGGCGTCTGCCTCCAGAATATCCCGTATGGTCTGCTGCTGGGGAAGGATAAGGCGTCCCTTAGGCGCCGCCTTATCCACAGGCACCACCAGAACTGCCAGATCTCCCGGGGAAAGCAAATCTCCCACCAGCCTTTTCCCGCTCTCTTTTGGTTTTGCCAGCAGCGCGATGCGCTCCTTTAATTCTTCAATCCCAGTCTTTTTTTCCGCGCTGACCCAGAGAAAGTCTTTCTTCTCTATGCCGCCTCTGCCGAGGCTGTCCTCTGCCTGACAGACCTGTTCTTCTGTCAGCTTATCCCGCTTATTCAGCACTGCCACCCAGGGGATTTCTTTTTTCCGGATCAGGTCCAGCAGCTCTGCGTCCTCCCTGGAAAACCCTTCCGCGCCGTCCAGTACCAGCACGGCTGCGTCGGTTTTATTCAGGGTCTGGCGGCTTTTGCCTACCCGCAGGCTTCCCAGCTCTCCCTCATCGTCAATGCCGGGGGTATCCATCATCACTACCGGACCCAGGGGCAGCAACTCCATAGATTTGAGCACCGGGTCTGTGGTAGTCCCCTTGACCTGGGATACCACTGCCAGATTCTGTCCGGTCACTGCGTTCATCACACTGGATTTCCCTGCGTTTCTCTTTCCGAAAAATCCGATATGTACCCGCTCAGAAGCAGGCGTCTCGTTTAATCCCATAAAAGCCTCCTTCTCAGAAACGGAAATCCCGGTTTCCTTTTTCAATCTCTGCCAGCCGTTCCTGTACAATCTCCCTGGTCCTCTGCCGGGGGATTTCCCCAATCTGCTGCTGGATCAGCGCCAGTCCTTTTTCTAACGTATCCGGGGAAGCATAATCCATCAGGTATTCCTTCAGTGTCATCAGGGCATTGGGCAGACAGCAGTTCTGGATCTGTCCGGATTTACACAGAGACATAAAGCGGTCCCCGGTCCTGCCTTCCCGATAACAGGCTGTACAGAAGCTGGGCACATAGCCCATGCCCATCAGCCAGTTGACTACCTCATCCAGGGATCTTCTGTCGCTGACCTCAAACTGTTCCGAAGATTCCTCCTCCGGTTCCGGCTCCACATAACCGCCCACACTGGTCCTGGAACCTCCGGAAATCTGGGAAATGCCCAGATGGAGTACTCTCTCCCTGCACTGCTGGCTCTCCCTGGTAGAAATGATCATACCGGTATAGGGCACTGCAATCCGGATACATGCCACGATCTTGGCAAAGGTATCGTCGTCGATCCCGTTGTCAAAGGCATCTGGATCAATGTCATCTGCCCGTTTCACTCTGGGAACACTGATGGTATGGGGTCCCACTCCAAAGGCTGCCTCCAGATGCTCCGCATGCATCAGAAGCCCGGCAAACTCATAGCGGTACAGTTCCAGTCCGAATAATACGCCGCATCCCACGTCGTCTATACCGCCTTCCATGGCACGGTCCATAGCTTCTGTATGGTAATTGTAGTCATGCTTTGGTCCTGTGGGATGCAGCTTCAGATAGCTTTCCTTATGATACGTCTCCTGGAACAGGATATACGTGCCGATCCCGGCTTCCTTCAGCTTTCTGTAGTTTTCTACTGTGGTGGCTGCAATGTTCACATTGACTCTGCGGATCGCTCCGTTTTTATGCTTGATGCTGTAAATGGTCTTGATGCTCTCCAGCACATATTCAATAGGATTGTTCACAGGGTCTTCCCCGGTCTCAAGAGCAAGGCGCTTATGCCCCATATCCTGCAGGGCAATGACTTCCTGACGGATTTCCTCCTGGCTCAGTTTCTTTCTGGGAATGTGTTTGTTCTTTGCATGATAGGGACAGTACACACACCCGTTGACACAGTAATTGGAAAGATAAAGAGGAGCGAAGAGGACGATTCTGTTTCCATAGAAGTCCTTTTTGATCTGCTCCGCCAGCTGGTAGATTTCCTGGTTCTTGTCCTCCAGATCGCAGTCCAGCAGCACTGCCGCTTCTCTGTGGGATAAGCCTTTCCGAAGCTTTGCCTTTTCCAGGATCTGGTCGATAAGCTGGCGGTTGTGCCGGTTTTCCCAGGCATAGTCCAGGGTCTCCAGGATCTCCTCGTGGTTGATGAAGTCATCTGCGCATCTTGATTTTGGATCGTACATTGTTTTTTCTTCCTTTCTGCCTCAGGGTCAGCTCTTCTTCCCCTTTGGTCTTGTGTTTTCTCTGCGCCTTAGCATTCCGGCGCTATATCTCCACGGTCAGCCGCGATCTCATATCCCAGGGCGTTCATAGAATTTCTCAGTGCTTCCAGCCCTTCCGCGGCTTCTTTTCCCGTACAGATCTTATGATCATAAAGCAGATATTTTCCCCGGACATCTGCCGGAGAAAGATTGGGCATCACAACATTCGCCCCTGCCAGTATGCCTTTCTCTCTTCCCTTTTCATCAATGGTCCCCAATGCTGTGGTGGCAGGAAGCAGCACCCTGGGAAGCAAAAGCCGGACCAGACTCAGAAGATACAAGGTCAGCTCCCCGCTTCCCTGCTTTTCTTCCCGAAAGGGAGTGCCGTGGTGGGGAAGAAACGGACCAATGCCCACCATCTCCGGCTGCAGCTCTTCCAGAAACTGCAGATCGTCGATCAGGGTCTCTGTGGTCTGTCCCGGAGAACCTACCATGAATCCTGCCCCGGTCTGATACCCCAGCTCCTTCAGCGTGTAAAGGCACTGAATCCTGTCTGCCAGCTTCTGCTCCTTCGGATGCAGCATGGCGTAATGGGCAGCATTGGCTGTCTCATGGCGGAGAAGGTAGCGGTCCGCCCCGGCTTTTCGGTACGCCGCATAGCTTTCCCGGTCCTTTTCCCCCACAGAAAGGGTAATAGCGCAGTCCGGATACTGCTGCCGGATGCTGCGGACAATTTCCTTCAGCCGATCATCGGTATAATACGGATCTTCCCCTCCCTGCAGCACAAAGGTGCGGAAGCCCAGCCGGTAGCCTGCCTCACAGCAGGATAGAATCTCCTCTTTGCCCAGCCGATAACGGCTTGTCTGGCTGTTGCTTCTGCGGATGCCGCAGTAAAAGCAGTCATTTCTGCAGTAATTAGTAAATTCTATCAGTCCCCGGATAAAAATCCTTTTTCCATAAATCCGGTCCCGAAGAGCCGAAGCCTGCCCGGCAAGCCACTGCTGCCGGGACTGGGTTCTCCCTTCCAGGAGAATCCGCCAGTCTCCGCGCTCCAGGTGCTCTCTGCGAATCAATCGCTCTGCGCATTTTACAAAATCCTGTTCCTCTATTTTATTTTTTCCTGGTTCCATTGCGTCCTTTCTCCGCCTCTCCGACCTCCGATTCCCTGTCCTCGGTATTTTTACTGTCGCCTTTCTCTCGGCTTTCGTTATCTACCATTTTTCCGGTTTCTTTTTTGGAGTACAGTGCTTTTGAGCTGACACCCTGGAGCCTCCCCAGCTTTCCTGCCAGTGCGCTGATCACGTCAGACGGCGCGTCCAGCACAACGCTGATAATGTTTACCTGTTTCCTTTCGTAAGGCAGACCCATTCTTCCGATAATATAACTGCCGTACTGATGCAGCAGCCCGTTGACCTGCTCTGCCTGGGTTTTATCCTCCAGGATGATTCCGATCACAGCAATCCTTCCTTCTTTTTCTTCCATACTCCTTTTTCTTCCTTTCTTCTCCTAAAAGCACAAAAGGAGACCCCGAAAGGTCTCCTGGTATCTTATTTCTTAACAGCCGCATACTTCTTTCCTTCAGATTCACTTCCGGTCAGGGTGGGGTCTATGTTCATTTTTCTTATTGTACTCCCTGGCTGTTATGTGCGTCAAGGAATTTATTGGCAGTTGTGTTTATTGACAGTTGTATTTTTCACATTTTTCTATTATGGAATAATTCTCTGTTTCTAATTTTAAATCTGTGGTATTCTATTGTCAGGAGTTAAACTGCAGGCAGATGGATTGAAATGTTTTTCACGTTCATGTGAAAAAAACGGAACTATGACAATATCATATACTTACCTGGGGGACCGTTGGGGTGCTATGTCAGCCGCTGGACGCAAGGAAGGAGGCTGGTGCTTATGGTTACATACAGTGATTTATTTACTTTTGTAATTATGCTTTGTGCTGTCATAACTCTTGTTCTGACATTTTTTAACCACAAAAAATAGTGCCCCTGCTCTGGTAAAGTAAGGCACTATTTTTAGAACTTTATTTTCCGGCGGTCAGATGTGCGCTGACCAACGATCCTCTTGTTAAATATATTATATGGCAGATAGGAACTTTTTTCAACTATAAATATTTTTTACATTTACATGGAAAAGCCGGAACTATGACAATATCATATACTTACCCAGGGAACCGAAGGGGCGATACTCCAGCTTCCGGACTATCTTAGGAAAGGAGCTGGTACACATGGTTACATATAGTGATTTAATCGCTTTTGTGAGCATGCTCTGCTCAATCGTTACTCTTGTTGTTACTCTTAATGAACGCAAAAAGCAGCGCCCCTGTCCTGGTAAGATAAGGCGCTACTCTTAGCAAATTACTCTCGCCGGCGGCTGGACTTCACCCAGCTTTCGGTTCTCTTGTTAAGTATATTATATGTCAAACAGACTCTTTTTTCAACCATAAGATTTTCTATTCATTTCCATAGAAATCAGATCGAAACTTTCAATCGCCCGAATCCACTCTGCTTATCGTACAGTTTCTAAAATAAATAACCGTATCTTTACAGTATCGCAAGATAAAAATAAACGGCAGGGAACGAAGTATTTCATCGCTCTCTGCCATTCCCGACTGCGGATAACAGGACTTGAACCTGCACGTCATGGACACCAGAACCTAAATCTGGCGCGTCTGCCAATTCCGCCATATCCGCATAGAATATTCCTCTTTGCAAAAGAAAGTCCAAACCTCTTCAGGTTTGAACTTTCCAGTGAAGCATCGGGGATTCGAACCCCGGACAACTTGATTAAAAGTCAAGTGCTCTACCGACTGAGCTAATGCTCCATAATTATAACTGCTAACTGGGCTAGCTGGATTCGAACCAGCGAATGCAGGAGTCAAAGTCCTGTGCCTTACCGCTTGGCGATAGCCCAAGACCGCCTTACGGCTAAGGTGGATAAAGGGATTCGAACCCTTGGCCTCCAGAGCCACAATCTGGCGCGCTAACCAACTGCGCTATACCCACCA
>DWVZ01000230.1 GCA_019119975.1 Candidatus Blautia merdavium | reverse complement strand
GAAAAAAGAGGTTGACAAACAAAGGGAACCGGTTATAATATGGAGGCAAAGAAAAAACCAACACGCTGAAGAGAAGAGTAGGATGTGGAAGGTCCCAGAGAGGGGTGCAGATGCTGGAAGCGCCCTGTCACGGAAGCATTTGAAAACTACCTCCGAGTGGCCCCAATCCGGTCCGGTGACTCCGTTATCGTCAAAATGAAGTGGTTACCAAAGCCTGTTCCGAAAGCCCGCTTTTTGGAATCTGAGCTTATAACAAAAAGGGTGGAACCGCGGACTTACAGAAAGAGAGATCGTCCGTCCCTTGCAGTCACAAAAGGCTGCGGGGGACGGATTTTTTGTTGTTCCCCTTGCAGTTTCTGTCTGCGCCTTTGGGCGCGCCTACTGAGAAAGGAGAAAAAAGAGTATGATTATCACATTGAAAGACGGTTCAAAGAAAGAATACGGCCAGAGCATGTCCGTTTACCAGATCGCCCTGGACATCAGCGAAGGACTTGCCCGTGCAGCCTGCGCGGGAGAAGTGGACGGAGAAGTGGTGGATTTAAGGACTGTGGTAGACAAAGACTGCTCCTTAAACATCCTGACAGCCAATGATGAGAAAGGTCTGGCTGCCCTTCGCCACACGGCTTCCCATGTGCTGGCAGAAGCGGTGAAAAATCTGTATCCCCAGGCAAAGCTCGCCATCGGTCCCTCCATTGACACAGGATTTTACTATGATTTTGATCACGAATCCTTTACCAGAGAAGAGCTGGACGCCCTGGAAAAGGAAATGAAGAAGATCATCAAAAAAGGCGCCAAGATCGAGCGCTATACCCTTCCAAGAGAAGAAGCCATCAGATTCATGGAGGAAAAGGATGAGCCTTACAAAGTGGAGCTGATCAAAGACCTTCCTGAGGACGCGGAGATCTCCTTCTATTCCCAGGGAGATTTCGTGGATCTGTGCGCAGGTCCCCATCTGATGAGCACCAAAGGCGTAAAGGCATTTAAACTGATCTCTTCCTCCGGCGCTTACTGGAGAGGAGACGAGAAGAACAAGATGCTGTCCCGTATCTATGGCACGGCTTTTGCGAAGAAAGAAGAATTAAATGCTTATCTGGAACAGTTAGAAGAGGCAAAGAAGAGAGATCATAATAAACTGGGAAGAGAGATGGAACTCTTTACCACCGTAGACGTGATCGGACAGGGACTGCCGCTGATGATGCCCAAAGGCGTCATTATGATCAAAGAACTTCAGAGATGGATCGAGGATCTGGAGGACAATGAGTGGGGCTATATCCGCACAAAGACACCGCTGATGGCAAAGAGCGACCTGTACAAGATCTCCGGGCACTGGGATCACTACAAAGACGGCATGTTCGTTCTGGGCAATGAAGAAAAGGACAAGGAAGTGTTTGCCCTGCGTCCCATGACCTGTCCCTTCCAGTATTATGTATACAAGGCATCTCAGCATTCTTACAGAGAACTGCCTCTGCGCTACGGGGAGACTTCCACGTTATTCAGAAATGAGGATTCCGGAGAAATGCACGGACTGACCCGTGTGCGTCAGTTTACCATTTCCGAGGGACACCTGATCGTCCGTCCGG
Source organism: Candidatus Blautia merdavium (assembly GCA_019119975.1). GTDB lineage: Bacteria > Bacillota > Clostridia > Lachnospirales > Lachnospiraceae > Blautia > Blautia merdavium. The sequence continues at coordinate 4,099 of DWVZ01000230.1, read as the reverse complement.
ACCAGATGGTGGAGGAATTTAAAAACTGTCTGGCACTGGCAAAATACTGTCTGGAAACACTGGGACTTCAGGAGGACGTTACCTATCATCTTTCTAAATGGGATCCGGAGAACAAAGAAAAATACATCGGAGAGCCGGAAGTATGGAATGAGACCGAGCAGGATATCCGGGATATCCTCATCGAGCTGGACGTTCCTTTTGTCGAGGATGTGGGAGAAGCTGCCTTCTATGGACCAAAAGTGGATATCAATGCCAAGAACGTATACGGCAAAGAAGATACCATGATCACCATCCAGTGGGATGCCCTTCTGGCAGAACAGTTTGATATGTACTACATTGACGAAAACGGCGACAAGAAACGTCCCTGCATCATCCACAGGACTTCCATTGGCTGCTATGAGAGAACCCTGGCATGGCTCATTGAGAAATACGCAGGTCTGTTCCCCACATGGCTGTGCCCGGAACAGGTACGTGTGCTGCCTATCTCTGAGAAATACGCAGATTATGCGGAGAAAGTCCATGCGCAGTTAAAGGCAAACGGAATCCGCGCCAGTGTGGACAACCGTTCTGAGAAGATCGGCTACAAGATCCGTGAGGCAAGGCTGGCAAAGGTTCCATACATGCTGGTAGTAGGCGCCAAAGAAGAGGAAGAACAGGTAGTTTCCGTAAGGAGCCGTTACTTAGGAGACGAGGGACAGAAACCTCTGGATCAGTTTATCGACGCCATCTGCAAAGAGATCCGCACAAAAGAAATCCGCAAGATTGAAGTGGACGCAGAAGGAAAGAAAAACTAGAACCTTGGAGCAGGCATGAAAAAAACATGAGAAAGAAAGTATAAAAAATAAAGTATAAGAAATACAGCGAACAGGCAGCGGAAACAGCGGGTTTTCGCTGCCTGTTCTAATGGGTCGGGATCTTTCTGTTTTTCCGCAGGCGGTGCAGGACACTATTAAAATATGGAAAGAACTGGAAAAGAATAAAACCGGAAAAACGGTACATACTATTCCTGCCAGGGAAACAAAGCCGTTTACCCTGATCTTTATTTTGCGGGGCGGAAGAATAGTTTCTGCTGCCGGATTAGGAGGGAATGTTATGCCGTTATTAAGCTGTACTGCAAGAACCTGCCTGTACAACAAAGGCGAATTGTGTACAAAAGGAGATATCCAGATCGACGGAAATACCGCGAAGGTGGCAGATGAAACCTGCTGCAGAAGTTTTGTGGAGCGAAAGGAAGCTGCCGCAAACAGCGCAGATACCAGAAATGTCAGTCCCACATCCAAGGTAGACTGCAAGGCGCACAGCTGTATCTACAACAAAGACGAGCAGTGTGACGCGGCAAAGATCACCGTGACGGGATCACAGGCATGTCGGTGTGAACAGACCAACTGCGGAAGCTTCTGCTGCAGATAACACTTTCCGGAAAAATAACACTTTCTGAAAAAAAGAGACCGGGCTTTCTGCCAACTGGGGCAGAGAGTCGGTCTCTTTTTTGCGTACAGGAAGGATCCTTTTTTAAACGCTGATCAAGCCCAATGCTTCAGAAATAGCAAAGACAAGGATCATGACCAGACAGATGGGCGCTACCCATTTTACCATGACACGGTAGAATTTCTTGATCTTGAATTTTCCGTTGATCTCCACTTCGTCTTCGACGGTTTTGGTTCCCACAAAAAATCCGATGCAGACACAGGTGAGGATAGCCACGATCGGCATCAGCACACTGTTGCTGACAAAATCGAAGAAATCCAGAATGCCGAAGCCTAAAATCTTGATAAAGCTTAACGGACCAAAGCCCAGGGATACCACAGCTCCCATAAGCAGCACATAGATACCCACTATCACGGTGCCTTTTCCACGGTCCCATCCGAATTTATCTCTTACAATGGATACGTTGGTTTCCATCAGAGAGATGGAAGAGGTCAGCGCCGCAAACAGTACCAGCAGGAAGAAGACTGCGCCGATTATGCCGCCCAGGGTCATATTGTCAAAGACTTTCGGAAGCGTGATAAACATCAGGGAAGGTCCCTTGGAAAGCGCTTCCTCATTTCCTCCGGAAAATACAAATACAGAAGGCACGATCATCATACCAGCAAGAAAAGCAACGCAGGTATCAAAGATTTCAATCTGGCGGACAGATTTTTCCAGGGGGTTGTCTTTTTTCATATAAGAACCATAGGTGATCATAATGCCCATGGCAAGAGACAGAGAGTAAAACAGCTGTCCCATGGCTGCCAGCACCGTGGTGGCAGAGAATTTGGAAAAGTCGGGAAGCAGATAATATTTGACGCCTTCTGCGGCTCCCGGACGTGTAATGCTATAGATGGTAACTCCCACGATCAGGACCAGCAGAATCGGCATAATTACCCGGCTTGCGGTTTCAATACCTCTCTCCACGCCAAAGGCAACCACAATGGCAGTCAGCAGCACATAAATGGTAAACCACAGAAGCGGTGAGCCGGTCAGGCTGGTAAAGGTAGTAAAATAAGTATCGCTGGCAGCGTCGCCTACATGCCCGGTGAGGAAGGTTACAAAATATTTAATAACCCAGCCTCCGATCACGCAGTAGTAAGGTGTGATGATAAAGGGAACCAGGCAGGCGAGATAGCCTACGAATTTAAAGCGTTTGTCCAGCGCCTGAAAAGCACCCACAGCGCTCAGACCGGTCTTGCGTCCGATGGCGATCTCTGTGATCATCAGAGTAAAACCAAACGTTACGGTGAGAATCAGGTAGATCAGCAGGAAGATACCGCCCCCGTATTTCGCTGCCAGATAGGGGAAACGCCAGATATTGCCAAGACCTACAGCGGAACCGGCAGCGGCAAGGACGAATCCCATTTTGCTTGAGAATGAACCTCGTTTTTTCTCCATAACAACTCCTTCTTTCCTATTTTTATAGCTTTAAAGTCTCTGTGCTTTAGAAATACAGAACTTTAAAGAAGTACCGCTTTTACCGGATACTTAGGAATAATTATGCCATTGATATAGGGAAAAAACAAGATTTTTCTGCGGGAAAGTAAAAAAAGTCAGCAAGCCGGTGCAGACACTCCGAAAAATTCCAGCCTAAGAAAGATTTCCGCTGATAAGAAAAATAGTTCTTGCATTTTATCTGAGGATATGGTAATCTATACAGGTCTGAAAAAGAAAAAGAAAGCAGAGTATCCACTCTCACCTTAGCACAAATGAGTGACTAATGGTTTATAAGGTAATGAAGCGCACAGCGTTTTCTTGTGCAGAGTATGAGTGGATAACAGGAGTGTTATCCATTTTTTTTACGCGTCCGCAGGACAGACCAGGGTCTGCCCGGGGGTATTGCAGCAGATAGAAAACCGCTCTGTAGATTCTTATTCTTTCCTGACAAGAAGGTTCAAACATGTGAGATTCAATATTATGGAGGTGCACGACTATTAGCGATTTAATGATTAACGAACAAATCAGAGACAGAGAAGTACGTCTCATTGGCGCAGACGGAGAACAGCTGGGTATCATGTCTGCCAGAGAAGCGCAGAAACACGCAGCGGAAGCAGGGCTTGATCTTGTGAAGGTTGCTCCTACAGCAAAGCCGCCGGTTTGTAAAATTATTGATTATGGGAAGTATAAGTACGAATTAGCCAGAAAAGAAAAGGAAGCTAAGAAGAAACAGAAAACCATAGAAATCAAAGAAGTGCGTTTATCCCCGAATATTGAGGAAAACGATTTGAACACAAAGGTCAATAATGCCAGAAAATTCCTGACAAAAGGAAATAAGGTAAAAGTTACTCTGCGTTTCCGGGGAAGGGAAATGGCACATATGCAAAGCAGCAAACACATCCTGGATGAGTTTGCGCAGGTTCTGTCCGACATTGCGGTGGTAGAAAAAGCGCCCAAGGTGGAAGGCAGAAGCATGACTATGTTTTTGACAGAAAAACGTTAATAAGAAAAGAGTTTAAGGAGGACATAAACATGCCAAAAATGAAAACAACAAAAGCAGCTGCAAAGCGCTTCAAATCAACAGGAACAGGAAAATTAAAAAGAAGCAAAGCTTATAAGAGCCATATCTTAACAAAGAAATCTCAGAAGAGAAAAAGAAATCTTAGAAAAGCAGCTATCACAGATTCTACAA
>DWVZ01000229.1 GCA_019119975.1 Candidatus Blautia merdavium | reverse complement strand
TGTGAAGGGAAAAGGCATTGTTTTAAAAGAGCCTTCCGTAGTTGCGTATGATAAAGATAATAATAAGATCCGGGCAGTGGGGGAAGAAGCACGCCAGATGATCGGAAGGACGCCGGGGAATATCGTAGCAGTGCGTCCGCTGCGCCAGGGCGTGATCTCTGATTATGAGGTTACGGAGAAAATGCTGAAGTATTTTGTATCTAAAGCCATCGGAAAGAGGGCTTTTCGGAAGCCGCGCATCAGCATCTGCGCACCCAGCGGCATTACGGAAGTGGAGAAGAAGGCAGTGGAGGAAGCTACTTACCAGGCAGGCGCCAGAGAAGTATCCATCATCGAGGAGCCCATAGCGGCAGCCATTGGTGCGGGCATTGACATTACCAGACCTTTTGGAAATATGATCGTGGATATCGGCGGAGGAACCACAGATGTGGCAGTGATCTCCCTGGGAGGCACGGTTGTCTCTACTTCTATCAAAGTCGCAGGAGATAATTTTGATGAGGCGATCATGCGATATGTCCGCAAAAAGCACAATCTGATCGTAGGAGAGCGGACAGCGGAGGATATTAAGATCCAGATCGGCACCGTTCATGCCTCACCCCAGGCAAGGACCATGGAAGTGAAGGGAAGGGACACCGTTACCGGACTTCCTAAGAGCATCAGCCTGACTTCGGAGGAAATCCGGGAGGCACTGAAAGATGCTGCAGGTCAGATTATGGAAACCATACACAGCATTCTGGAGAAGACCCCTCCGGAACTTGCCGCAGACGTGGCAGAGAGAGGCATTGTGCTGACTGGCGGGGGCGCTCTTTTGGCAGGACTGGAAGAGCTGATCGAAGAGGAGACCGGCATCAATACCGTGGTGGCAGAGGAACCGGCGCTTGCAGTCGCTGTGGGAACGGGACAGTACATGGAATTAATGAGCAAGATAAACGGAAGGTAAGCCTGCCGGCTGCTTTCTGAAAGGAAACAGAGGGAAAGAACGTGGAAGAAACCATTGAAGGATTTGTAGAGCATATTATTTACCGGAATCAGGACAACGGCTATACAGTGGCAAACCTGACAGCAGACGGAGAGGAGATCACCTGTGTGGGGATCTTTCAGTATCTGAATGAAGGGGAAAATATCAGGGCAAAAGGCGTTTATAAAGAGCATCCTGCCTATGGACGCCAGTTTTCAGTGGTTTCTTACGAGACTGTGATCCCCCAGGATTCCCAGGCAATGGAGCGTTATCTCGGCAGCGGCGCCATCCGGGGCGTGGGAGCGGCGCTGGCGGCACGGATCGTGAGAAAATTCGGGGACGATACTCTGCGGATCATAGAGGAAGAACCGGAGCGGCTGGCAGAAGTGAAAGGGATCAGCGACAGGAAAGCCCGGGAGATCGCAGAGCAGGTGGAAGAAAAGTCGGACATGCGCAAAGCCATGATGTTCCTTCAGCAGTACGGGATTTCCCAGACCCTTGGAGCAAAGATCTACCAGCAGTACAGACAGGATATGTACCGTATATTAAAGGAAAATCCCTACAAAATGGCAGAGGATATTGCCGGAGTGGGATTTAAGATCGCGGACGAGATTGCTGCCAGGATCGGTATTCATACGGATTCGGATTATCGTATCCGGAGCGGACTTTTATACATATTGCTGCAGGCGGCAGCAGAGGGGCATGTGTACCTTCCCAAGGAGATCCTGCTGAACCGGGCAGAAAAGCTTCTTGGCGTACAGGCATCATATATGGAAAAGCATATTATGGACCTTGCCATGGACCGGAAGGTAACGGTCAGGGAACTGGAAAGTAACGGTCAGGAGCGTGAGCAGGTAGTCTATGCCAGTCAGTATTATCAGGTGGAACTCCATGTGGCGCAGATGCTTCATGAGCTGAACCTAAAGGATACAGTCAATGAGAGGCAGGTAGAGGACAACCTGAAGAGGATCCAGAGGGCAGAGAAGATCGAGCTGGACGAAAAGCAGCAGAATGCAGTCATGGAAGCAGCAAAAAACGGACTTCTGGTGATCACCGGAGGACCGGGAACGGGAAAGACCACCACTATCAATGCCATTATCCGCTACTTTGAACTGGAAGGACTGGACATCTATCTGGCAGCGCCTACAGGCAGGGCAGCCAAGAGGATGACAGAAGCCACTGGCTATGGGGCAAAGACTATTCACCGCCTTTTGGAGCTGAACGGTTTGCCGGAAGAATCCTCCGGCAGCGTGCATTTTGAGAGAAATGCCCAGAATCCTCTGGAGGCGGATGTGATTATCATTGATGAAATGTCTATGGTGGATATTTTTTTGATGCATGCGCTTTTAAGCGCCATTGTCCCGGGGACACGGCTGATCCTGGTGGGAGATGTGAACCAGCTTCCCAGCGTTGGACCGGGCAGTGTGCTGAAAGATATCATCCGCTCGGAAAAATTCCCTGTGGTGGAGCTGGTAAAGATTTTCCGTCAGGCATCCCAGAGTGATATCGTAGTCAATGCCCACAAGATCAACCAGGGGATTCCGGTTGTCTTGGATAATAAAAGTATGGATTTCTTTTTCCTGAAGCGCTATGACGCTAATGTGATCATCAGTGTAGTTCTTACTCTGATCCAGAAGAAACTGCCCAAATTTGTGGAGGCGTCTGTCTATGACATCCAGGTGCTCACACCTATGCGCAAGGGGATGCTGGGGGTGGAAAGATTAAATAAGATCCTTCAGCAGTACCTGAACCCACCTTCTCAGGAAAAGAAGGAAAGAGAGCATGGGGACGGGCTTTTCCGGGAAGGCGACAAGGTCATGCAGATCAAAAACAATTACCAGATTGAATGGGAAGTCCGGGGCAAGTATGGGATTCCGGTGGAAAAAGGTGTAGGTGTCTTTAACGGTGACACCGGAATTTTGAAGGAGATCAATACTTTTGCAGAGACCATTACCGTGGAGTTCGATGAACACAGATTTGCCGAATATTCTTTTAAGCAGCTGGATGAGCTGGAGCTTGCCTATGCCATTACCATCCACAAGGCGCAGGGAAGTGAATACCCGGCAGTGGTGATCCCTCTTTTGGGAGGTCCCCGGATGCTGATGAACAGAAATCTTCTTTACACAGCAGTAACCCGTGCCAGAAAATGTGTGACTCTGGTAGGAGATGAGAAAACCTTTTATGATATGGAGAACAATAAAATGGAGCAGAGCCGTTATACAGCTCTGGATGTAAGAATAAAGGAGACTTATTGAGAAAAGCAAAAAGAGCAGGAGAAACCCTCCTGAATATCCTCTATCCCAGGCGCTGTCCGGTGTGTCATGACATCGCAGTGCCCAGGGGACAGAAGATTTGTACCAGGTGCAGAGACAAGCTGATTCCCGTCCGGGGATCCAGATGCTGTCTTTGTTCTAAACCGCTGGGAACTTCCGATGAAGAATACTGTTCGGACTGCCGGCGGATCAAACATCACTTCAAAAGAGGCATAGGGATCTTCCCTTATACCTCGGTCATTCAAACTTCCCTTTATCAGCTGAAATATGGACAGAGACAGGAATACGGTCTATTCTATGGTGAAATTGCCGCACTTTATGCAAAAAAGGAAATTCAGCAGTGGAAGATCCAGCTGCTGGTGCCTGTACCCCTTCACAGAAAGAGACAGGAAAAGAGAGGTTATAATCAGGCAGAGATTCTTGCAGAGGCTTTGGGAAAGTGTCTGGGTATTCCCGTGGATGCACAGAGTCTGTACCGGAAGAAAAATACAAAGCCTCAGAAGGAACTGGATCCGTCTGAACGAAGAAATAATATGAAAGATGCCTTCTCAATACGCAGAAAAAGTGCCCAGCGGATCAGCGGAAAGAATCTTCTTCTCGTTGATGATATCTATACCACAGGAACTACGCTGGATGCTGCGGCACAATGTTTGAAAAAAGCAGGCGCCGGAGAGGTCTTTTTTCTGACCATTGCGATAGGAAGCGATCCGCAGGCAGGAACGCCGGACAGATAAGAAAGGACTGCAGGAATCTGTGGGTAAGTCTTGATTCATTTCCTGGGTGTATGATATAATGCATTAAGTATGAGTATTATTTTATATGCAGGAATATCTGAAAAGTAAATTCCGGAAAAGAGGAGCGAATATGCTGAACGAACAGAAGATCAAAAAGATGAATAAGCTTGCAGCATATGAAGCGGGAGAGGGAAAAGAGCATCTGGCTATCAGTAATTATTATAGAAGTGATTATATCGGGCTGGCTCTGATCAAGAACTTTTTCCTGACCACCATAGCTTATGGACTGCTGCTTCTGGTCTATATTGTCTACAGGCTGGATTATCTTATGGAGAATGTTCATAAGATGAATCTGGTGATGCTGGGCGTACAAGCTGTAGGGATTTATGTCGGTATGCTGATCGTATACAGCCTGCTGACTTATATTTATTGTTCTGTAAAGTATTCCAGAGCGCAGAAAGGGATCCAGGGGTATTATAAGAACCTGAGCCAGCTGCAGAAGCTTTATGAGAGAGAGGAACGCAGGACAGGAAAACTCATGGGTAGGAGGAAGCAGTCATGACGGCATTATTAGAATTAAAGCAGAAAATAAAAGACCTTTACGGCGAGTATGATACATGGATCATACCTGCATTAAAATTTTTACTGGCACTGGCAGTGTTTCTGGGAATCAATGCCAAGCTGGGATTTCTGGGAAAGCTGGACAACATTTTTGTGGTATTGATCCTGTCGGTGATCTGTGCCATACTTCCTGTGAATGCTATGACAGTCATTGGCTGTGTCCTGATCATCGGACATTGCTATGCAGTAGGGATTGAGGTGGCTGCATTTGCGCTGCTGCTTTTGGTGCTGCTTATGATTTTATTTTTAAGGTTTACTTCCAAGGATAATCTGGCGCTGATCCTGGGACCCACTGCGTTTTCCCTGCAGATACCGGCGGCAGTCCCCATGGGAAGCGGTTTGTTAAGAGGTCCTTCCTGTGCGGTTCCCGCCTGCTGCGGTGTGATCCTCTATTTCTTCATGGACGTGGTACAGGAAAAGAGCAGTGTCCTCCAAGGAAAAGAGACCGAGGCGACGCAGAAGCTTCAGCTCCTGCTGGACGGTCTTATGAAGAACCAGGAGATGTGGCTGTATGTGCTTTCTTTCCTGGTAGTGCTGATGCTGGTATGCCTGATCTCCAGTTGTTCCTTTGATTATTCCTGGAGAGCGGCAAACGCCACAGGGGCGATTGCCTACATTGTTATTATGATCCTTGGCAGTATGTTCCTTGAAGTACATATCAATATCGCACGGGTGATCGTGGGAACTGTGGGCGCAGTCCTCATAGGTCTGGTGATTGAATTCTTTGTTCTGGGAATTGATTATTCCAGAAGCGAGACGACCCAATTTGAAGATGATGAATATGTATATTATGTGAAGGCTGTTCCTAAATCGGTTGTGACCCAGTCAGAGAAAAGGATTAAGAAAATCTCTTCTGAGAAGACTGCTGATACAGAAGAAGGCAGTGAAAAGCCGGAAGGAACATTGGAGAGATCAGCTTCCGAGCCGGAATTTGATTTTGAGAAACAGCTGGAGGAGTCTTTGAAAGATCTGTAAGCAGCTTTCGGGACAGGAGTTGATATAAGGGGGTGAAAGAATGGATAATTTATCTGGAATCATGGATCGCTATATAGGCACTGTGTTTTTTCCAAGGATCCAGATCATTGATATTATAGAAATTCTTTTAATTGCATTTTTTGTTTATCAGTTTATGCTCTGGATCAGAAACACGAGAGCGTATTCCCTTCTCAAGGGGATTCTGACCATCTTCGTGTTTGTTTTGATCGCATTTATACTGAAGATGGACACCATTCTTTGGCTGGTTAAAAATATAGGCGGTTACGCCATCACGGCAATTCTGGTTATTTTCCAGCCGGAACTGCGAAAAGCCCTGGAAGAGCTGGGACACAAGAAAGTCGTCAGTTCGCTGATTTCTTTTGACAACAGCAAAAAAGAGACAGAAGGACGCTACAGCGACAGGACCATCAACGAAATCGTAAGAGCATGTTTTGAGATGGGAGCAGTAAAGACAGGAGCGCTGATCGTCATTGAAAAAGAGTCCATTCTTACAGAATATATCAGAACCGGGATCAATCTGGACTCTATTATCAGCAGCCAGCTGCTGATCAATATCTTTGAGCACAATACACCCCTTCATGACGGAGCAGTGATCATGAGGGGCGACCGGATCATTGCGGCTACCTGTTATCTGCCCCTTTCCGATAATATGGAGCTGAGCAAAAATCTGGGGACAAGGCACAGGGCTGCCGTAGGGATCAGTGAAGTAAGCGATTCCCTGACCATCGTAGTCTCCGAGGAAACAGGAAGAGTGTCGGTGGCAAACAGCGGAAAGCTGCGTGTAGGTCTGACCAAGGAGGAATTGAAGAAAATCCTGGAAGAAGAGCAGAATAAAAAAGTGATCGAAAAGTCAAAGAAAAAATTGTGGAGGGGGTTGGTAAAAAATGAAAAGAAATCTGATGAATAAAACAACCCTGAAAATCCTCTCCTTTGTGATCGCTGCTTTTACCTGGCTGATCGTTACCAATATGGAAGATCCTGTCACAGAAGTAACTTTTTATAATATTCCTGTGACCATCGCCAATGCTTCTTATCTGGAGAGCAATTCCCAGATTCCCGCCCTGACAGACGGAAGGGATACCGTGAATGTGACCATTAAGGCAAAGAGCTCTGTGATTAAAGATCTGGATCAGGAAGACATTACAGCCCAGGCGGATATGACACAGATCATTTCTATGGACACGACACCTGTGATGGTCCCAGTAACCGCTCAGTGTACGGATATCAGTGCAGAGGATATTACAGTGAACCCGGGAAATATTCCCATTGATGTGGAAGAAAAGGTCACGATTGAGCAGAAAATCTACAGCACTTACGGAGACACACTGCCGGATAAAAATTACGAGGTGGGAAGTGTCAAAGCAGAGCCGGATGTGGTAGATATCTCAGGTCCTGCCTCTCTGATCAGTAAGATCGACAGGGTAGTAGCCAGGATCGACGTAAGCAATATGACGGAAGATACCTTAGTAGAGGCAGAACTCCAGATTTATGATAAAAATCAGGAAGAGCTTACAGCGAAACAGCTGGCAACACTGAATTTAAGCGGAATTGAAGATAATAAAGTAAAGGTCCGGGTAGATTTGTGGAAAGTTCAGAATAATGTGAAGATCCAGGCAGAATATACAGGACAGCCGGAAAGCGGTTATGAGGTCAACGCTGTGGAATCTACGCCTGCGACCATCAGCATTGCCGGTACGGACGAAGCGCTGGAAGAATTTGCGGAGACTGGAAATGTACTGACGATTCCCGGAGAGCTGATTGATGTTACAGGCAAGAGTGAGGATTTTACCACCAGCGTAAACTTAACGGATCTGCTTCCCACGGGAATCCAGCTGGCGAGAAACATTAACAGCACAGCCAGCGTCACAGCGAAAATCCTGCCTTATAACAGCAGAGAATTGTCGATTCCCTCTACCAATATCACCACACTTCCGGAAAATATGGATGCCTATGACGTAATTTTTGAAAAAGAGAAGGTGGTTGTCAGAGTCAAAGGAAAAGAGGCGGATCTGGATAAATTAACTGTAAAAGATATCAAATTATCTGTAAATCTTCAGAATTATAAAGAAGGTGAATGGGAAGTTCCTGTTCAAGTATCTCTGCCTGACGGTTATGAACAGGTAGACAATATCACAGTAGCGGTAAGACTGGTAAAGGCAGCAGAGGCCAGTAAACAGACAGAAGATGGGAAGTGATTTTATGTGCAGAAAGAAAGTGAGGATCAAAAATCCCACAGGTCTTCATTTAAGACCGGCAGGAATTCTCTGCAAGGAAGCAATGAAATTCAAATCTTTGATCACCTTTCACTTTGCAGGAGGTACTGCCAATGCGAAAAGTGTGCTCAGTGTACTGGGCGCCTGCGTAAAGTGCGGTGATGAGATTGAGCTGGAGTGTGAAGGGGAAGATGAAGAACTGGCGCTGGAAACTTTAGTCAAGGCAATCGAAAGCGGGCTGGGAGAATAAAAGACAAAAACTGCTGCGGCATCTGTACCGGAAAGGACAATGCATGCAGCAGTTTTTGTATGAACACATATTCAATGAAGGAGAAACAAAAGATATGATACACGATGGTTTTAAAGAAGGCTTAAAGGATGGGATACCCATTGCCATAGGATATTTTTCTGTGAGCTTTACTTTTGGAATGCTGGCAGTGAATAATGGAATCTCGCCTTTTCACGCAGTGCTTATCTCCCTTCTGAATCTTACATCAGCGGGACAGTTCGCAGGACTGACGGTGATTCTTTCAGGGGCATCTCTTTTGGAAATGGCACTGACGCAGCTGGTCATTAATATACGTTATGCACTGATGTCCCTGGCATTGTCCCAGAAATTTGCCCCTTCGGTGAAAACCCGGCACAGAATGCTGATCGCCTATGGAAATACGGATGAGATTTTCGCAGTAGCAAGCTCTAAAAGCGGAATGGTAGGCAGATTTTTTATGTATGGACTGATCCTGCTTCCCGTTGTGGGCTGGGTAGGAGGAACCCTGACGGGAGCCGTGGCGAGCACCATTCTCCCGGCAGCAGTGAGGAGTGCGCTGGGAGTGGCGCTGTACGGCATGTTTATCGCGATCGTAGTTCCGGCAGCAGAGGAAGTGCGTACGGTTCGGATTGTGGTAATGCTGGCGCTGCTGTTCAGCACAGGATTTTATTACCTTCCGGGATTAAGGGAGATCTCCTCCGGTTTTACGATCATTTTGTGTACCATTCTGGCATCTGCCGTTGGGGCAGTGCTGTTTCCCATAAAGGAGGAAGCGTCATGATCTATGCTTATATTCTGGTGATGGCAGGTGTGACCTATCTGATCCGCATGCTGCCGCTGACTATTTTTCAGAAAAAAATCAATAATATTTACATCAAGTCCTTTTTGTATTACATTCCCTATGCCTGCCTGACGGCTATGACCTTTCCGGCTATCCTCTATGCCACCCAGTCCCCGGTGTCAGCTCTGGCAGGTTTTGCCGCCGCAGTGCTGCTGGCAATGAGGAAGAAAAGCCTGGTGACAGTAGCGGCAGCTGCCTGCGCAGCGGTTTTTGCAGCAGAGAGAATCCTGCAGTTTCTTTGAATATATTAATAAAATGTTAAGAAATCGTGTTATAATTGGTTGATTTCTGGTAACAGATGGTGTAAACTTATAAAATACTTGCGTATAGAAGGAAAGAAAAGCGGAGGTGCTGAGTTGTCAACCTATATAGAAAATTTTAAAAGATTCCGCCCGCTCCTCAATGAGCTGGTGGCGCGAGATATTAAGATTAAATACCGCAGATCCATTATGGGAGTCCTCTGGACACTGCTGAACCCCCTGCTGATGATGATCGTGCTTTCAGTGGTGTTTTCCAATCTTTTTAAATTTAATATTGAAAACTTTCCGCTGTATCTGTTAAGCGGACAGCTGATTTTTAATTTTTATTCCGATGCGACCAATAATTCCATGGGAGCCATTATTATGAACGCACCCCTGATCAAAAAGGTTTATGTACCCAAATATCTTTTTGTTCTTTCCAGAGTGGTTTCCAGTGTGATCAACCTGATGGCATCCTTTACTGCACTGCTGTTTGTTATGGCAGCTATGCGGGCAGAGCTTCATTGGACAGCCTTTTTGTCTGTAATACCCATGTGCATGCTGGTTGTTTTTTCTCTGGGAGTTTCCCTGATCCTTTCTGCTGTTGTGGTAAAATTCAGGGATATCATGCACCTTTACTCCGTTTTTATTACAGCTCTCATGTATCTGACACCGGTGATCTATCCTATGTCCATCCTTCCTCACTGGATGGTCTATGTGGTATGGGCAAATCCGATTACCAATTATCTGGACATGTTCCGGGATCTGATGCTGTATAATTCGCTTCCTCATCTGTGGCAGCTGGGACTTGGAGTACTGGAGGCAGTCGTCGCACTGGTGATCGGACTGATCGTCTTTTATAAGAAGCAGGACGAATTTATTTTGAATTTATAGGGAGTCATTCCATGAATAAGGATACAATAATAGAAGTAAATCAGGTTTCAATGAAATTTAATATGGCTTCAGAGAAGTTTGACAGTTTCAAGGAGTATTTTATCAAAACGCTGAAAAAGCAGATTTCCTACAACGAATTCTGGGCTTTGCAGGATGTATCGTTTTCCCTTGAGCGGGGCGAATCCCTGGGACTGATCGGGCTCAACGGCAGCGGGAAGAGCACTATGCTGAAGATCATAGCCGGTGTGCTGAAGCCTACAAAGGGCTCTGTGACCGTGAGGGGAAGCGTTGCGCCGCTGATCGAGCTGGGGGCAGGTTTTGATTATGACCTGACTGCTGGTGAGAATATTTTTTTAAACGGAGCTATCCTGGGCTATGCCAGGGAAGATATGGAACGGTATTATGACGACATTGTGGAGTTTTCGGAGCTGAAGGATTTCATGAATGTTCCGGTAAAGAATTTTTCTTCCGGTATGGTATCCAGGCTCGCTTTTGCCATTGCAACCATCGGACAGCCGGATATACTTATCGTGGATGAAGTGCTTTCCGTGGGAGATTTCCTGTTCCAGCAGAAATGTGAGCAGCGTATCCGCAAAATGAAAGAGCACGGCACCACGCTTCTGTTTGTATCCCACAGCATCGATCAGGTACAGAGCTTATGCTCCAAGGTGGTCTGGCTGGAAAAGGGACATCTGAAGATGCAGGGTGATTCCATAGAAATCGGAAATATGTACCGCAACTCATAAGGATAGTGAGGATAATATGAAGAAAAAAGTAAAGATTATTATTGGAATTTTCATTCTCGCGGCAGTGTCATTTCTATACGGGCATATTGCCAAGACTCATAATATCTATGATTCTGAAACAGATCCGGACAGCTACCAGAATACTGGGATTTTGACTACGCTAGGGGCAAGACAGGAATTTACTTGTAAGGAAGAATATTTGGATGGCGTCAGGATTAAATGTTCTGTCCATGGAGAGGAAGTACAAGGGGCTGATACCGTCATTACCTATGAATTAAAAGATTTGGAGACAGGTGAAATTGCAGCCGTGGGTGAAGTAGACGGAGGAGATGTAGAGAATAATAAATTCCAGGATTTTAGGTTTGACAGAGTGGAAAACTCTGAAGGAAAAAGATATGAGATCAGTCTGTACAGCAACCAAACTTTCGGCGAAGACCATTCAGACGGGATCGGTTTTTATTATGAAAATGAGACACGGGAAGATGCGCCTGTAATCGTAGCAGAAAATGAGGTTAAGGAAATCAAAAGCGGCACACTGGTCATGAAAACCATCACCGACCGCTTTGACCTGGAAACCTGTGTCGTATTCTTTGTTTTTGCCCTTTATGTCATTTTGTTTATGAGATTTCTGTACAAATTATTCAAATAGCAGATAGAAAGTGTGTGAAAGGAAAAGAAAATGAGCGGAGTCATTCAAAAAGTAAAAAACGGACTGCAGGTCTGCCAGGAGTTTGGCGTGGAGTCCTTTTTCAAACGAGTGGACAATAAGAAGTACCATAGAGTTCCAGATCTGGAAACCATCCGAAGTGTGCATCTGGTAAGTGAGGAAGAGCTCAGCCGCCAGCGTCAGCAGGAATTTTCCAATCCGGTGAAATTCAGTATCATCACACCTCTGTATAATACACCGGAACAGTTTCTGACAGAACTGCTGGATTCACTGGAACAGCAGACTTACGGAAACTGGGAGCTGTGCCTGGCTGACGGAAGCGACCAGGAGCATGCCTATGTGGGAGAAATCTGCAGGGAGCGGGCAAAGAAAGATGAAAGGATCCGCTACCATGTACTGGAAGAAAACAAAGGGATCTCCGAAAATACCAATGCCTGCATCGAACTTGCTACAGGAGACTATTTCGGACTTCTGGATCATGACGACGTGCTGCACCCTTCTGCGCTTTACGAGGTTATGCGGGCTGTGGAGGAGCAGGGCGCAGAGTTTCTGTATACTGATGAAGTGAAATTTTCCGGGAATATTCCGGACATCTCCAATCCGCTGATGTTTAATCTAAAGCCCGGGTTTGGGAAAGATGATCTGAGGTCCCACAACTATATCTGCCACTTTACTGTTTTTTCCAGGAAACTTCTGGAAGGAGAAGAAAAGTTTTACAGAAAAGAATGTGACGGAAGCCAGGATCATGATATGGTCCTGCGCCTTACTGAAAAAACAGATGCCATTGTACATATTCCAAAGGTGCTTTACTACTGGAGAGTACATGAAAATTCCGTTTCCCAGAACCTGGACGGCAAGATTTATGCCGTAGATTCCGCTATCCGTGCCATTGACCAGCAGCTGGAGCGTACAGGGGAAGCGGGGAAGGCAGCCAGCAATCTGCCTTTCCAGACCATTTACAGGATTACCTATGAGCTGAAGGGGAATCCGCTGGTTTCTATTCTTCTGCACCATGGGGGAAAAGAAAAGATCAAAGAAGCGGTCAATAACATCCGAAAATGTACTTCCTATGAGAATGTGGAGTTTGTCTATTTTTCCGATGAACTGCTGGATCTGGGAAGCGGAAATATCCGTCAGGTCCCTGTGAAAACAGAAGCAGGTGCTTCCACAGCAGATCAGTGGAACCGGGCAGTCAAGGCTGCCCATGGGGAATACCTGCTCCTTCTGGACAGCGTATGCCGTCCGCTGACAGAGAACTGGATCGAAGAACTGCTGATGTTCGCCCAGCGGGAGGATGTCTGCGCAGTCGGACCGAAGATCTATTATCACGACGATACCATTGCTTATGCGGGGATCTCTCTGGGAGAGGATACCAAGGACGGTCTGGAGCTTCTGTGTGCCCATGATACCAGGGCAGACATTGGCTATGAAGGGCTTTTGTGCCATGCCAGAGAGACCACGGCAGCAGCGGCAGCCTGTATGATGTTTTCCAGAGAGAGCTGGAAAGAGAACGAAGGCTTCCGCAGCGCGTGTCCCGGCTATGAAGATATTGATTTCTGTCTGAGAGGGCAGAAGGCGGGAAAGAACAATGTGTGGACCTGCTTTGCCCAGATGCGTTTTCAGGGAAAGCATCTGGTGCCGCCCAAGTCAGCAGGACAGTCAGAAACTTTTAAATCAACCTGGAAAGAAAGTTTTCACAAAGAGCAGTATTATCACAGGCTCTGGAAGAAATTAAGGATTGTGTAGGAGGTACTTCATGGAAGCATTAAGTTCCCTTGGAAGAAAGACGTTAAAAGCACTGAAGGAAGAAGGAATCACCGGGGTGGCGCGTAAGACCGTCAGTTACCTTCATACGGCTAAGGTGCGCAAGATCGAAGCGGAAATGCAGATGCAGTATGTAGGAAAGATTTATAAAGACGTACTGTTCATCAACGGCGTGGACTATACCGCCCTGCCCCATCCGCCCCGCTACCGGGTACAGCACCAGATGGAGCAGCTGCGTGCCAACAACATTGACTGTGATGAGAACTTTTACCTTCATCTGGATCTGGACCAGGTGCGCAACTACAGAGTCTTTGTCATCTTCCGGGCGCCGTATACAGAGAAACTGGGAGAATTTATCCGTCTCGCAAAAGAACTGAATAAGACCGTCATCTATGATATCGACGACCTGGTCATTGACACCAAGTATACCGATACCATCAAATACCTGGACACTATGACAAAAGAAGAGCGTCAGGGCTATGACGAGGGTGTGCGCAATATGCAGAAGGTGCTGAAAATGTGCGACGCTGTTGTGACGACCACAGAGCGGCTGGCACAGGAGCTTGCCCATTACGTGCCGAAGGTATTTATTAACCGGAATACGGCTTCTGAAGTAATGCTCCAGCTTTCTGAGGAAGCTTATAAAGCCTGCAGAGAGCAGAAGGAAGGCTCTTCTAAGGTGAAGCTGGGATACTTCAGCGGCAGCATCACTCATAACGATGACTTTATCCTCATCAAGCCGGCTGTGGCAAAGCTGATGGAGACCTATGAGAATGTAGAACTCCACATTGTGGGCATTCTGGATATCCCCAAAGAATTTGAAGCGTTTAAAGACAGGGTCATTGCCCATCCCTTTGTGGAGTGGCAGAAGCTGCCGGAGCTGATCGCTTCCATTGATATTAACCTTGCACCATTGGAAGAAAGCATCTTCAATGAAGCAAAATCAGAGAATAAATGGGTGGAGGCAGCCCTGGTAAGAGTACCCACCATTGCCAGCAATCTGGGAGCCTTTGAAAAAATGGTGGAGGACGGCAGAACAGGGATCCTGTGCAGCACGCCGGAAGAATGGTATGACAAACTGGAAGATCTGGTCCTTCACAGGGAAAAAAGAGAGGCAGTGGGCGCTGCGGCTTATGAATACTGCAGAGTGCACTGTGTGACCTTGTATACAGGGTTCCGCTTCATGAAATTCATTAAGAGTATGTATAAGGAAAACATTGCCATGATCCTGCCTGCGCTGAACATCAGCGGAGGAATCATGGTGGCGTTTGAGCACTGCAAAGTGCTCCGGGAGCATGGCTATGATGTGACCATTATCAACGATGATTTTGACGCCAGAAGGTGGTGCGAATTCCAGGGGATCAAATTCCCTGTGCTGCCCAGCAGAGAAACTATTTTCCGCGGGCACTTTGACAAAGCCATTGCCACCATGTGGTCCACAGTGAAATTTCTGGAGGCCTATACCAACATCGGTCAGAGATACTATCTGGTGCAGAATTTTGAAACGAACTTTTATGAACCCAACGATCCTCTGCGCATCGAAGCCAACCAGAAGTATTCTCCCATCGTGGACATCCGGTTCGTCACCATGTCCGGATGGTGCCAGGAATGGCTGAAAGAGGATTACGAAAAAGAATCCAGATATGTGCCCAATGGTATCCATACAGAAAATTATAAACCAGTCAAGAGAGATTTCTCCGGAAAGATCCGGATTCTTATCGAAGGAGACTGCGGCGTTTATTATAAGAATGTGGACGAAAGCTTCCGCATTACCAACCAGCTGGACAGAGAGAAATATGAAATCTGGTATATGTCCTACAACGCAGAGCCAAAGGACTGGTACAAGGTAGATAAATTCCTTCACAAGATCCCCTTCCATGAGGTGGCAGACGTATACCGCCAGTGCCACATCCTGTTAAAGACCAGTTTCCTGGAAAGCTTCTCCTATCCGCCGCTGGAAATGATGGCGACAGGAGGCTATGCGGTCGTAGTGCCTAATGACGGGAATAAGGAATACCTGGTCGATGAAAAGAACTGCCTGCTGTATCCCTGCGGAGAGATTGAGAAAGGTATTGCTGCCATCGAGCGGATCCGCACAGATGAGAAGCTGAGAGAAACCCTTTATCAGGGCGGACTGGAAACAGCTGCAGTCAGAGACTGGAAGAGTCTGGAGAATGAGATCCTGGCAGTATACGACTGTCGGTAGCAAAAAGACCGTCTGCCTTAGGACGGGTCCCATAAGGAAGTAAAGACATTTGGTGTCGGAACCGGCGTGTTAAATCATGCCGGTTCCGATTTTTTAACTTCTTCCGCAGGTTGTTCACTTGGTTGTTGACCGCCTTGCGGGAATTTTTTTATGCCAGCTTCCAATTCTGGCTCTCTGTCTGCAGCTTCACCATGCGGGCGTAGAGGCCGTTTTGCTCCAGCAATGTTTTCGGTGCGCCTTCTTCCGCCACGGTTCCTTCTGAAAGCACCACGATTTTATCCGCCCCTGCCACGGTGCGCATCCGGTGGGCGATCACCAGCACCGTTTTATCCGCGATCAGGCGGGAAAGGGCTGTTTGTATCAAGGTTTCATTTTCCACATCAAGGGAAGCGGTTGCCTCGTCCAAAAGAATAATCGGCGCGTTTTTCAGGAAAGCCCGGGCGATGGAAATCCGCTGCCGCTCCCCACCGGAAAGCCCGCAGCCATTTTCTCCAATGTTGGTATGCCAGCCTTCCGGCAGCTTTTCGGCAAATTCATCCACATTGGCAAGTCTTGCAGCGGCTAAAACCTGTTCATCAGTTGCGTCCTTATTCCCAATCCGTATATTCTCTAAGATGGTATTGTCGAACAAAGTAACATCCTGAAACACGATAGAGAACAGGGAGAGCAATGCCTCCGGGTCGATTTTGGAAATGTCCATGCCGCCCACGGAGATTTTTCCCCGGCTTACATCCCAAAATCTTGCTGCTAAGCGCGATACCGTGGTTTTGCCGCCGCCAGAAGGTCCCACCAAAGCGGTGACTTCGCCCTGTTTTGCAGTAAAGGAAACATCCTTCAGTACGGTTTTCCCTGTGTTGTAAGCAAAGCCTACATGGTCGAATGTAATATCATAGCCTTTATTGGAAAGCCTGTGCTCTCCCTGCTGAATCGGATGATCCAGGATTTCATTCATGCGCGCGATATTGGTGCGGGTACTGATGACTGCCGCCAGATTTTGCAGCGCCCCTTGCAGAGGGTCGTAAAGCCGTGAGACAACCAACAGGAACATAAAGAAAGTCAGGATATCGAGATTGCCTCCTATCAACAGGATAGAGCCCACAAGTGCAGCCGTAGCAATTCCCAGCTTTAATACCAATGACGCGGACACCACAAAGGCAGCCAGTCCAAATTCATTGAGAATGGAGCGGTGTTCCACGGCGCGGATTTTCTTTTCCAGTCCTTTCAGATATTCCTGCTCGGCATTGTTGGCCTTTAGGTCGCGCACGGTTTCAATGCATTCCTGAATCCCGTCCGCGCAGGCCATTTTTACATCCATCGCTTTTTGATTAAGCCGTTCCTGCACCTTTGC
The DNA here is from genome assembly GCA_019119975.1 of Candidatus Blautia merdavium. Lineage (GTDB taxonomy): Bacteria > Bacillota > Clostridia > Lachnospirales > Lachnospiraceae > Blautia > Blautia merdavium. The sequence continues at coordinate 16,812 of DWVZ01000229.1, read as the reverse complement.
GGAGAAGCCTACAATGGCAAAAGCAACCGGCAGTACCCACAGCGCCGCCAGCGCCATGCGCCAGTCAAAGATCAAAAGGCTGATGGAAATGAAAACGGTGGAGATGATGGAACCTGCCAACTCGGGAATGAAGTGAGAAAAGCTCTGCTCCAAGAAGGTGCAGTCAGCCATGATGGTGCTGGTCAGATCTGCCAAATCCTTTTTCCCAAAGAAGGACAGCGGGATCTTTCGCAGTCGTTCAGCCAGCGTAATCCGCCGAATGCCGCTTTCTGTATAAGTGGCAAAGTAGGTGGCGTTGTACTGAATGTAAGTAGTGAGCAAGATCAAGCCAATACACACCCCGCAGCCTACAATGTAAAAAGCGAATTTTTTACCGGGAACACGGTCATTCATTAAATCGTCTACTAAAACATACAAAAGACCCACTGGAAACATAAAGGAAAGATTTTGAAAAACACAGGCCAGACAGCCTTTCACCAAATCCTTAGCCCCCTGCTCGGAAAGGGCATATCGTTTTTGCAGTCTTTTTATCACTTTATTGTACCTCCTTTGCAACCTTCCACTGAACAGAAGTTTGATAGTCCTGCCACATGCGGCTGAATACGCCGCCTTTTTCCAACAGCTTTTGACTTTTGCCGCTCTCTGTGATCTGCCCGTCCTCAATGACATAGATTTGGTCAACGCCAGCCACGGTAGAGAGCCGGTGGGCAATCATAATCACCGTTTTCCCCTGTGACAGCTTGGAGAAGGCAGCCTGTACCCGGGATTCATTATCCGGGTCGGCAAAGGCGGTGGCCTCGTCTAAAATGACAATCGGAGCATTTTTTAGCATAACGCGGGCGATGGCAATCCGCTGCTGCTCACCTCCTGAAAGGTAAACTCCCTTTGTACCGATCACAGTGTCTGCCCCTTGGGGCAGCTTTTCCAGAATATCGTCGCACTGTGCGTTATGCAGAGCAGCCATGATTTCTTCCCGTGCAGCGTTCGGCTTTCCCATGCGTACGTTTTCCAAAATCGAGGCTTTGATGAGGCGGCTGTTTTGGAATACAAAGGAAACAGTATTCATAAGTTCCTCTTTCGCGATGTTTTTCACATCGACACCGCCAATCTTCACCTGCCCGTTCTGCGGGTCAAAGAACCGGCAGATCAAATTGGCAAGCGTGGTCTTGCCGCCGCCGGAAGGCCCCACAAAAGCTACGGTCTGCCCCGCGGGAATGGATAGGGAAATATCCTTGATGACCTGGTTTCTTCCATCATAGCTGAAATGAACATGGTTAAGCTGTACCGAAGCGCCGTTTGGGTGTTCCGGCTGTTTTGGTTCTGCAAGCGGCTTCAAGTTCAATACGCTGTCGATTCTCTGCAGGGCATCATCCACGATCATAGCGTTTTCGCTTTGAAACATGATCCGTGTAAGCGTGACAGAAATAATCGGTGTAATGATGATATAAAACATCAGATCCAGCAGAAAATCCCTGGTAACATCGCCTCTTGTAAAAATCAGCGCACCGGCAATCAGCGCGGCAAAAACTCCGTTAATAGCCGCTGTGTAGAACATCATAGGCGCGCGAAGCTGCTTGGTATAGGCAATCACCCACACTTTGTACCTGTCAATGGAATCTTTAAACTTTTTGAAAGAAAAGATGGTCTGCCCGAAAGTTTTCACAACGGGAATCCCTCGTACATACTCCACTGCTTCATTGGACATGTCATCGAGGGCATTTTGGTATTCTTTCATTTTCTCCTGCATAGCCTTTCCGGTCATTGCCATCATAATCAGAAATCCCAGTACAACCGGAACAAGGCTTAAAAGTCCCAGCCGCCAGTCGAACACCAGCAGCAGGACCAAAAGACCGCAGGGTGTCGCAATGGCATTGGCACGGTCGGGAAGCTGGTGCGCCAGATAGGTTTCGGTGGCGGCGCTGGATTCGTTGACGATTTTGCGCAGTTTGCCGCTGCCGAAACTTTCTGCAAACCCCAGCGGCAGCTTGACAATATGTTCCATCATTTGCAGGCGCAGGTTGGTAGCAATGCGGAACGCCCCTTTGTGGGAACACATCAACCCTCCTATGTAGACCAGCACCGCGATCACTGCAAACAGTACCGCCATCCAGCCGTTATAGGTCAAATTCTGCGCCCGGCTAAAGTCCGGCGCAGCCGCCAACACTTCCTGCATGACCTTCCAAATATAGTAGAAAGGTACTAACGCTATGAGGGCACTGATGGCTGAAAGCACCCAGGAAGCGTAAGTCAGGTATTTGTGGCTGCCTGCAATCTGCAGCAGGCGTGACAGATTGGATTGTTTTTTCAATGAAGATTCCTCCTTTGGGTTTTATTTATGATAAAGAGAACACAAGCGCGTTCTTCTTATATCCATATAGGTTAGTTTTTGCTAACTGTTAGGTAAAAATTACAGGGCGTTACTGCCCCATAATTTTCATCCATCCGGCTGTATAAAAAGCACGCATTTCCTTCACATAGTTTTCCGCGTCTTTCAGCGGCATCTTGTGAATCACCAATTCAAAAAAGGTGTGGAACATGCCGGTAATCAGAATATGCTCCAGCGTAGGGTCGATTTTGGGAGAAGGCCGGCCAAGCTCCTGCAAAACTTCCTGATAGGCATGGGTTGCCGCCACCTCGATCTCTACCATTTCGTCAATGAATCCGGAAAATTTCGTCCCCTCCGAACAGCAGAGGATCAGTTTACATTCCTCAAGATGTTCATAGGCGTAGTGGAGCATATCAAACATGCAAGAACCGGAAATATCACCCATAACCTCCGGCTGCTGCTCGTGAGGAAGATCGGCAAATTCTTTCTGCGCTTTTTGAAAGCAGTTGAGCAGATACGCATAATGCTCGCCTACCAAAGTCTCGAATAGTTTTTCTTTGCTTTTGTAATAGCCATAAAAGGCTCCTGTAGTCATGCCGACAGATTTGACGATATTCCGCAGGGAAGCATCCCTGTAGCCCTTTTCTAAAAACTCTTTTTTTGCCGCTTGATGGATGCGCTCTAAGGTTGTCAGATTTTCGTCTATTGTATTCACCTTCTTATAACGCTGTTATATATTACCGTTATATTTTATTCCGAGAAATGAATTTTGTCAACGTTTTTTTGCGTTCACTTGGCATAGTTCAGCCTTTTCTTGAAAACGTCTTATCTTAAGCAGTACGTGCTTTTTTACGTCTTGTCTGAAGCGTATTGCGGATCACCAGCGCGACGCAGGCAGCTGTTTCCGCTGCCAGAAGCAGAGACATCACAGGCAGCAGATAGATCGGTACCAGATGTTTCTGCCAGGTTCCCTGAGGCACCAGGGACATATCCGATGTAATCTGTGTCTCTGTTTCCATAGGGAAGGGCACAGTTATGGACTGCAGGGCTGTACCCTGATAAGAGTAAGTACGTGTGGCAGTGCCGTCGGAGACCGAGTCGGCTGTCTGCAGGTTCCCGGTGTCAATGCCTGAAGGCAGAATCACATAACCGGAAGGCATCTCTGTGCTTTCCCAGTAAAGGGGATATTTCTGAAAATTGTCAAACCCATAGTCAAACAGGGAAATGGTGTCCGTAAAACGGGCGTCCCCGTCTGAGCGCATTACTACACAGATCAGAGTCATATCATCTTTCGCGGCAGCTGTGACCAGAGTGTTTTTAGCAGCCTCTGTGTGTCCGGTCTTTCCGGCGATGGCGCCGTCATAGTGGTAATCCCCGTCGGTCAGGAGAGAGTTGTGATTCTCCAGGTTCCGTTCATAGGGGGTCTTGTTGGTGACCGGAATAGTGTACTTGGCAGCTCCCGCTATTTTGCAGAAACTCTCATTTTTTACTGCTTCTGCCAGGATCAGGGCGAGATCATAGGCAGTGGTATAATGATTGGGATCCGGCAGTCCGTTGGCATTTACGAAGTGGGTGTTTTTGCATCCCAGCTCCTGAGCGCGTTGGTTCATCATGGCAACAAAGCCGTTGACGGAACCCGCGATCTGTACTGCCATCTGGGTACAGACCTCATTGGCAGAAGCCAGCATGATGGCATACAGGCACTGCTCCACAGTCAGGGTCTCTCCTACCTGGGCATTAATGGTGGAATTGCCGGGAGCCAGGTCAGGAAGGATCACGTCAGTAAAAGTGACCGTCTGGTTCAGATCCTCTATACTTTCCAGGATCAGGAGAGCGGTCATGACTTTGGTCGTGCTTGCAGGATAGCGGATCTCATCCATGCCTTTATCAAAGAGCACCTGCCCGGATTCTAGCTCCATCAGGACACCGGTTTCGTCTGTGATGTCGGGAGCTTCAGGAAAAGACGCAGGAAGCTCTGCCGCAGATACAGGCAGCGCAGATGCTGCGGTAAAAACAAAAACGAAGAGGAAACACAGTAATTTTCCAGTGATCTTAAATTTTTTCAAATAAAGGACCTCCTTAAAAATTTTCGTCAACCGCTACTAGTATACCATATTCATGGTTTTCTTTAAATAAAAAATGTGTTAGAATAAACCAATGAACGAAACAAAGGCAGGTGTGCACAATGCCGAAAGGAAAAATCGAGTGGAAGAGAATGATGACAAAGCTCTCTCCCTATACCATACAAAAAGGCTGGCGCTACATGAAGCATTACGGCATCAAAGGATTCTGGATCCGTCTTCATGAGCGGTTTGAACCGGAAGAAGTCCCCTATGGACCCTGGTACGAAGCCTATATACCCACAGAGGAAGAACTGGAAGCCCAGAGAAAGAAAAAGTGGAGCTATGCGCCTAAGATCAGCATCGCCGTTCCGGCGTATAAGACGCCGGAACTTTTTCTGCGGCAGCTGATCCAGTCCCTGCAGGACCAGACTTATAACAACTGGGAACTTTGCATTGCCAATGCCAGTCCCCAGGACGCTTCCATGGAATATGTCCTCAAATCCTGTTCTGCTATGGACTCCAGGATCGTATGGAAAAAGCTGAAGGAGAACAGAGGGATCTCAGAGAACACCAACGAAGCGTTTGCCATGGCGACCGGAGACTATGTGGGACTGCTGGATCATGACGATCTCCTGGCTCCCAATGCATTGTATGAAATTGCCGCGGCGCTGGAGAAGGAACCGGAGACAGAGGTGCTCTATACAGATGAGGACAAGGTGCGGGGAGAACAGCTGGAGCATTTCCAGCCCCATCTGAAACCGGATTTTAATGAAGACCTTCTAAGGTCCAACAACTATATCTGCCACTTTTTTGTGGTAAAGAGAACGCTCCTGCAGAACGTGGGAGGCATGAGAAAGGAATTTGACGGAGCCCAGGATTATGATTTTATCTTCCGCTGTACAGAAGCCGCGGGGAAGATCTGCCATATACCGGAGATCCTCTATCACTGGAGGACCCATGAGGCTTCCACAGCAGACAACCCCCAGAGCAAGCTGTATGCCTTTGAGGCAGGAAAGCGGGCGATCGAAGAAAATCTGAAAAGGCGGGGACTGCAAGGCGAGGTCAGCCATACAAAAGACTATGGATTCTACCGGGTAAAATATGCAGTCCAGGGAGAACCTCTGGTATCCATCATCATTCCGAACAAAGACGCCAAGACAGATCTGGAAAAGTGTATCCGGTCTGTAAAAGAAAAATCTTCTTATAAAAATTATGAGATCCTCATTGTGGAAAATAACAGTGAGACAGAGGAAATCTTTGCTTATTACAAAGAACTTTCCAAAGACCCTGCCATTCGTCTGCTGAAATGGAAAAAAGAGTTTAACTATTCTGCTATCAATAATTTCGCGGCGAAGAAAGCAAGGGGAGAGTATCTTTTATTCCTGAATAATGATACCGAGGTGATCACGGAGGACTGGATCCAGGAGCTTCTGGGCATCTGCCAGCGGCAAGGCACCGGAGCGGTGGGAGCAAGGCTTTATTATGGAGACCATACCATCCAGCATGCCGGCACGGTGATCGGCATCGGCGGAATCGCGGGACACATGTTCGTAAACCTGCCCGGGGAACGTACCGGTTATATGCACAAGGCTGCCCTGATCCAGGATTTGAGCGCAGTGACCGCAGCATGTATGCTGGTGAAGAGAGAGGCTTTTGAGGAAGTGGGAGGCTTTGAAGAGCAGCTGTCAGTAGCCTTTAATGATGTGGATCTGTGTCTGCGGCTGCGGGAAAAAGGCTGCCTGGTAGTATACAATCCCTATGCGGAGCTGTATCATTACGAATCCAAAAGCCGGGGAGCTGAGGACAGCAAAGAAAAAGTGAGAAGATTTCAGTCGGAAATCGAGTTTATGCGCTGCAGATGGGAGAAACTGCTGAAAGCAGGCGATCCCTACTACAATAAAAATCTGTCTCTGACAAAATGGAATTACTCTCTGCGGCCCAAAGACTGAGGAAAACAAAATGTGTGAAGTTTCAGTAATTATACCAAACTATAATGGGAAACAATATCTTAAAACATGTCTGGATGCGCTGCGCACACAGACCAGCAGGAATTTCAAGACAATCCTGGTGGATAACGGATCCCAGGACGGCAGCAGGGAATATGTGCAGGAACAGTATCCTGAGGTGAAAATCGTGGCGCTGAAGGAGAATACCGGGTTCTGCGGTGCAGTTAATGCGGGCATACGGGTTTCTGCCTCACCCTATGTGCTGCTGCTGAATAACGATACTCAGGCAGAGCCGGAATTTGTAGAGAACCTAACAAAGGCAGTAAAGAAACGGAAAAATTGCTTCTCCGTCCAGGCAAAGATGCTTCAGATGCATGATAAGACCCGTATGGATGACGCTGGGAATGCCTACTGCGCCTTTGGCTGGGCTTTTGCGGAAGGCAAAGGCAGACCGGAGACCGAGTATTGTACAGAGAGGCAGATCTTTTCCTCCTGTGCAGGCGCTGCCATCTACAGAAGGGAGATTCTGGACAAGATCGGATTGTTTGATGAAGAACATTTCGCGTATCTGGAGGACCTGGATATCTGTTACCGGGCAAGGCTGCGGGGCTATGAAAACTGGTTCTGCCCCAGCGCCAGAGTCCTTCATGTGGGAAGCGGCACCAGCGGCTCCAGGTACAATCTGTTTAAGGTGCGTTATTCTTCCAGAAACAATATCTATCTCGCCTATAAGAATATGCCGCTTGCGCAGCTGATCTGGAATTTCCCCCTGCTCCTTTTGGGATTTGCGGCAAAGGCGCTGTTCTTTACATCAAAAGGATACGGCGGAGAATACATCCGGGGTCTGAAAAACGGAATCCAGATTTCCGTGAAAAACCGGGATAAGAAAGTCAGAAAGGTCCCGCCGGGAACCTGTCTGAAAATACAGCTGGAGCTGTATAAGAATATGATAAAGAAACTGACATCATAGAAACCAGGATTGAAAAACGGGAGATAAATGAGAAATGAAGAAGATAAAATTTAATTTAAACTCAATCAATAACCGCGTCGTGCTTCTGGTGCTGCTGGATATCCTGACAGTACAGATCGCTTCTTTCTTAGGATTGTTTATCCGGTACGAATTCAGCTTCAACAGCATCCCGGTAACGGATATGGAGCAGGTGCTGCGCTATACCATTCCCAATACCATCATCACCATCATCGTATTTGTATTTGCCAAGCTTTACAGAAGTGTATGGAGACATGCCAGCATTAATGAGCTGATCAACATTATCCTGGGCTGTACCGCAGCCTCTGTGATCCAGGTGGCATGCGCGGCTGCTCTTGAGCTGACACTGCCCAGATCTTCTTACCTGATCTACTATTTTGCCATGATCGTGGGCGTCAGCTGCGTCCGGTTTGCTTACCAGATTATGAAGATCATCGGGGAGAAAATGACAGACTTCTCTGCCAACGGACAGAAGCGGATCAATGTGATGCTGGTGGGAGCAGGAGCGGCAGGAAGCGCGATCTTAAAAGAAACCGAGGAAAGCCGTTATCTGAATCTGAAGGTGAAATGCATCATCGACGATAACCAGGCAAAGATCGGCAAGTATTTAAGAGGCGTTCCCATTGTGGGAGACCGCAATGACATACCAGATAAAGTAGAGGAATACCGGATCGAGGAAATCATCGTGGCAATGCCGTCGGTGGGAGACGCGGAGACCAAGAAAATCCTGAATATCTGTAAAGAGACCGGCTGCAAGATCCGTATTGTCCCGGGAACCTATCAGATCATCAACGGAGATGTGAGCCTGTCCAAGCTGCGGGAGGTCGAGATCGAGGACCTGCTGGGAAGGGCGCCCATTAAAGTCAACTTAGATGAGATCATGGGCTATGTGCAGGGAAAAACCGTCATGGTCACCGGTGGAGGAGGCTCCATCGGAAGCGAGCTGTGCCGGCAGATCGCCGCGCATAATCCGAAACGTCTGGTGATCGTGGATATTTATGAAAACAATGCCTATGATATCCAGCAGGAACTGAGGAGAAAGTATCCGGATCTGGCGCTGGATGTGCTCATTGCCTCTGTGCGCAACACCCACCGCATGGATAATATTTTCCAGAAATACCGTCCCAATATCGTGTACCATGCAGCTGCCCATAAGCATGTACCCCTCATGGAGGACAGCCCCAATGAGGCGATCAAAAACAATGTGTTCGGAACCTATAAGACCGCGGAAGCGGCAGACCGGTACGGTGTGGAAAAATTCGTACTGATCTCCACAGACAAAGCGGTAAATCCCACCAATATCATGGGAGCCTCCAAGCGTATGTGCGAGATGATCGTGCAGATGTTTGCCCGTCATTCCAAGACCAACTTTGTAGCAGTGCGGTTTGGAAATGTACTGGGAAGCAACGGAAGCGTCATTCCCCTCTTTAAAAAGCAGATTGCAGAGGGCGGTCCGGTGACTGTGACCCATCCGGATATTATCCGTTACTTTATGACCATTCCGGAGGCAGTTTCCCTGGTGCTGCAGGCAGGCGCCTATGCAAAGGGCGGAGAGATTTTCGTCCTGGATATGGGAGAGCCTGTGAAGATCCTGGATCTTGCGGAAAACCTGATCAAGCTGTCAGGATACAAAGTGGGAGACGACATTAAGATCGAATTTACAGGACTTCGCCCGGGCGAAAAACTTTATGAAGAATTGCTGATGAGCGAGGAAGGGCTGCAGGATACAGCCAATAAGATGATCCATATCGGCAAGCCCATTGAGTTTGACGAGGACGAGTTCCGCCGCCAGCTGGATAAGCTGGATGCCCTGAGCCGGGAGGACGATCCCCATATCAAAGAAGAGGTGCAGAAAGTGGTGCCTACCTATGTAATAACCGAGAATAAAAACAACTGAGAAGTGAAACAGTAAAGGCAGGAGCCGGGATTTTAGCGTATGCGGACCGGTACCTGCCTTTTTCTGGGAATGGGTTTGCTTCCTATATTGATTTTTTACAATTTTTATGATATAGTATTAAGAAATTATTAAGCTAAAGACAATAGGGACAGAGGGTGACAAGACTTTGATTAAAGAAAATCAGAAGCATTTCAACCGCCTTCACGTTGTAATAGATGCCCTGGTCATTATAGTCTCTTATCTGCTGGCGCTGGTCTTAAAGTTCCAGATGCCTTCCATGCTCCAGGAGAACATGGGCGTGCTGCCTATGCGGATCTATCTGGGAGCAATGGCGTGCGCGGTTCCGGCTTATCTGGTTCTGTATTCGATTTTTAACTTGTATACGCCGAAAAGAGTCCAGGGAAGAAGACTGGAGCTCTGGAACATTATAAAAGCCAATACGGTAGGCATTGCCGTGTGGCTGGGAGTCCTCTACCTGATCAAGATGATCGACTTTTCACGGCACGTGCTGCTGCTCTTTTATGTGATCAACATTGTGCTGGAAGCCTTTGTGAGGAACCTGATCCGGTATTTCTTAAGAAGGATGAGGACCAAAGGCTACAATCTGAAGCATATCCTGCTGGTAGGCTACAGCCGTGCGGCAGAGGAATATATTGACAGGATCCTTGCCAATCCCCAGTGGGGCTATAAAGTACGGGGGATTTTAGACGACAGCATAGAAGCAGGCACTCAGTACCGGGGCGTGAAGGTCCTGGGAAGAATCGCCAATCTGATGGTGATCCTTCCTGAGAACCGCCTGGATGAGATTGCCATTACGCTGGGGCTCAATGAATATTACCGTCTGGAAGAGATCGTGAATCTCTGTGAGAAATCAGGGGTGCATACAAAGTTTATCCCGGATTACAATCAGATCATACCGACTAAGCCTTATACAGAGGATCTGCAGGGGCTGCCGGTGATCAATATCCGGTATGTACCGCTGACAAACACTTATTATGCGATTTTAAAGCGGGCGATGGACATCGTCGGTTCCATCTGCGCCATGATCCTGTTTTCGCCGGTGATGCTGTTTTCTGTGTGTATGATCAAGCTGACCTCTCCGGGTCCGCTGATCTACAAGCAGGAGCGGGTAGGGCTTCACAATAAGCCCTTTATGATGTATAAATTCCGCTCCATGGAAGTGCAGGCGCCGGAGAAGGAGAAGACCAGATGGACCGTGAAAAATGATCCGCGGGTGACCAGCTTCGGAAAATTTATGAGAAAGACCAGTATTGATGAGCTTCCACAGCTTTTTAACATATTAAAAGGGGAGATGAGCCTGGTAGGACCCAGACCGGAGAGACCCTTCTTTGTAGAAAAGTTTAAAGAAGAGGTGCCCAGGTATATGATCAAGCACCAGGTGCGGCCGGGACTGACCGGCTGGGCGCAGATCAACGGCTACAGAGGAAATACATCCATTAGAAAGCGAATAGAGTACGATCTATATTACATTGAAAACTGGACGCTGGGGTTGGATATTAAAATCCTGTTTCTGACAGTGTTTAAAGGATTTATCAATAAAAATGCATATTAGATAAAGGGGAAAAAGAATGTCTAGGAAAAATAGGAAGAGAAGAGGAACAGGAAGAAAAGTTCTGTTTGTGGTTGAGATGCTGGTGCTTTTGCTTCTGGTGGGAGCGCTTTTTGTCTACACCCAGATCAATAAGAAGCTGGATAAGCTGGACTTTGAGACGCAGGACGGCGAAGACATGGAAGTGCAGGTAAACGAAGGTGTTTCAGACAACCAGGTACTTCACGGCTATACGAATGTTGCTCTTTTCGGCGTGGACAAGAGAGCCGAAGACGGCGGATACGGAAACAGCGATACTGCTATCATTGCCAGCATTAACAATGATACCAAAGAAATCCGCCTGGTGTCTATATACCGGGATACTTATCTCAGAGTCAATGAAGATTCCGAAGGAAATGGAATCTATAATAAATTTAATTCCGCATACCTCATCGGCGGACCCGGATATGCCACGAATATCATCAATACCAATATGGACCTGGATATTGAAAATTATGTTTCCGTGGATTTCAGCGCCATGGCGACTGCCATTGACTGTCTGGGAGGGCTGGATGTTCCCCTTTCCTATGAAGAGATCGAGCATATGAATAATTACTGCGTAGAGACTTCCGAACAGACAGGGCTGGATTACACACCGATCGAGAAGCCGGATCCGGCGCCGGCAGACGAGTCCCAGATCCTGGATACCTATCATCTGAACGGCGTACAGGCAACGGCTTACTGCCGTATCCGTCAGACTGCATCTGCAGATATGGGACGTACGGAAAGGCAGAGACGGGTGCTGAATCTGATGGCGGAGAAAGCCAAGAGCGCGGGGCTCAATACGCTGCTTGACATTATGGATGAAGTATTCCCCATGATCACCACCAATTTCTCCAAGTCAGAGCTGATCAGTCTTGGAAAAAATATCCTCAGCTATCAGCTTTCCGAAAATACAGGATTTCCCGCGGACTTTATCATGGGAAAAGAGAACACAGTCCCGGTGACAGATCTGGACTGCGTGATCCCTACCACACTGGAAACCAATGTAAGCTATCTCCATGAATTCCTCTTTGGAGAGAAAGGATATAAACCCTCCGGTACGATCCTGAAGCGAAGCGATTGGATCCTGGAGAAGACGGGATTCGGAACAGACAACATTGCCCAGGAGAGAAAATACCTGATCACCGACCGGGAGATTGGAACCGGCTATGATGACCAGACGGCTGCGGATTACGGACAGTCAGAGGAAAATGGATATGACTCAAACACCTACAGTTCGGACGGAAACTCCTATGACAGCGGCTACAGCGACGGCAGCGGAGACTATGGCTACGATTCTGGCAGCGGTTATGACAGCAGCGGCGACTATGACGCAGAGCAGAGCTACGACGGCAGCGAAGACTACAGCTATGGTTCCTCCGGTACGGATTCCTATGACAGTGAAGATTACGATTCCGGCAGCGGCTATGAGGAAACAGGATATCTTGATGAAGAATATGAGTAAGACAACAGGGAATCTGCAGGGAGCAAGGAAGAGGAAAGCTCTGGCAGGTTCCCTGTCCTGCGTTTAAAGTAAAAGGAGATAAGGACATGACAGTGACAGTGATCATACCCACTTACAGACCCGGGGAGAAATTCAGGCGTCTGATGGAAAGCCTGAAGGAACAGACCTATCCCATAGAGAAGATCATCGTGATGAACACGGAGAAAAAATTCTGGAAAGAAGACTGGACCGCAGGGATGGAACACGTGGAGGTCCGTCATATTTCCAAAGAAGAATTTGACCATGGAAGGACCAGAAAGGAAGCGGTAGCCATGGCAGATACAGATCTTTTCGTGTGCTTTACCCAGGATGCAGTCCCGGCAGATGACCGGGTGGTGGAAATGCTGGTAAAGGCTTTTGATGACCCAGGTACAGCGGCAGCCTATGGACGCCAGCTTCCGGACAGGGACTGTAAATTAATAGAAAGATATACCAGATCCTTTAATTATCCGGAGCGCAGCTGCGTCAAGACCAAGAAGGATCTGAAAAGGCTGGGCATTAAGACTTTTTTCTGTTCCAATGTGTGTGCGGCTTACAGAAAAAGTGTGTACGACAGCCTGGGCGGATTTATTTCCCATACGATCTTCAATGAGGATATGATCATGGCAGGCACCATGATCAAGGCTGGCTATGGAGTGGCTTATGCAGCGGAGGCGAAGGTGGTCCATTCTCATAATTATACTTGCATCCAGCAGTTTCGGAGAAACTTTGACCTGGCAGTTTCCCAGGCAGATCATCCGGAGATTTTCGGGGGCATCCCTTCAGAAAGCGAGGGCATCCGTCTGGTAAAAAGCACAGCCCGCTATCTGGTAAAAGAAGGGAAAGTCTGGCTGATCCCGTACCTGGTGATCAGCAGCGGATTTAAATTCCTTGGCTACCGGGCAGGCAGAGCATATCAAAAACTGCCACGCTTTCTCATAAAGAAATTTACTATGAGTCCGTCCTACTGGAAGTTTGACCAGGAGCAGAGGAAAAAATAGGTGTTCACTTTTTCTTGTATTTTTGAACACAATTTAAACACAATTCCCTGTTAGACTGTAAGCATAAAAGGAAAGAAATAATCTTACGAAAGGAAGCATAGATATGAGTGAAGAATGGAAAGGCATGAATCCGATGGAGAATGGATCCGGGGAATATGCAGAGGAAAATAAAAACAGCAGCCAGGAAGGACAGCAGGAGACAGGATTTGTACTGCGGGACAGCACAGAGGAAACCAGGGACAGCCAGGAATCCGGACAGGAAAGAGAACCGGGCAATGCCCCCACACCGGAAAATCCTGTATATGCACATTCCTATAAAAATGACGAGAAAAAGGAAGGATATAATTCCTATCATTTTACTACCCCCAGCCCTGCACCTGAACCAAAACAGCAGCAGGAAAGAGAAACAAAGAGGACAAAGCCGTCTTCTGGAAACAGGAGCAGCATGGGGAAAAAGGCAGCGGCGTTGGCAGCAGGAGCAGTGGCATTCGGCGTCATTGCAGGGGCGGTTTTCCTGGGCGTCAGCTATGCAGGCAGAAGCCTTCTGCCCCAGGAGACAACGAAGATCGAGAGCACCCAGGTTGCAGCGGACAGCTCTGATGTACAGAGCACCGGCGCAGGCAGCAGTTCAGAATACACAGTATCCCAGGTGGCGAAAAACGCAATGCCCTCCATCGTTTCCATTACAGGGATCAGCATCCAGGAAATCCCCAACTACTTTGGGTTCGGCACACAGCAGTACCAGGGAGAGAGCAGCGGTTCCGGAATTATCGTGGGACAGAATGATACAGAGCTGCTGATCGCTACCAATGCCCACGTTGTCGCAGATACAGATTCTATTACCGTATGCTTTACCAATCAGGACGGTACAGCGGCAACCTCTTCTTCTGATTCTGTAGAGCAGACCAGTGCAGACGGCAGCAGCTCTCTGCAGGACGGAACTTATGTGGAAGCACAGATCAAGGGAAGCGACACAGATAATGACCTTGCAGTGGTTTCTGTGAAAATCGCCGATATTCCGGAAGATATCTTAAGCCAGATCAAGGTGGCGACTATCGGGGATTCCGATGCGCTTTCTATGGGCGATCAGGTGGTAGCCATCGGAAACGCTCTGGGGTACGGACAGTCTGTTACCAGCGGCTATGTAAGCGGATTAAATAAACAGGTCAGCTCAGAAAATGCAAACGGTACCTTTATCCAGACAGATGCTGCCATCAACCCCGGCAACAGCGGCGGCGCGCTTCTGAATATGAAAGGAGAACTGGTAGGCATCAATTCTGCCAAGATCGCTTCCAGTGAAGTAGAGGGCATGGGATTCGCCATCCCCATCTCTCAGGCAGAGCCTATTCTGGATCAGATGATGAGCCAGGAGACCAGAGAAAAAGTAGATGAAAGCCAGGCATCTTACCTGGGCGTTACCTGCATGGACTCTACTACCACAGTCAATGAGATGTACAACATTCCGGTAGGCGTGTTCATCTATGATGTAGAGGAAAACGGACCTGCAGACCAGGCAGGGATCAAGAAAGGAGACGTCATCACAAAGATTGACGGAACCAGTGTACAGACCAAAGAGGACCTGACCGGGCGTCTGGAATACTACAAGGCGGGAGAGACGGTTGACATCGTACTTTACCGGACTGACAATGGAGAATACAAAGAACAGACAGTCAGTGTAACCCTGGGCGCCAAGAAGGATTCGCCCACCATGTCATCTCAGAACGGACAGGAGTAAAAGGTGAGAACCCCTGACAGACGGTATTGGATCTGAAACCGATCAGATAAGATCATCGCCGCAGACAGACTGGAAACGGTTTGCCTGCGGCGTTTTTCTGTTTTCCGTAAACACAGCCGGAAAAAAGCAGAAGCCGATCCTCTGGGACATTTGGGGTTTATAAAAACTTTACTTGTCCGGGTACTTCTTTTGTGATAATATACCCACAAGTGGATTATGAGAAATTAGGATAGGAAGGAAGCATAAAAGAGTTATGTCAGACGATAAAGATTTATTAGAGACCCCGGATGAAAAAGAAGATAAGCCGAAAAAAGAAGAATACGAGAAAATCTGTTTTATGTGCAGGCGCCCGGAGAGCAAAGCGGGAAAGATGATCGATCTGCCCAACAATATCCATATCTGCACCGACTGTATGCAGAGAAGCTTTGACACCATGAACAGCAGCAATATCAATTACGATGATCTGATGAAGAATATGCCCAACATCAGTATGATCGACTTAAGTTCCCTGCAGAACCAGATTCCGAAAAACCAGCAGGTAAAGAAAAAACAGCCCAAGGAAAAGATAGCTCCCAAGGTCTTTGATATCAAGAGCATTCCGGCTCCCCATAAGATCAAAGCCAGCCTGGATGAGTATGTGATCGGGCAGGATTATGCTAAGAAGGTCATGTCTGTGGCAGTGTACAATCATTATAAAAGGGTATTTGCAGACTGCGCAGATGAGATCGAGATCGAAAAATCCAATATGCTGATGATCGGACCCACCGGTTCCGGAAAGACTTATATGGTAAAGACCCTGGCAAGACTGCTGGATGTGCCTCTGGCGATCGCAGACGCCACATCCCTTACCGAAGCGGGCTATATCGGAGACGACATCGAAAGCGTGGTAAGCAAGCTTCTGGCTGCTGCGGATAATGATGTAGAGAAGGCAGAGCACGGCATCATCTTTATCGACGAGATTGACAAGATCGCCAAGAAGAAAAATACCAACCAAAGAGACGTCAGCGGAGAAGCTGTACAGCAGGGAATGCTGAAGCTTCTGGAGGGAAGCGAGATCGAGGTTCCCGTAGGCGCTAACAGTAAAAACGCCATGGTGCCCCTGACCACTGTAAACACCAGGAATATCCTGTTTATCTGCGGCGGCGCGTTTCCGGACCTGGAAGGCATTATCAAGGAGCGGCTGAATAAATCAGCCTCCATTGGTTTTAACGCAGATTTAAAGGACAAATACGACCACGACAGCAAGATTCTGGAAAAGGTTACCGTGGACGACCTGAGAAAATTCGGAATGATCCCTGAATTTCTGGGAAGGCTGCCGGTTATCTTCACACTGAGCGGTCTGACCAAAGACATGCTGGTGGAGATTTTAAAAGAGCCGAAAAACGCTATTTTAAAACAGTACCAGAAGCTTCTGGCTCTGGACGAAGTGAAGCTGGAGTTTGAGGAAGGCGCCTTAAGAGCCATTGCGGACATGGCGCTGGACAAGCATACGGGTGCCAGGGCGCTGCGCGCGATCCTGGAGGAATATATGCTGGATATCATGTATGAGATTCCGAAAGACGACAGCATCGGAGAAGTGGTGATCACAGAAGACTATATCCGCCATACAGGAGGACCGAGGATTCTGCTGAGAGGGCAGGAGCTGCCTCAGCTGGAGATGAATTAGAGTATGCAGGATATAGTTATATGAATTAATTTGCATCAGAATCTAAGTTAAATAAAAAAATAGTCTCGGAGACAAATACTCCGGAGACTATTTTTTTACTTTTAGTATTTTGCGAT
>DWVZ01000228.1 GCA_019119975.1 Candidatus Blautia merdavium | reverse complement strand
CATAACCTTTTTTCAAAAATTTTTTCATAATGGCACTTATGGTCTGCTTGGTGGAGGAAAGGCGTTCACAGATCTCAGACTGCAGGCAGCCGTCGGGAGAAAACCACAGGATATCCAGCACGAACAGCTCCTTCGCTGTCAGATTATGCTTCCGCGCGTACATTTCATATGCGGCAAACTGGACATCCCGCAGCCTTCCATATTGATTTACATAGCTTCTTACTTTTTCATAGTTCATGTTTAATGGTTGGCTCCTTTGTAAATATTAGACGGTCTAATGTTTGACTGTATGGTAACAGAGAAATGAAAAAATGTCAAGAAATGATGGATAGAAAAGAATGGTAACTATCATTGACAGAACTGGTTTGGGGCAAATATGCCTGACAGAGCAGACTCCTGGCAGAAATTATAATCAGAAGCGATGACCGGATAGCGTGATTCGCAGCCATACTTAAAACATCTGACAAAATCAGCTGCAGATATGATATTATGTAACTAATAGGATTTTCTATAGAAAAAGGAAGAAAGCAACATGCCAAATCTGGAAGAAACAGCAGGGAGGAAGAAATTTGAAGAAACTGATTATCATCCGCGGCAATTCAGGAAGCGGAAAAACATCGGTGGCAAAAGCGCTTCAGAAAAGATACGGACCCAACACCATGCGGATTTCCCAGGACGCAGTGCGCAGAGAAATGCTTCTGGTTCGAGACTGCCCGGAAAACGAAAGCATTGCCCTTATGTGTGAACTGCTGCGGTATGGAAGACAGCACTGCGAAAGAGTGATCCTGGAGGGGATTTTATATTCGGATATTTATCAGGAGCTGTTTCGGACTGCAGCAGAAGAATATGGAACAGAGATTTACGCCTTTTATTACCAACTGCCCATAGAAGAGACCCTGCGCAGGCATGAGACCAGGGACAGCCGTCTGGCGTTTGGGGAAGCGGATATGCGGCAGTGGTGGAGAGAGGATGATTTCATCGGCAGGATTCCGGAAAAGATTCTGGGAAAGGAGCGAAGTCTGGAGGAGACTGTATCCTTTATTTACCAGGAAGTGGAGAATGCCGGGAAGGTCCGGTTTTATGATGCAGTGGAGGATTCTTTTTTTCGATTTGCGGTGATTCTGACCAGATATCAGGGACAGTGGGTTTTCTGTAAGCACAAGGAGAGAGACACGTATGAAGCACCGGGAGGGCACAGAGAAGCAGGAGAAAGTATCCTGGAAACGGCAAAAAGAGAGCTTTGGGAAGAGGCTGGCGCCGAAGCCGATTCTCTGAAGCCAGTCTGCGCATATTCGGTGGTACAGCCGGGGGCGCGGGCAGGACAAGGAGAGGAAACCTTTGGCATGCTGTATCTGGCAGAGGTGGCGAGAATGGAGGAGGAACTGCATTATGAAATTGAAAAACGATTGATTTCCAGAGAACTTCCAAGGCATTGGACCTACCCTGAGATACAGCCCAAATTGCTGGAAGAAGCGGTTAGAAGAGGATTTCTTTCGGGAGAAGAGGAATAGATGTGTCAGTAAGAAAGGAAAAACTCTGAATCCTATCCGGATCCAAAAATCCCGGAAGGACGTTGTAGTTTTGATAAGCTTGCCATCGGGCTGTATCCGCTGGAGGTGAGGAAGTTGCGGCAGATAAGAACAGCATAACAGGAGAGACTCTGGTTTCTGGAAAAGGGAAAATGCATTCTGGAGAAGCTGCATAGTTTCAGTATTATGACAGTATCGATATTCAACAGGAAAGTTCAGGAAAAAAACAGGAGGTTGCAAAATGAGGTACAGAGAATTAGGAAAAACAGGTTTAAAGGTAAGTGAAATCGGACTTGGCGCTGAATGGCTGGAGCGCCATAATACAGAAGAGGTAAAGTCGGTCATTGACTGCTGCGAAAGCTATGGGATCAATCTATTGGACTGCTGGATGTCAGAGCCTAAGGTTCGGTCCAACATTGGAAATGCCCTGAAAGGAAAGCGTCAAAGATGGATCATCCAGGGGCATTTCGGTTCCACCTGGCAGGACGGACAGTATGTGCGCACCAGGGAAATGGACAAGGTGCAGGCAGCTTTTCAGGATCTTCTGACACGACTCCAGACCGATTATATTGATCTGGGAATGATACACTTTGTAGATGAGGAGGCGGAATTTTACCGCATTATGGAAGGCGAATTCCTTGCTTATGTAAAGAAACAGAAGGAAAAGGGCATCATCCGTCACATCGGCATGAGCACCCATAATCCCAAAGTGGCGAAACTGGCAGCCAAAAGCGGGGAGATTGAAATGATCCTTTTCAGCATTAATCCTGCCTTTGACCTGCTTCCCCCAAGTGAGGATCTGAATGATTATTTTGTGGAAGCATACGAAGAAAATCTAAAAGGCATCGACCCGGAGAGGGCAGAGCTTTATAAAATCTGTGAGCAGCAGGGCGTGGGCATTACCGTCATGAAGGGATATGCGGGAGGCAGACTGTTTTCTCCCCAGACCTCTCCTTTCGGAGTGGCGCTGACACCGGTCCAGTGCATCCACTATGCCCTGACCAGACCGGCAGTAGCCAGCGTGCTTACTGGATGCGACACCCCGGAGCATGTGCGGGCAGCCGTGGCTTATGAGACTGCATCCGAAGAAGAAAAAGATTATGCCAGCGTTCTGGCAAAGGCGCCTCATCATGCTTATTCTGGACAATGTACCTACTGCGGACACTGTGCGCCCTGCCCGGCAGAGATTGATATCGCTATGGTCAACAAGCTTTATGATCTGGCAGTTATGCAGGAAGAAGTACCGGCAGCTGTCCGGGCACATTACGAAGGGTTGTCTGCCAATGCGGGAGACTGTGTGGGATGCAAAGGATGCGAAGAGAGATGTCCCTTTGGCGTTGCTGTGGCAGAGAGGATGGAAAAAGCACGGGAGTTGTTTGGATGAAAAGACCGGGAGAGGAAAGCAGTAGAGCGTTTGGACAGCATTCAAACAGCAATCAGCAAGCGAAAAACTGTGGTTATAGTGCAGGACGGATTTCAAGTGGAGATGGGGAGAGAAGGTTCCATGACACCATGGATTTTGCTTTAAACGTATGAAGAGTGAGGAAAAAATATCCGAAATAAAATAGACAGAAGAGGTATGTATATGCAGGTATATATAGAAGATATTGCAGATGAATTGGAAATGTGTATGGACGGCTGGGAGCAGTTTCTAAATACAGAAACAGGAGAAATTGTTGCATTGGCAGACGGTACGTGGGTGGAAAGAGATGAAGAATTAGAAGAGGAAATTGAAACATCGGATTGTTATGTGCGTCTGCCGAATCAGTATGAAATCCATGAGTGGAATATTATGAAAGAGTTTGCGGAGTCTATCCCATCAGCCGGAAAGCAGGAAAGGCTTTTAAAGGCATTGCATGGAAGAAAAGCATATCGTAGTTTTAAAGATGAAATCATAAATTTGGATGTAGAGAAAGCGTATTATGCTTACCGGTTTCTAGCTTTATGCAGGATTGCCAGACAGTGGTGTGAGGAAAATAAAATTCCATATACTGTCAGAAAAGCAGAAAAATAGATAAATATAAAGATTTTAGCATGAACCACGGTTAAGTGTTATGTGTGGATAAGATGTTGAATTACATAGATGGAAGAGCTTATG
>DWVZ01000036.1 GCA_019119975.1 Candidatus Blautia merdavium | reverse complement strand
GCAAGCGACAGCGCAGGAACCCTGAACAGTGCGCAGGTAAACGCAGACGCAACCTGGACCACCTGGCACATGACTGCAACAGTGGGAGATGACGGCACGGTAACCTGGTCTGCACAGGCGCCTGCTCAGGGAAATCAGGAAGGCGGTGATGGAGTATGACAGGAAAAAGAAACCGGAAAAAAATAGCTGTCATCGCCGGATTATGCCTGGTACTGCTGATCGGTGGTGTATATGCATATTTCTTTCAGAGCAGTGAATTGAAAAATCCATTTTCCACCGCCAATCCGTCCATTGAAGTAGTTGAGAATTTCAATCCTGCCGATCAATGGCTTCCGGGAGAGGAAAAGAGAAAAGAAGTAACCTTCACCAATACGGGTGATGTAGATGTCTTGATGAGATTTAAGGTGGAAGTATCCATGATAGACTCCAAAGGCGTTGAAGTACAGCAGATCCCGGAAGGTTTTTATACGCTGAACTGGTCAGACGAAATGAAGGGAAAGTGGTATATAGAAGGGAAAGATAAACCTTTGGGATATTACTACTATAACGCAGTTTTAGCCCCCGGGGCGTCCACTGGTATGACATTAAAATCTGTTGCATTCACTCCTGAAATTTCCAATGACACCCATGAAACGAACTATTCAGGATATGTCCTGCATGTAAAAGTTGTGGGAGAGGCGATTCAGGCTGACAGCAGTGCTGTTTCAGAGGAATGGAATATGAATGTATCAATCGATTCGGATAAAAAGGCAGTATGGAGTCCGAAAGAGTAAGGACCAATTTTAAAAATGACTGTGCGAGGCAGTTCATTATAAAAGAAAAATATTAAATATCAGGAGGAAACTCATATGAAAAACAAGAAAGTATTAGCAGTATTAGGTTTAGCAGTTGTAGTAGCAGCAGGAGGAACACTGGCATATTTCAATCAGACACATGTAGCGGAAAACCAGTTTGACACCGGAAATTATGATACAAAGCTGGTGGAAACCTTCAACCCAAAAGACGGTGACGATTGGAAACCAGGCGCAGAAGTAAACAAAGATGTGGAAGTAGAAAATACAGGAGATGTACCGGTAGTTGTACGTGCAAAACTGGATGAAACCTGGAGCAGAGACGGCGAGGCTGTGAAAACCATTACATCAGAGAATGATAAGTCTGCTATTGTTGTTCCCTGGCAGGCAGACGCTACAGATGGTTTAGTAGAAGAGGATAATACTGTAGTTGAAAAAGCGATCGGAACACAATGGGTACAGGGTACAGACGGCTGGTTCTATTACATAGATATGGTGGCTCCGGGAACTACAACAGAAAAATTCCTGGATAGTGTTACATTAAAATCAGATGTTGATATGGGTAAGAGAGACAGAACTTATACAGTGACCTGCTCAAAAATTGCGAATCCATTTGATCTGGAAACAGCCGGATATGCATATTTAATCCAGGAAGACGGAAGTGTTGATCTGGAAGGATTAAGCGATGCATTAGGTCTTGTAAAAGGCGATGAGCTGAAAGTGGACTATGAAGACAAAGTTGTGGAAGGATTAGAAGGATACAGTGATGCAGACTACACACTGACCATTACCGCAGAAGTGGTACAGGCAACAGACGAGGCAGTGGATGAAGCATTTGGAACAGAGGTTCCATATCTGGATCTGAATTGGGAACTGGAGCAGGAAGCGTTAAACTAAGCATCAGGAAAATATAAAGGAAAAGTAAAAGAAAAGAGAGGTAGCCCATATGAATAAGAAAAGTAAAGTGGCAGTAGCAGGTGTTGCAGCAGTAGCATTAGTAGGAGGAACACTGGCATATTGGAGCAGCACTACAACCATTAACAACCCATTCTCAACGAATTCTTACGGTGGAGAAACCGTGGAGGAATTCAACCCAAAAGAAGGTGATGGTTGGGAACCAGGTGGAAAAGTTGATAAAGTAGTTTCCGTAAACAATACAGGAGATTATTCTATATTTGCAAGGGTGAGATTTGAAGAAACTTGGACCAGAAAAGACACAAACGAAGATGGAGAGGTAGAGGTGGTTACTCTGGATGGTTATCCGATGTATTCCAACACAGAAGATGGAGAGAAGAATACATTGTTTTTCCCAACAAGTGCTGCTGCGATTCCAGCGGAAGGTGGCTCCGTAGTTTATAAAGAAATTAATACTAACACAACTGATTGGATAGATGGGAAGGATGGTTATTATTATTCAACAGAAATTTTAGCAGGAGACGATACAGATGCATTATTACAGTCTGTAACATTGCTGCCAGAAACGGATATGGGAACCTATGTAGACGTAAACTGGGTTAGTTTAGATGGAGAAAATTGGGAAAAAGGAAAACTTATTGTAACGGAAAACGAAGATGGAAGCCAGACAGTAACCATTGACTACGATAACCCAAAAAGATTGGATGAGGAAATCACAGATCCTAACCAAACAATTTATCAGAAGGTTGAAACTATGTTGAAGTCTGATGAAAAAGGCTATGCAGATGCTGACTATGTACTGACAATTGTAACAGAACTTTGTCAGTCTACAGAAGATGAAGAAGGAAATGCAATTCCCACAAAATGGCCTATGCCTACAACAGCATCCAACTAATCCCTAATCCAACATAACAACTTTTCACAACAGGACAAACCTACATGAAACTCATAAAAACCCTATTCAACCTCCTGTCCTACATCGTCTACATAGTAATCGCCGCCTACCTTCTCCTGGTAGCCCCCATACTGCTGGGCTGGAAACCTGTCATGGTCCTGTCCGGCAGCATGGAGCCCACCTACCATGTGGGCAGCGTGATCTACTATAAGCCAGCGACATTCGACGATATCCAGACAGGAGACGCTATTACCTTCCACGCCGGAGAGGATTCCCTGGTGACCCACCGGGTGATAAAAAAGAACGAGATCGAGAGAACCTTCGAGACTCAGGGGGACGCCAACGAAACCCCGGACAGCAATCCGGTTCCTTACGACGACGTGGCAGGTAAGGCATCTAAAATCACCATCCCCTATGCGGGATATTTTATCAATTACGGAAAACAGATTCCTGTGATTGTGACAATGGCAGGAATCATTATCCTGAGCGTAGTATTAGACAGTCTTTTTCCCGATGAGAAGAAAAAGGGAAAACAAGAAAGGGCCGAAAAGAATGAGGAAAAACAGGAATAAAAAACTGATTGCCCTGCTTGCTGTATTATGCGTGTTCCTGGTGGGAGGCACAGTCGCGTATTTCAGCGACCAGGCTTCCCGGAGGAATACTTTTACCATGGGGGAATTCCATTCCGAACTGGAAGAGGAATTCGACCCGCCCAGTGACTGGAAACCAGGCATGGAAGTCCAGAAGGAAGTCAAGATCACCAACACCGGAAACGTGGATCTGGTAGCCGCGGCAAGGTTCGATGAGAACTGTGTCAGGAGAGAAGACGTAATCCTGCAGCAGTATGACGCAGATACCGATTCTATGCAGGACGTGGTAGTAGCGGAAGAAGGAGAAATCCTTCCTGTGATCTTTGATGTAAGAGAAGAAAACGGAGCTATCACTGCCTATGAGGAACTTGCCCTGAAAAATTTCGGCGCGGATGTGGCGCTCTATGAACCGGGAGCAGATCCGGAATCCTATGAAGGGAAATGGGTCTATACCTATGACGCGGCAGACGGCGTCTACTATTTCCTTTACATGGGAATTGTCCCGGCAGGACAGGAATCCCCGCTGCTTCTGGAAAGTGTGACCATGAATCCCAAGGCAGAAGCAACCATTACCGGAACCTATCAGAAGGCATACTATGATGAGGAGAAGGGGGAAGGGGTAAAGGAATTTACCTATACCAGATCGGAAATCGGTTATGACTCTGCTCATTATACCATGGATATCCATGCCAAAACCCTTCAGGCTTCCCGGGAAGCCATTGAGAATTCCTGGAAAGCAGGTTCTGACGATATGATACCGGAAGCCTTTGGTGACCTTGTGGAGCACCTGCAGACCATGTGCGGCAGGTAAGCGGGAAATGCAGCGAAGGAGAATGAAAGAATGAAGAATAAGAAAAAATTTCAGATCGCCGGCATTGCAGGTCTTGCCGCCCTGGCTGCGGTGGGTGCGTCCCTGGCTTATTTTACAGACCAGGAGCAGGCACTGCGCTTTGTAGAACTGGGACATGTAGACATTGATCTGACCGAGGATATGCTGGAAGATCCCCAGAATCCCGACAGTCCATGGATCGGATACCAGGATCCGGACAATGTGTGGCCCGGAGATGAAATCTCCAAAAGACCGGTCATCACTGCTGCGGAAGATTCTCTGGACTGCTATGTCAGAGCATCCGTCACCATTGAAAGCCCCCAGGGTCTGCTGCCGGAACTTACCATTGACAATCTGAATATCAACAGAGAAGAATGGTTTGTCACACCGGATGAGGACAGGGAAAATACGTGGTACTGCTATTATATAGGCGGCAGTCAGAACGGAATCCTGCAGGCAAATGACAGTGTCTTTGTCTTCGACCAGGTAAAGATTCCCGGAGAATGGGAAGCGGAAGCCTATGGTCAGCAGATCATAGTGGATGTGACAGCAGAGGCGATCCAGGCGGAGAATTTTGAACCAGCGATAGCAACAGACAGCCAGGGAAATATTATTTCCTGCGCATGGAGAAATACAGAGGGACAGGAGATCGTAACGGAAGTATATGAGGCAGAGTAAGAGAGGAAGCGCCGGGCTGGCGAAAGTTTTAAACGGCATAGGGATTGCCTGTATGGCAGTTCTGATCCTGACTGCCCTGCCTCTTACTTTACCCAGGCTTCTGGGATATGAGATTTACGGTATCACGACAGGAAGTATGGAACCGGAATTGCCCAGAGGCTCCGCTGTGTATGTGAAACAGGCACAGCCCGGGGAGATCAGACCCGGTGACAGGATTACCTTTGTGATGGGGACCGATACGGATCTGGTCACCACCCACAGAGTTGTAGAGATTGATGAAGAGAACCAGCAGTTTATCACAAAAGGCGATGCCAATGCATCAGCGGATGTCCAGCCTGTGAAATTTTCCAGGCTTGTGGGCAAGGTGGTGCTCGGAGTGCCGATGCTGGGAACGGTTTCTTTGTATCTGCATTCTTCAGGCGGGATGGCAGTGTGCGCCGGAATTTTTATCCTGGTGCTGCTCCTGTGGGGGATTGCGGCAAAGATGAAGTTAAAGGAGAGTTGAAAGTGAAGAAAAAGTTAATCCTTATGGGCGTGGCAGCCGCTCTCGTGACAACAGCATTCATCGGCGGTTCATTGGCATATTTTCAGGCAGACGGGCAGGAAGTGCGGCAGCAGATCAATACGCCCGAATTGAGCATTGACCTGATGGATGAGACAACCGGGGAGAAGGCAGCGGAAAGTTATACTTTTGATGATGCCATGCCTGGTGCGTCGATTGATTTGGAAAACAAACTTGTTGTAAAGAATACAGGAAATACTCCGCTGTATACCCGGGTGACCGTGACAAAATCCTGGGGAGACGGCACGGGAGAAGCATTTGAGAAGGATTTTGAAGGAGAGAGCGGCAAGATTGCCGTGACGCCGGAGGAAGGATGGTATGTAATGGAGAATACAGACGGGAATGAGGAAAACCTGTATCTGTATTACCGCTATCCGGTGGAAGCAGGGACATCGACTGCCTCGATTCTGAAAGCCCTGGAGATTTCGGAGGATTTGGGCAACAGGTATACAGATAAAGCAGTGCAGTTAAGTGTGGACGCGGATGCGGTGCAGGTATCCTCCGCGGAGGACGCCATCTTAGCGGAGTGGGGCGTGTTCCCTACCTTTGATGAGGAAGGCACCATTATCAGCATAGAGGAATAATGGACGGGAGGTAATCATGAAAAAGAAAATTGGAATATTCGGCATGATGCTCACTCTGGTCTTTGGCATGTCCATGGGAGTCTGTGCGGCGGAAACACCCACTGCCACGTTCGATGGAAGTGAAGAGATCCAGTATAATTATGATGATTTGGAGAACTTCGGGACAGCTTTTGAAAATATGCTTCCCGGAGATGAGAGGACGCAGGAAATCATCCTGCGCAATACCTATGACAGGACCGTGGACTTTTTCATGGAAGTGGAAGTGATCCAGGAGCTGGAAAAAACCCGCCAGGAGACATCCGGAGCCGGTTATGATTTTTCCCTCACCGTTACCCAGGAAGGCGTCAATGACGGGAATCCGCAGATGATTTACGGCGGCGCCCAAGAGGAAGACGCGTGGATCGGCGGGGATAAGGAAGGTCTGGCGGATATTAATACAGTGCTGGACCAGTATGGAGAGAAGGGAATCAAGGTTGCCACTCTCGCAAAGGATGAGGAAGCAGTCATTGCCCTGAATGTGTCCCTGGACGGACAGACCGGAGGAAATTCTTACCAGGATGTGCAGGGAACCTTTCAGTTTAAATTCCATGTAAGCTATGACGACCCGGAAGAAGTTGTCAGGGAGGTCAAAGGAGAGGACCAGATTGTCACAGAACAGGTCAAAGGAGACGACAGAGTTGTCACCAGGACTGTGAAGGAGGCTGACAAAACCATCATCCAGCGGGTCAAGACAGGAGATACTACGGTGATCCTGCCTCTGGTAGCACTGATGGGTCTCTGTGTCCTGATCATTGCAGTTGTGATCGGCACCAGGAAGAAGGACCGTCAGAACTGAAGACAGAATCCCGGTAGATAACGAAGGAAACAGGTTTTGCCGGGAGTTATGCAGATAGGCGAGGACACAGAAAGGCAGGAAAACAGATATGAGAAAAAGAAATTTATGGAAGACTGCTGCAGCTGTCTGTCTTGGAATCGGTCTGACGGCACTTCCCGTTTCAGCTGCATCAGAATATACCGTTACCTTAAGACCCGGAAATGTGGCAAGGTTCAGTGAGGAATTTGTCCAAGCGTACATGGCTCTGGGCGCCCAGGTGACGGAGAAGACCGGAAGCATCAAGGTGAAGGTCCCGGCAGGTGAAACGATACCCATGCTTCCCACACCGGAAGATCTGGTGTATGAGACAGAGTATGAGGACCGTTATGTCATGAATACAGACTGGTATCCTGCAACCGATGTGGTTTCGGGAAACGAGAATCTGGTGGTGAAATACAGCGCAGTGACCGATGCTGTGGAATATAGGATCCGCTATGTGGACAGACAGAGTCAGGAAGATGTAGCTCCTCCGGTGATCGCCCAGGGCAATGTGGGGCAGGAGCTTGTTTATTACAGGGAACAGGTGGAAAATTATGTCTGTGATACACCGAGTCAGAGCATTACATTGTCGGAAAACAGCAGTGATAATGAGATTACATTTTTATACACCAGCACCCTGGAGCCGGTGGTCAATGAAGTGGAGGTACCCGGCGATACCATAACCAGAACAGAAACAGTACCGGGAGATGTGGTCACTGAGACAGAAACCATACCCGGAACTACCACCGTTATAAATCAGGCAGCAGGTACCACGACAGGAACCGGAACCGCGGGAACCACAGGTACTGCCGGGACTGGAGCGGCAGGTACAGCTGACACAGGTACGGCTGGTGCAGGAGCAGGAACCGCAGGAACCGGAGCGGCAGGCACAGCTGACGCAGGTACGGCAGGCGCAGGAGCAGGAACCGCAGGAACCGACGGCACACAGGCAGCTGGAGATGGAACGGAAACCATTCCGGGAGAGGAAGTACCTCTTGGACAGACAGATTTAGGTGATGGAGCGGACGACGCAGAGAGCGGCTCCTCTGAAATCGAAGAGGAAGAAGTACCGCTCGCTCAGATGGATTTGGATGAGGATACCGATGAGAACGGTGTCAGCCCGATTCCTTTTGTGGCAGCGGGCGCTGCAGTGGCGGCAGCTGCGGCGGGAGGTGCATTCTACTTCCTAAAACGCAGAAGATAAGGCAAGATATGAAGCAGAACAAGAAGAAAGAAAAGCGTGCGGCAGTATATTGACAGGTAAAAAAATAAGACAGCCAGTCAAAAGTCTGAAGAACAGACCTTTGGCTGGCTGTTTTTACATATAGCGCCTATAATTTTACAGATTACGAAAATGGTTAGCACATATCATGTTCCAGGTCAGCTGTGCAGAACGCAGGGATTGCACTGCTGAAATTGTTTTCTCACTCCTGGCGGTTTTTACCTTGTTCCGCTTTCAGCTCCAAAACCTTTTCCAAGGGCACCTCGAGCCGTTCTGCAATAATCTCTGGGCTTAGCAGGTCCAGAATACTCCGTGCTGCCGTAATCTTTTCATTTTCGATTCCCCGGGAGAATCCTTCCTCCATCAACATCTGTCCAAGTCTTGTCATACTGATTTCCTCCTTCATTTTTTCTAAATCCACGCTTTCTAAAAATTTTTCTGCCATGGCATAAATCACCGCCTCCATCTTATGTATTTCGTCAGAACTCATGCAGCTTCCGGCTTTTTTCAGGAGCAGGCAGGAGTTTTTGATCCGCTCCTTCTGGGGCATATCTCCGCCCATGAGGGGAGATAAGACCATAGGGATCAGATCCTTTCGGTTCAGCGTGCCGTTTGCCGCCTTTTCGCTTAACGTCCGAAAAAGGACGTCTGCATCCTGGTCCTGCATCAGGATTGGCTGTATCCGGTAGGTGTTCAGTCCTTCCGTGAACTGCGTCATGGGTCTGCGGATGGTGCCGGAGTACAGGACATAGGTGGTAACCGGAACCCGGTTCTGGTAGCTGGTCACAGCCTCATAGACCCGGAATCTTTTCAGGTCAGAGAGACCGCCGTTGGTACTTTGGAATTCAAAGTGCTTCCAGGAGCCATCCTGCATGATCAGGTTAAAATCCTGGAAAAACTTCTGGATCTCCAGCTGCACCAGTTCCGTGGGGGCAAAGCCTGCGACTTTCCCTGTGATACCGAAATAGGGCAGGAGTTCCTCCGCGAAAAACTGCATCATGGTCTTCAGTGCAGCATCTTCTTCCTGGCACGCGGCAGGAATTTTCTCTTTTGTATGAGCAGAATTGACAGTTGTACTTTTGTGCATAGACTCCTTTCCGTAAAACAAGTGCGGAAAGCTGCTTCTGCTTTCACTATAACAGAAAGGAAAGCGGCAGACAACGTGTTTTACTGAGATTTGCAATGATTTGAAATGGTTGTGATTCATTTGAGATTCATTCGAGATGGTTCAGATTGTTTTGCTGATTTTACAGAATGAAAAAAAGGACAGAGATCCAGGGGACAGAGCTTGCTGTCAGATCCAGTGGATTCTTTGGGGATGTGTGTGGATATCTGATAGAAATTGTCTTGAAAAAGTGGAAAATGTCCTGAAGGGGTCAGATCCTTAGAGAAAAAAGGAACCGACAGAGACTTGCTTTCCGCACAGGCTTTGTCTGTAGCTTCAGTGTAATATAGAAAAATTTCACGGTCAAGAGAAAAAATATTTATTTTCGTGGTTTTAACCACGGACATAATTTTCCTGTCGATTATAATACCACTTGAAAGAAAACAAAAGCCATCAAAGATACAGATGGGTAATTCCTTACTGGCTGTAAGGAAGAGGAACCAGAAATATATTGTAGTAGGAGGATATAAAATATGGAGACCAAGATGTTTTGCTATCAGTGTCAGGAAACCGCAGGCAATCAGGGCTGCACCCAGTCCGGGGTATGCGGGAAAAAGCCGGAGACCGCGCGACTGCAGGATGTGCTGCTGTATGCGACCAAAGGATTTTCCCAGGTACTGACCATTCTGCGTGAGGAAGGGAAAAAACCGGAGACTGCCTGGAACCATCAGGTAACAGAAAACCTTTTCCTTACCATTACAAACGCCAATTTTGACGATGCCAGGATCCTGGACACCATCAAAAAAACTTTAGAATTAAAAGCTGACGCACTGGACATGATAAAAGAGAAAGAAGCGCTTTCCCAGGCAGCACGCTGGAATCCTGCCGGACAGGAAGAAATCAGCGCGTGTCCGAAAGCAGGCGTTCTTGCCGCAGAAAACGAAGATGTGCGAAGCTTAAGAGAGCTGCTTACTTATGGACTTAAGGGAATGGCAGCTTACTTAAAGCACGCCAATACACTGGGAGAAGAGCAGCCGGAGATCGATGCCTTTCTCCAGTCTGCCCTTGCGAAGGCCATGGATGATTCACTCAGCGGGGATCAGCTGGTTGCCCTGGTGATGGAGGCAGGCAAGTACGGCGTAGATGTGATGGCGCTTTTGGACAAAGCCAATACCGGGCATTATGGAAATCCCGAGATCACCAAAGTCAGCATCGGCGTCAGGAAAAATCCGGCAATTCTGATCTCCGGTCACGATCTGAGAGATCTGGAGATGCTGCTGGAACAGACCCAGGGAACCGGAGTGGATGTCTATACCCATTCGGAGATGCTGCCGGCGCATTATTATCCTGCGTTTAAAAAGTACAGCCACTTCGCGGGGAATTATGGAAATGCATGGTGGAAGCAGAAAGAGGAATTTGACTCCTTCGGCGGTCCCATCCTGCTGACCACCAACTGTCTGGTGCCGCCCAGCGACAGCTATAAGGACCGGGTTTATACTACAGGCGCTGTGGGATTCCCAGGCTGTAAGCACATTGAGGCACAGGCAGACGGCGCCAAGGATTTCAGCCAGATCATTGCACATGCTAAGAGATGTCCGGCTCCCACAGAGATCGAAACCGGGGAGATCACAGGAGGCTTTGCCCACAATCAGGTACTTGCCCTTGCAGATCAGGTGGTAGACGCGGTAAAATCCGGCGCTGTGAAGAAATTCGTGGTCATGGCAGGCTGTGACGGAAGAAGCAAGTCCAGAAATTACTATACGGATTTCGCAAAGGCTCTGCCCGAAGATACCATTATCCTGACAGCAGGCTGTGCGAAATATAAATACAATAAACTGAACCTGGGAGACATCGGAGGCATTCCGAGAGTCTTAGATGCGGGACAGTGCAATGACTGCTATTCTCTGGCAGTGATCGCCCTGAAGCTAAAGGAAGTATTCGGACTGGAGGATATCAATGACCTGCCGATCATTTACAACATTTCATGGTACGAGCAGAAGGCAGTCATTGTGCTCCTGGCGCTGCTGCATCTGGGTGTGAAGAACATTCACCTGGGACCAACCCTTCCGGCGTTTCTGTCTCCCAATGTGGCAAAGGTACTGGTAGATACCTTCGGCATAGCCGGAATTACTACTGTAGAGGAAGATATGAAACGATTCTTTCCAGAATAAGCCTGCGTGGTCCATGGAATGGATATCCGCCAGGTTCTGGAAAGGTTAAACGCTTAGGAACACAAAGCCAGTAAAGGCGAAAGATGGAAAATAACCGTAGAAAGGGGAAAGCCATGTCAGATATCATACAAACCTTCATGGAAGAGCATAAAAAGATTTCGGAGTCTATGGAAGATTTGAAGAAAAAATGTCTGATCTTCCTGGAGCAGGATCAGATCGACTTAGAAGAATTCCGGGAGGCGGTGTCTTTTATCCGCAGCTTTGTGGATAAGCAGCATCACCAGAGGGAAGAGAAGCTGCTTTTTCAGGCAATGATGGAGGAACTGGGAGAAGTTGCTGTGAACCTGGTCCAGCACGGCATGATGGTGGAACATGATCTGGCAAGGCTTTATGCCGGTGCGCTGGACGCTGCTTTGAAGGACTGGGAAGAGTCGCCTGACGGGGAAAACAAGCTTCAGATACTGGCGAACGCCATGGGATATTATTATTTGATGGTACGGCACATTGACCGGGAGAACCAGGTGATCTATCCCTATGCCAGGAGAAGTCTCTCCCAGGAAACCCTGCAGAGATTGAACAAAGAATTGGAAAACGATACCGAAATCCTTTAAAACAGCAAAAAGAGAAAACCCCGCAGAGGCAGATAAACCGCCTTTTCGAGGTTTTCTTTTCTATCCGATTATTTTAGAAATGTAATTTCAACGGTAAACAGGTCCGCGTCAGTGAAGATTTCCAGCCTGCCGCCCTGAAGCTCAGTAAAGCTTTTGGCAATGGCAAGCCCCAGACCGCTTCCTTCTGTGTTCCGGGAGGCATCGCCCCTTACAAAACGTTCGGTGATCTCGGACGGGCTGAAATCCAGCTCCGTAGCAGAGATGTTTTTCATGATGATCTTCACATGATTTTCCGTGTCCTCCGCATGAACGTAGACCCGGGTGCCCGGCAGGGCGTATTTGGTAATGTTCACCAGCAGATTTTCTAAGATCCGGTAGGTGCGCTGTCCGTCCAGAGGAAGGATGACCTTATGCTCCGGAAGGTTCATGCGGAAATTCAGTCCTGCGGCTTCGATCTTATCCTGCAGTTCCAGTTTTACCTGGAGAAGAAGGCTGATCAGGTCAATGTCCGCGATGTTCAGAGTCACAGCCTTGCTGGTCGCCTTGCTGATCTCGAACAGATCCTCGATGAGGTATTTCAGACGGTTGGCTTTCTGGTCCAGGATGCCGATGTACCTGGTTTTTTCCTCTTCTGGCAGATCCGGCTGTTTCAGCAGATCCACATAAGTGATGATCGCCGTAAGGGGGGTCTTCAGGTCATGAGACACATTGGTGATCAGATCGGTCTTCATTTTGGTACTCTTGACCTCTTCGTCCACCGCTTTTCTAAACCCGGTCTGGATCTTGTCGATCTCCTCCCGGAAGGGCTCGAAGACACCCAGA
This sequence comes from Candidatus Blautia merdavium, assembly GCA_019119975.1. Lineage (GTDB taxonomy): Bacteria > Bacillota > Clostridia > Lachnospirales > Lachnospiraceae > Blautia > Blautia merdavium. The sequence goes on along the minus strand of DWVZ01000036.1, from coordinate 20,420 downwards.
TCTTCCGGGATAGTACCGTTCAGATTTCCCTGGGCAAGCTCATTGGTAGCTTCCAGCAGCAGCTGGTACTGATCCTGGATCTTCCGGAAATACTTCCGCAGGAGGAAGAACAGGGCGATGGAATAAACCAGCAGCGCTGCCAGTCCCCAAACCCACAGCAGGCTGATAAAGCCCAGTATGATAAAGTTTACCAGTACGATCTTAATAAGAAGCCGGTTGGCGTCTTCCTTTAAATTAATATGGAGCAGGTTGTCATAGATCTGCGCCCATATTTTTTTCATCCAGGGAAAGAAACGGTAGCAGAATACATGCTCCCGGATATATTGCCTGGGACCCATGGAAAAGATCAGCCGGGCGCATCCTGCGGTCCAGTAGAACACGCTGAAGATCATGACCCATCCCAGAAGCCCCCACAGATACTGCGCGGCATTGGCAGCGCTGTCCTGCCAGCCGATGCTGGTCAGTACACTGTAGATGGACTGCTGGTTCATAGTATAAGGATCGGCAGACACAGCCACCGAGATACTGAGCACGGAGATGCTGATAAGCACTACCAGTTCAAAGGGAACCTGGAAAATCCGTTCCCGCCCTGTGTTCAGCGGGCGTATGAAGGGAAGCAGCAGTGCAGCCCCGGCGACGATGCCGGATAAAGTAAGGAAAAAGATCATCAGGTCTTCCGTGGAGGTATCACTGGAATTGTAGGTATAAATAATACCGGGATAATCCTCCGTCAGTGCTTTCAGAGAGTCCTTCGTGATCGTATAGCAATAGATTCGGTTCTCCGGTCTGCGGAAAGTAAGATTGGGATCCTCACTTTCACTGATATAGGAGAACGGATTGGATTTTGCCTTTTCATTCAATGCCTGGGAGGCAGTGCTCTTTTCGTGGGAGAAGAAGGGAGTGGATTCAATGTTCCCGTTCTCTCCGTATTCGATTGCCGCTGCAAAGGCATAGTCAGAGGAATTTTTTAACACGGAATCGGTCTGGATCTCCTCCAGGGACTGATAGGTAGAAGATTTCGTTCCCGGAGCGGAATGATTGCTGTCCAGTATTTTTCCGGTGGTCCTGTCCAGAATCTCATATTCCAGATAAGAACGCATCTGGGAAAAGGTTGAGCTCCAGTCATCGTAACTCGCCTGGACCTGATCTTCTATCCAGATTGTATCAGCCAGATAGGATCCATCGGAAGAATCCACGGTGTCCTCTGCAAATTCTTCCGTTGCTGTTTGCGCGTCCAGCCCGCTGCTGTATGAAAATACATTGTCGGGAAAGAAGATATCACAGGGAGTTAAAGTTTTATCCTGGCTTAAAAGTTCTTCTGCATACAGTACATAGCTGTTGGTGACCAGCTGTTCCATTACGCTGGAATAAGCGAAGGGAAATTCATCTTTTCCCGTTTTTTCTTTAATGTAATGCGGCCGGACGACCATCATTGCCGCAGAGGGCAGCAGTATGATCAGGCAGATCAGGATGACTGCCAGTTTATGAAAGTTTTTCGATTTTGTATCCAACGCCCCACACCACCTTTAAATATTTTGGCTCCCGGGGGTTGATCTCGATCTTTTCGCGGATATTTCTTACATGGACCATGACGGTTTCTGTATTGACCGCACGTTCGTTCCATACCCTTTCATAGATCTCATCAGCGGAGAACACCCTGCCGGGATTTTTGATCAGAAGCAGAAGAATCTTAAATTCCATGGGAGTTAGTTTTACAGGATTGTCGTCTACCCGTACCTCAAAGGTGCTTTCATTGACCTCCAGTCCGCCCAAAGAGTAGATGCCGTCCGACTGCTGCTCCTGATTTGCCTGAAGCTTTTCCATAAAGCGGCGGTAACGGCGCATCTGGGAATTGACTCTCGCCATCAGCTCCATAGGGGTAAAAGGCTTGGTGACGTAATCATCGGCGCCGATGTTCAGTCCCATGACTTTATCCACTTCCTCGGATTTGGCAGACAGCATGATCACCGGGAAATCGTGCTTTTCCCGAAGCTTCATGGTCATGGTGATCCCGTCCATGCGGGGCATCATGATGTCCACAATGGCAAGGTGGATGTCTTCATTTTCCAGGATCTTCAGTCCCTCCATACCGTCACCGGCGAGGAAGACCTCATAGCCCTGGCTTTTTAAGTAAATGGCAACTCCTTCCCGTATGTCTTTGTCGTCTTCTACAATTAAGATGTGATTCATTTCCATGGTATTAGCTCCTGTCTTCTGTCTATGCTACAGATTATAAGATTGAATGTTTAAAAGTGACATGATAAAAAACAAAAAAATTTCTAAAGAAAACCTCCGCAGAAAACACAGGAAAGGTACTTTTTGCGGAGGTTTGGAGAATTATGGCAGATCGTAAAAGCTGCGGATCCGGTCCATGCGGGAGGTCATGCCTGCCAGCATGGCGTCCAGGATCACGGCGGCTGCCATGGACTCTACCACTACGACAGCCCTGGGCACGATAATGGGGTCATGTCTGCCCTTGATGCTGATCTGGATGTCTTCGCCATCCCGGTTCACGGTCTCCTGAGGCGCGGCAATGGACGGCGTGGGCTTGAACGCAGCCCGCAGGACAACGGGAGAGCCGTCGCTTAAGCCACCGGTGATGCCGCCGGAATGGTTGGTCTTTTTCACAACCTTTCCGTTTTCGCTCATACGGTAAGCGTCATTGTTCTGAGAACCCTTCAGGAGGGCTGCGTTCATGCCCTCACCGATCTCAAAGCCTTTGACTGCCCCGATGGAGAACATGGCTTTTGCCAGGGCGGCATCCAGCTTTTCAAAGGCGGGTTCGCCGATCCCTGCGGGGACGCCGTTTATGATGCATTCTACTACGCCGCCGGAGGAATCCGTCTCTTTCATGCAGGTATTCAGGTACTCGGCTGCCTCCGAAGCAGCAGCAGCGTCCGGCATGTAAAGGGAGTTCCTGGAGGCTTCTTCCAGACAGAAGCGCTCCGGTGAGACGGCGATGGGACCGATGGAGCGGGTGTAGGCAGTCACGGAGATGCCCAGCTCTTCTAAGACTTTGGAAGCCACAGCGCCTGCAGCCACTCTGCCGATGGTCTCCCGTCCGGAAGAGCGTCCGCCTCCCCGGTAATCCCGGAAGCCGTATTTGATATCATAGTTCAGATCTGCGTGACCAGGGCGGTAATAGCCGGCAATCTCACTGTAATCCCGGGAACGCTGGTCGGTGTTGCGCACGATCATGGAGATGGGAGTGCCGGTGGTCTTTCCCTCGAAGACCCCGGAGAGGATCTCTACCTGGTCCGCCTCTTTTCGCTGAGTGGTGAACCGGGACTGTCCCGGTTTTCTTCTGTCCAGGAATTTCTGGATGTCCTCTTCGCACAGGGGAACGCCGGCAGGGCAGCCGTCCACCACAGCGCCGATGGCTTTGCCGTGGGATTCCCCCCAGGTGGAAAAGCGGAAAATCGTTCCGAATATTGAACCGTACATAGTGTTACCTCCTCTATTGTAAGACAGTGTAGGCAATGATAGCAGCGATTGCCTGGATAAACAGGATCACGGGGATGCCCACGGTGAATTTCCTGTGTCTGGTCTTATGGTGAAAAATATGCATACCGCAGATGGCGCCCAGGCTGCCGCCGCAGACAGCGATCAGCAGCAGGGTATTTTCGGATATCCGCCACTGGCGGGTCTTGGCTTTTAATTTATCAACGCCGAAGCAGATAAAAGCAAGCAGATTGACTGCGATCAGGTACATGACAATATTTCTGATAAACAAGTGTGTACTCTCCTTTGTATAAACTTAAATGTTCTTCACCACTGGATGCGGAGAGGTGTCCGGGATCAGGATCTCTCCGGCAAGGTTTTTATAGAACATTTCCTCGATCTTCTCTCTTTCCCAGTGTTTGCCCAGGATCCACATGACCTTTGTCACCACCGCCTCCGTACTCATGTCATATGCCTGGAAGACGCCGGCTTCCAGGGCAGTCCTGCCTGTTTCGTACAGGGAAAGGCTGCTGGATTCGTAAGGGCACTGGCTTTTCACTGCCACGATCATGCCTTTTTGGATCACGTCCTTCAGATCGCCGATGACTTCCGGGGACAGGGAAGGAATCCCTCCCATGCCGAAGGCTTCGATGATCAGTCCACGGTAGCCCTGTTCATAGAGAAACTGAAAGATCTTTCCGTCGAAGCCGGGCACCAGCTTGATGAGAAAGACCTTCTCCTCCAGCTGCCGCTCCAGCACACAGGGACCGGAAGGTCCGGGAATATAAGAGCGCTGCAGATCCAGCCCTCTGGAATTGATCTCCCCCACATAAGGGTAATTGATGCTTTCAAAGGCATGGAAGCTGGTGGTGCGCACCTTGGACGCCCGGGTTCCCAGGATGACCTTCCGGTTAAAGGCAAGGAAGACGCCGGGCATGCCGCTGCCTGCCATATGGATAGCACAGCGGCAGTTCTCCACCGCATCCGCCAGGGGATTGAGGATGGAGAGCTGGCTGCCTGTGATCACCACAGGCACGGGAATATTCAGAAGCATGAAGGACAGGGCAGAGGCGGTGTAAGCCATGGTATCCGTCCCGTGAAAGATCACGATGCCGTCATAAGCCTGGTATTGTCCATAGATGGTCTCTGCCATAGCCTGCCAGTGACAGGGCTGAATATTGGCGCTGTCCAGCTGAAACAGCTCCAGGAAATCTACGTCATACAGGTCTGTGATATCAGAGATATAAGAGAGGATATCCTGGCTGGACAGCCCGGGCACCAGCCCCTTTTCATCCTGGACACAGGCGAGGGTCCCGCCGGTGGTGAGAATCAGTATTTTCTTTTTCATGGTCTGCCTCATTTCCTGCTTTCCCATCTGCCGGACGCGCCGCAGGGCAGGATCAGACCGGACTGGGTAACCGGAAGTCCGATTTCCTGGGATTCCACAGTGCCGTCAAACTTTTTCAGCTCCGTTGCCAGCAGGTAGGTCAGTACAGCAGGAGCCAGTCCGGTGGTGTAGGAGTTGACCAGGAAGAATAAGGGGTCCGGGGAGAGGATCTGGGCACAGAGCTTTATCAGCGGGTGAATGGCGTCCTCGATTTTCCAGATCTCCCCTTTGGGACCTCTGCCGTAGGAAGGCGGGTCCATGATAATGGCGTCATAGTGATTTCCTCTGCGGATCTCCCGCTCCACGAATTTCACACAGTCGTCCACCAGCCAGCGGATGGAGGCTTCGCCAAGTCCGGAGGATAGGGCGTTTTCCTTTGCCCAGGTGACCATTCCTTTGGAGGCGTCTACATGGGTAACGGCAGCCCCTGCCGCCGCGGCTGCCAGGGTGGCGCCGCCAGTGTAGGCGAACAGATTCAGCACCTTAATGGGGCGTCCTGCGTTTCGGATTTTTTCCGAGAACCAGTCCCAGTTGGCAGCCTGCTCCGGGAAAAGTCCGGTGTGCTTGAAGCTGAAGGGTTTCAGGTTAAAAGTCAGATTCCGGTACTGGATGCTCCACTGCTGGGGCAGGTCAAAGAATTCCCATTCTCCGCCGCCCTTTTTGCTGCGGTGGTAGTGGCCGTTGGGATGCTTCCAGCCCCGGTGTGTCCTGGGCGTGTCCCAGATGACCTGAGGATCCGGGCGTACCAGAAGGTAATCTCCCCAGCGCTCCAGCTTTTCTCCTTTGGAGGTGTCTATAATCTCATAATCTTTCCATTGATCGGCAATCCACATGGTATGATTCCTTTCTATATTTATATTACATGAGTCTTTCCTTTTTCCTGTATTAGTATAACAGATGGCAATGGGGCAGGCAACGCCGAAATTTTCGGTACTGAAATTTTATACCGGGCAAATTTGCCCAAAAACAAGTCTTTTGAAAATCTCAGCCGCATACACTGGGATAGGCGGCTTTGTCCGCAGGTCAGGAGGTGGTGCCATGTACGAAACTCTGACGAAAAAGGAATTATGTGAAAACCTTAAGACAGACGAGAAAGAGGGATTGACCCGTCAGGAGGCACAGAGACGTTTAAAAGAGGAAGGAAAGAATATCCTGAAAAAAGGAAAAGAGATCACCGTCTGGGATATGGTGCAGGAGCAGTTAAACGAGCCCATGATTTTCATCCTCTTTCTGGCAGCGGCGATCTCCATGCTGCTGGGAGAATTTGCAGATACGGGGATCATCCTGGCAGTCATTGCCTTAAATACCACAGTAGGCGTCATACAGGAGGGCAAAGCCAAGAAAGCCATGGACGCTCTCAAGGAAATGACAGCCCCGGAAGCACTGGTAAAAAGAGACGGGAATTACGAAAAAATCCCAGCCGGGGAGCTGGTGCGGGGAGACGTGGTGAAGCTGGAGCCGGGCTGCCAGGTGCCGGCAGATTTAAGGCTTATCCGGGTGCAGGGACTTTCCGTCAATGAGTCAGCCCTTACCGGGGAATCCCAGCCTATGGAAAAGACCGACCAGCCCCAGCCGCCGGGACTGCCCATGGCAGAGAAACGGAATCTGGCGTATATGTCTACAGAAGTAATGAAAGGAAGAGGGGAAGGGATCGTCATTGCCGCGGGCATGCATACAGAGCTTGGAAAGATCGCAGGCATGATGGATGAGGAAAAAAGGGAGCTGACGCCTCTTCAGAAACGGCTGGGGGACCTGGGCAGGATCCTGAGCGTAGCGGCGGCAGCCCTGTGTGCGGGACTCTTTGTGCTGGGCATGGTGCAGCACAGGAATCTGCTGCAGATGCTGCTTTTGGCGATTTCCCTTGCCGTGGCAGCTATACCCGAAGGACTTCCGGCAGTGGTGACCATTGTCCTTGCCCTGGGAGTCGCCCGCATGGTCAAGGTCAACACTATTATCCGCAAGCTTCCTGCGGTAGAGACGCTGGGTTCGGTGGGGGTCATCTGCTCTGACAAGACCGGTACCTTAACAGAAAACCGGATGAAGGTGACGCAGATCTACGCCAATGACCGGATCATGCCTGTGTCCCAGGTACGGAAAAGGGAATTTCCCAGGCTGGTGGAAGGCTTTCTTCTGTGCAGCAACAGCAGACTGGGCAGACAGGAGATCGGGGATCCCACAGAGCTTGCCCTGCTCCACATGGGAAAGGACATGGGATATGACCAGGAACGGTTAAGGGAACAGTTTCCCAGAACCTTTGAGATTCCTTTTGAATCAGAGAAAAAATATATGGTATCAGTACATAAGGACAGCGGTCATGAGACAGTCTATGTGAAGGGAGCCTGCGATTATATCCTGGAAAAATGCAGCTATGTGCGCCTAAACGGCAGGACAGAGCCTATGACCCAGGCCAGGAAAATGAAGATCCGCATTGCCATGGAGTCTATGGCAAAGGATGGTCTGCGGGTCTTAAGCCTGGCATTCCGGGAATATGCGGAAGTGAAAAGCGAACAGGCGCTTACGCAGAACCTGGTCTTTGCCGGAATGGCAGGGATGCTGGATCCGCCCAGAAAAGAGGCTGTGGAGTCCATGAAAATCCTGAAGCGGGCAGGCATCCAGGCAGTCATGATCACCGGGGATTATAAGGACACGGCTTTTGCCATTGCCAGGCGGCTGAAGATCGCAGACTCCATGGAGCAGTGTGTGACCGGGCAGGAGCTGGATACCATGAGTGAGGAGACACTGCGGGCGCGGATCAAAAATATCCGTGTGTTCGCCAGGGTCACGCCTGCCCATAAGGTAAGGATCGTAAAAGGGTTCAAAGCAAACGGCAGGATCGTGGCAATGACCGGAGACGGGGTCAACGACGCGCCCTCCCTTCAGGCTGCGGATATCGGCATTGCCATGGGAAAGAACGGCACCGACGTGGCAAAAAACGCGGCGGACATGATCCTGGCAGACGACAATTTCTCTACCATAGAAAAGGCAGTGGAAGAGGGAAGAAGCATTTATGTAAACATAAAGAAATCCATCCTGTTCCTTCTCTCCTCCAATTTCGGTGAGATCCTCACCATGTTCGGCGCCGTTGCCCTGAGCCTTCCGGCGCCCTTAAAAGCCAGCCATATCCTTTGGGTGAACCTGATCACCGATTCCCTGCCAGCCCTCGCCCTGGGCGTTGATAAAAACGACAGAGAGTCACTGATGAGCAAGGAACCCCGGGATCCCGGGGAAGGTCTGTTTGCCCATGGAGGGTGGGCGTTTACGGTTTTCTATGGTATTCTGATCGGCTGTATTACCCTGTATGCCTTTTCCCTGGGAGGACAGACTTATGCCTTTACGGTCCTGGGGATTTCTCAGCTCTTTCATGCTATCGGCATGCGGGATAAGGATAAATCCATCCTGCGCATGAACCACCTGGAAAACCCCTTTATGCTGATCGCCTTTTTTCTGGGGCTGGCATTGCAGGTGCTGGTCACGGAAGTGCCGTTTCTGGTGGAGGCTTTCGGCACTGCGAAGCTTTCTTTTTCCCAGTGGAGGCTGCTTTTGGGGATTTCTGCCGTACCCCTTGTTGCCCATGAACTGCTCCTGCTGCCACGGAAGCTGCTGGGAATGGGACGGAAACAGTGAAAATGCAAGTAAAAATAAACAGGATTGCAGAAGAAAAAGTGAAAACCTTGATTTTTCCGCCAAAAACGCAGAAAAATGCAGGAAATACTTGACAGGAAATCATATACTGGCATAAAATAGAGGGCAGTGAATCATAATGAAGAAAAATACCAGGAGGAGAGCCATGACACCGTACAGAGAACTTAGCAGAGAACAGTTACAGGCCATGAAAGCCGAATTAGAAAAACAGTTTGAAGAAGTAAAAGCAAAAGGGTTAAATCTCGACATGTCCAGAGGAAAGCCGTCCAAAGAACAGTTAAACCTTGCCATGGGCATGATGGAAGAACTGAAAAGCACCGATAAGCTGAAATGTGAAGCAGGGATCGACTGCCGTAATTACGGTCTTCTGGAAGGTATTCCGGAAGCAAGGCGCCTTCTGGGAGAGATGACAGAGGTTGTACCGGAGCATATCATCATTTTCGGAAACTCCAGTCTGAGCGTGATGTTTGATACTGTTTCCCGTTCCATGACACACGGTGTCTGCGGAAGCACTCCCTGGTGCAAGCTGGATAAGGTGAAATTCCTCTGCCCGGTTCCGGGATATGACCGTCATTTCCGCATTACCGAATACTTCGGTATTGAAATGATCAACGTTCCCATGACCCCAGCCGGTCCGGATATGGATATAGTAGAAGAGCTAGTCAGCAAAGACCCGGCGATCAAGGGAATCTGGTGCGTACCGAAATATTCCAATCCCCAGGGAATCACCTACTCTGCAGAAACCGTAAAGAGATTTGCCAGACTGAAACCTGCAGCAGAAGATTTCCGTATTTACTGGGATAACGCTTACTGCATCCATCATTTATACGAAGACCATCAGGACATTCTCCTGGAGATCCTGGAAGAGTGTGAAAAAGCCGGAAATCCGGATATGGTCTACAAATTCATTTCCACATCCAAAGTCAGCTTCCCGGGCTCCGGTATCGCGGCAGTGGCTGCTTCTCCTAAGAACCTGGCAGAGATTAAGAAGCATATGGCTGTCCAGACCATCGGACATGACAAGATCAACCAGCTTCGTCATGTGCGCTTCTTCGGAGGCATTGTGGGAATGCACAAACATATGAAGAAACACGCAGAACTTCTCCGCCCGAAGTTTGAAGCAGTGGAAAACACACTGGAGAGAGAGATCAGCGGAGCAGAGATCGGAACCTGGACCAAACCAAAGGGAGGCTATTTCATTTCCTTTGATTCCATGGACGGCTGTGCCAAAGCCATTGTGGCAAAAGCCGCAGAAGCAGGCGTGAAGATGACAGAAGCAGGGGCAACCTATCCATACGGCATTGACCCTCATGACAGCAATATCCGTATCGCGCCCAGCTTCCCCACACTGGATGAGCTGCAGCTGGCAACAGAAATTTTCGTTCTGAGTGTGAAGCTGGTAAGCATCGACAAATTATTAGAAGAAAAGTAAATTTTTGATAAAGAACAACATCTTGCTTATAGGGAAAGGGCGCTGTGAAAATCTCACAGCGTCTTTTTCCGCTAACAGGGTTTTTCTGAAAGGAAAAGTGTGTTATACTGAAACGTAACCTGCCGGGGATCATCACCGGCACGGGGAAATCTATAAAGGGGTAATAAATATGGCAGAAAAGAAAGCAAAGAAAGGAAAGTACAAAAAAGCGAAAAAAATTGTTCTGGGTGTCTTGATCGCATATGTGGCAGTGCTGGCGATCCTATACGCCGCGGGAGTTTTTTATTACTCCAGCCATTTCTTCTCAGGTTCCGTCATCAATGGCATGGACAGCACGGGTATGACGCCGGAAGAGGTGGAGAAGCAGATCAAAGGCGAGATCGAGACCTACGAACTTGTCCTGAAAGAACGGGGAGATAAAACAGAGACTATCAGCGCTTCAGACATCAGCATGGAGTACATAGCAGACGGAAAGATACAGGAGCTGAAAAAGGAGCAGAATCCTTTTGCCTGGTTCCTTTCCTTTGCCGGAAGCAAGGATTATACCATGTCGGCGACCACATCCTATGATCAGGATGCCGTCTACGCCGCCATTGATGCCCTGGAGTGCTTTAAAGAGGAAAACATAGAAGCGCCTGCAGACGCACACATGGAAGCAACAGAAAACGGATATGAGATCATTCCGGAAACACTGGGAACCACACTGGACAAAGAAAAGGTGAAGGAAGCTGTCATCAGCGCCATTGACAGCGGAAAGACCCAGCTGGATCTGGATGAGGCTGGCTGCTATTTAAATCCTTCCGTATACAGCACAGACGAGACCCTTGCTAAAGCCAAGGAGGCAGGAGACAAGCTGATGAACGTAACCGTTACCATTGACTTCTCCGACAGACAGGAGGTCGTGGATAAAAGCGTGATGAAGGACTGGCTGGTGGCTGCAGAGGACGGAAGCGTGGACCTGGACGCAGAAAAGGTAAAGGAATATGTCCAGAATCTGAAATACGAATACGATACCTTCGGACTGAGCCGGCAGTTTATCACTTCCTACGGAGAGACTATTACGGTATCCGGCGGAGATTACGGCTGGCTGATCGCGCCCAATGATACTACGGCAAAGATCATCGACGCCATTAAAAGCGGACAGTCCCAGACCATAGAGCCGGAATATACTTACAGAGGATACTGCAGGGATGCCAATGATATTGGAAATACCTATGTGGAGATCAGCATTGACAACCAGCATATGTGGTATTACAAAGACGGACAGCTGATCGTGGAGACCGATGTAGTAACCGGCTGCCATAACAACGGCTGGGATACCAAAAAAGGTGTATACGGCATTATGTATAAAGAGAGAAATGCCACACTGACAGGAGAAAATTATTCCACCCCGGTGGATTACTGGATGCCCTTCTATGCCAATGTGGGGATCCATGATATTAACAGGACCGTGTTCGGAGGCACAGAATATATCAGCAACGGCTCTCACGGCTGTGTGAATACGCCTCACGAGAATGCGGAGAAGATATACAATAATATTGAGCCGGGCGTTCCGGTGGTCGTCTATTAAAAGAATTACAAAGGAGTCAACACAATGAAGATCGTAGTTTTAGCAGGAGGAAACAGTACAGAGAGAGAAGTTTCCATTTCATCGGGAAAGGGTGTCTGCAGCGCATTGAGAGACAGAAATCACAGGGCAGTCCTGGTGGATGTCTATTTCGGACTGGAAAGTCCGGAGCAGATCTGCTTTCCGGAAACCTATGACGTAGAGGCAGCGGCAGCCTGGATGCAGGAAAAGAGCGGGCTTCTTGATGAGACCATGAAGACCAGGAGAGAGTTCTTCGGTCCTCACGTGCTGGAAATCTGCCAGGCGGCAGACATCGTATTTCTGGCTCTGCACGGAGCCAACGGGGAGGACGGCAAAGTGCAGTCTGTCCTGGACCTGATGGGGGTCAAATACACAGGCTCCGGTCCTTTAAGCAGCGCTATGGCAATGGATAAGAGCATTACCAAGGTGATCTTCGAGGCAAAGGGCATCCCCACACCAAAGGGCGTGACCCTGCAGAGAGGAAAATGCACCAGTGTCCTGGCAGATTACGGCATGGAATTTCCGGTAGTGGTAAAGCCCTGCTGCGGAGGCTCCAGCGTAGGCGTGAGCATTGCTCATGACCAGGCAGAATACGGCGCGGCTCTGGTGGACGCCTTTTCCTATGAGCCGGAAGTGGTAGTGGAGCAGTTCATTACAGGAAGAGAGTTTTCTGTTGCCGTTGTGGATGGGAAGGCATATCCGGTCATTGAGATCGCTCCCATCGAGGGCTTTTATGATTATAAGAACAAATACCAGGCAGGTTCCTGTGTGGAGACCTGTCCGGCGGATATTCCGTCCAACCTTACCAAAGAGATGCAGCGCTATGCAGAGATGGGCTATGAAGCATTAAATCTTCAGGCATACGCCAGATTGGACTTTCTCATGGACAGTGAGGGAAATATGTACTGTCTGGAAGCCAATACTCTTCCGGGCATGACCCCTACCAGCCTGATCCCGCAGGAAGCCAAGGTGATCGGCATCAGCTATCCGCAGCTTTGTGAAAAGCTCATCGAAGTTTCTCTGGATAAATATCAGTAAGAGGGGGCGAAAGGGCAATGAAAAATCTCACATTGGAACATATCGCCGACGCCTGCGGCGGCACCTATCACGGACCGCAGGAGCAAAAGGCAAAAGAAGTTTCCGCTGTCTTTACTGACAGCAGAAAAGCAGTACCGGACGGTCTGTTCGTGGCAATTAAGGGGGCGCGCGTGGATGCCCATGATTTTATAGACAGTGTCATAGAAAGCGGCGCTCTGGCAGCGCTTTCGGAAAAGGACCTGGGAGAAAAGGAATACCCTTACATCCAGGTAGAGTCTACCCTGCAGGCAGTGAAGGATCTGGCAGAATTCTATCTGAAACAGCTGCAGATCCCTGTGGTAGGCATCACAGGCAGCGTGGGCAAGACCAGCACCAAAGAAATGATCGCCGCGGTGCTTTCCCAGAAGTACCAGGTGCTGAAAACCCAGGGGAACTTTAATAATGAGCTGGGACTGCCTCTGACGGTCTTTAACCTGCGGGAATCCCATGAGATCGCAGTGCTGGAAATGGGCATAAGCGATTTCGGTGAAATGCACCGGCTTGCCAAGATCGCCAGACCGGATACTTGTGTGATCACCAATATCGGACTGTGCCATCTGGAATTCCTCAAGTCCAGGGACGGGATCTTAAAGGCGAAGACAGAGATCTTTGATTTCCTGGAAGAGGACGGGCATGTGATCTTAAACGGGGATGATGATAAGCTGGTGACAGTCCGTGACGTGAAGGGCATTGCCCCGGTGTTTTTCGGCATCAGCAATCAGGAGGGCATCTGGGCAGATGAGATCAAGCCGGAAGGGCTTGCGGGGATCTCCTGTACCATCCATGTGAAAGAGGAAAGCTTCCGGGTACTGATCCCCATACCGGGACAGCACATGGTCTACAATGCCCTTGCCGGAACAGCGGTGGGACTGACCTATGGACTGAGCCTGGAGGAGATCAAGAGAGGGATTGAAAGCCTTCAGCCGGTCAGCGGGCGTTTTCATATCCTGAAGACAGGCAGCTATACAGTGATTGATGACTGTTATAATGCGAACCCTGTGTCTATGAAAGCCTCCCTGGAGGTCCTTTCAGACGCGGATACCAGGAAAGCTGCTATTCTGGGCGATATGGGAGAGCTTGGGGAGAATGAGGTGGATCTTCACAGAGAAGTAGGCGTTTATGCCGCTTCCAGAGATATCGACCTGATCCTCTGTGTGGGGAAACTTTCTGCCTATATGGCAGAGGCTGCCAGCCTGGCAGCTCCGGCGAAGGAGGTGCTCCATTTTGAGACCAGGGATGCGCTTCTGGAGCAGCTGCCCGGTCTCCTGGAACCGGGAGATACGGTACTGGTAAAAGCCTCTCATTTTATGCAGTTTGAAAAGGTTGTGGAAGCTCTGGGCAGCATGTAAAGTCAGGGGAAGCTAAGAGTGTTATTGGAAGAATCTTCAGAGCGGCAGCTTTGGAGGTTCTTCTTTTTATTTTCTAAACGCAAATATTTTTCAAAAATTTGCTTAAGCTATTATTTTATGGTATACTACCCGGGTTATGCCCGGTAAAACGGCTATAGACAATACTATAACTGAGGAGGACATATTACATGATCAATCACATTCTGACAGAAATCAACAATTTTCTGTATACCTATCCCTTACTGTTTCTGCTGGTAGGGACAGGGATCTGGTTCAGCCTGAGGACCAGGCTGGTGCAGGTGCGTTTTTTAAGAGAAGCTTTTCGCGTGCTGGGAGAAAAGGCTGAGGAAGAGGAGGGAAAGAAACAGGTATCATCCTTCCAGGCGCTGATGATCTCCACGGCGTCCAGAGTGGGTACAGGGAACATTGCGGGGATCGCCACAGCCATTGCCGCAGGCGGCGCGGGAGCCGTGTTCTGGATGTGGCTCATGGCAGTCATCGGCGGCGCTTCCGCCTTTGTGGAGAGTACCCTGGCACAGGTTTATAAGACAAAAGACGGCAAAGATTTCCGGGGAGGTCCTTCCTATTATATGGAACGGGCTCTGGGAAGACGGTGGCTGGGCGTTCTGTTTTCCGTCCTGCTGATCATCTGTTTTGCCTATGGATTTAATGGACTGCAGTCTTTTAACATGTCGTCTTCCCTGGAATATTACATTCCCGGGTACAGCCACACGGTTTATCCGGTCCTGGTGGGAGCGGTGCTGGCTGCGGCTACCGGACTGGTGATCTTCGGCGGAGTTCACAGGATTGGATTTATTACCTCTGTGATCGTACCTATTATGGCAGGAGGCTACCTTCTCATGGGACTGTTCACTGTGGTCACCAGGATCACAGAACTTCCCCATGTGTTTTCCATGATTTTCTCTCAGGCATTTGACCTGCAGGCATTTGCCGGGGGAATGGCAGGAAGCGCAGTGGTGATCGGGATCAAGAGAGGGCTGTTTTCCAATGAGGCGGGTATGGGAAGCGCGCCCAACGCGGCTGCCAGCGCGTCGGTCAGCCATCCGGCAAAGCAGGGGCTGGTGCAGGTGATCTCTGTGTTTATCGACACGCTGCTGATCTGTTCTGCCACGGCTATGATGCTGCTTTTGTCAGGGGTGGAAGGCGTATCCGGCAAACTGGACGGGATCCCCTTTGTACAGCAGGCGATCTCTGCCAATGTGGGAAGCTGGGGCATCCACTTTATCACCCTCTCCATCTTTGCCTTTGCTTTCAGCAGCCTGGTGGGGAATTATTACTATGCAGAGTCCAATATCCTGTTTATTAAAAACAATAAGAAGCTGCTGTTTGTCTTTAGGATCACCTGCCTGCTGGCAGTCTTTCTGGGAGCGCAGGCGGATTTCTCCATGATGTGGAACATTGCAGATATTACTATGGGATTTATGGCGTCTGTGAATATCATTGCTATCCTGCTGCTGGGAAACATTGCTGTCAGGGTTTTAAAAGACTATGAAAAACAGAGAAAAGAAGGAAAGAACCCGGTATTTAAAGCCAAGGAAGCAGGAATCGAAAATACGGAGTGCTGGAAATAGCCGCGCACTGTGAAAACATTTATGAAGAAAAAGAAAGCCCGGAAAGAAGGAGACAAAATTAGATTTTGTCCTGCTTCTTTCCGGGCTTTCCCGGTTTTTTATCCTTAGTGCTTTTAAGTCTTATCTTTAGTGCTTTAAGCCTTATCCCTAGTGCGGTCCAGGCAGCTGATCCTGTCACACAGGCTGCTGGCAGTCGAGAGCAGCTCGGTTTTTCTTCAGCATATCCAGCAGGATCTCCTGGGTGTAGGATCCCAGCTTCCGTTTCTCTTCCTTGGAAAGCTGATCAGGATAGATGGGGGTTCCGTATTCCACGATCACCTTGCAGGGTTTGATCCTGGGAAAGTGCGCCTCGAAGATTTCCGCAGAATTGGTGATGGCAATGGGAACTACCGGACATCCTGCTTTGGTAGCGATCTTGAAGCTTCCCTCATGAAAAGGCAGAAGGTTCAGCTCACTGTCCCCTTTGTTGCGGGTGCCCTCTGGGAAGATACAGATGGAAACTCCCCGTTTTATTTCATCAATGGCAGTGAGGATGGTCTTCATCCCCTTCTTGAGATCCTTTCTGTCCAGGAACAGGCAGTGGAGATATTTCATCCAAATGGAAAGAAGGGGAATGGGCTCCATTTCTTTCTTCGCCACATAGCCGGTGAGATCCGGGCACAGCACATAAGTCAGAAGGATATCAAAGAAGCTTCTGTGATTTCCGATGTACAGCACAGCCTGGTCTGTGGGAACATTCTCATGCCCCTTGATCTGGATTTCTGCGCCGGTCACTTTCAGGATGCCCCGGAAAACAGCCTGGATGATCCGCAGGGAACTGATGTCCTTGGCGCGCTTGTTAAAGAGACCCAGGATCCCTTCTGCGATCAGAAGCGGGATAGACAGGATCAGATATCCGATCACACAGATACATACAATTATAAAACGAAACATAATCCACATCCTTTATCGGTTTATTTCTGCGGGCAGTGAGCCAAGTGGACACAGCCCGGGCGGTCACGAATGGTCTGTATACCGTTTGGTATATAAAACCCAAAATATTAAGTTCCTCACAGCCGCCTTTGCCTGCAGGGAACAGAACTAATCTCATTATAATGAAAAGACAGCGGGGAAGCAAGAGAAATCCTGGCATATTTTAAAAAATCTCTGCATAAATTATGGATAAGGTTGGCAAAGTGGAGGCAGAAGGGAATTTGAGGAGATGGGCAGCAGGGATCCTGACCGTGGCTCTGCTCTCCTGCTTTCTGTGCGGATGCAGCATAGAGAAGGTAAAGGCAGGAGACGGAGTGAAACCGGAATACACTGTGATGAAGGAAGAGGACTTTCCGGATAAGGTAAAGGAACTGATCGAAGAGCATAAGGAGACAGAATTCCAGCTGACGTATCAGGACAGCGGATATCTGTACCTGATGAAGGGCTATGGGAAACAGCAGACCGGAGGCTACAGCATTCAGATCGAGGATCTGTCTTTGTGGGAAAACGCCATTCACCTGCAGACGGTCCTGATCGGACCCGGAGAAGGAGAGGAACTGAAGGAGGAACCGTCCTATCCCTGTCTGGTGGTGAAGATGAAATACCGGGAGGAGCCGGTGATCTTTGAGTAGAAGAGAGGTTAGAATGTGGAGCTGATTACAAAGAAAACCTATGGAATTTGCAGGAAATGCCAGGCAGTGAGCCAGGTTACATTTGATGAGGACCTGAATGTGCCGGATGTCAAGCCGGATATGGGACGCATGATCCAGAAAAAGGGAGATGTGCGGATCGAGGACATTCAGATTACAGAGGGGAAAGCCTATATCACAGGCGCCCTGGAGGTGTGCCTGCTCTACGTCAGCGACAGTGAGGAGCGCAGGATCCAGAGCCTTACCGGAACACTGCGCATAGGAGAGACACTGAACCTGGAGGGGCTGGAAAGCGGCGATAAGGTACAGCTGAAATGGGATATGGAGGATCTGAGCGTGCAGATGATCCATTCCAGAAAGCTGAACATCAAGGCGCTGGTTACTTTCAGCGCTTATGTGGAGGATATGCAGGAGCTGGATCTGCCTGTGGGTGTGGAGGAGGAAGAAATCTCCCAGAAAAAGCAGGACATTTCCATTATGGGAGTGGCAGTACATAAAAAGGATACCATGCGGATCAAAAAGGACGTGGCACTGGCGTCCAACAAGCCGGATATCTTTGAGCTTCTCTGGGACACAGTGGAGGTCCGGGGACTGGATATACGGGCGGAAAACAACAGGATCGCAGTGAAAGGGGAGCTGTTCTTATTCGCCCTGTACCGGGGAAACGACGAGACCAATTCTCTCCAGTGGCTGGAGCAGTCCATCCCCTTCTATGAGGAAATGGAGTGCACAGGCTGCACGGCGGAGATGCTCCCCAATGTGGAGGTTTCCATACCCCAGAGCGATCTGAAGGTCCGGCAGGACGATGACGGCGAAGACCGGATCATTGGAGTGGAGGCAGTACTGGAGCTGGAAATGAAGATTTATGAGGAAGAAGAACTGTCTCTTTTGATGGATGTCTATACGCCTCTGAGAGACTGTGAGGCAGTCAGAGAAAGCAGAAAACTCTCCAGCCTTCTGGTGAAAAATTTTTCCAAATGCAGAGTCAGCGACCGGGTGAAGGCAGAGAACAGCCAGGGAAAGATCCTGCAGATCTGCCACAGCGACGGCAATGTCAAGGTCGATGAGACAAGGATCGTGGAGAATGGGATCCTGGCAGAAGGAATCGTACAGGTAAGGATCCTGTATATCATCGGAGATGATGAGATGCCCTTTTATTCCATGGAGACCATGATTCCTTTCAGTCATGTGATCGAGGCACAGGGGATCAGCGAAAACTGTGTGTATCATCTGCGCACGGATCTGGAACAGCTGTCCACGACCATGATCGACAGTGATGAGATTGAGGTCAAGGCGGTGATGAACCTTAACGCCCTGGTCATGAGGCAGACCGAGACTGGTGTGATACGGGCAGTGGAGGAGCGGGAGCTGGACAGAGAAAAGTTAAAGGAAATGCCGGGAATCGTAGGCTATCAGGTCCAGCCCGGCGACTGCCTGTGGGACATTGCCAAGAAATTCTATACCACCATAGACAATATCATGCAGCTGAACAGTCTGGAGACCGATGAGATCAAGCCCTATGACACTCTGATCCTTATGAAAAAAGTAGAGCAGTAGAAAATATAAAAAAGGCAGAGCAATAAAAAATTATAAAAAAGCAGAACAGCAGGCTGCCTGGGAAAGAAAGCCGGAAGACAGCCCCAAAAGCAGAGAGAAAATGCTTTTGGGGCAGCTTCCGGCTTTTTTGCGTGCCGGGGAGCAGAAACCTTTCGGTGATCGTCCTGTGTCAATCGTTTGCTGTCAGTCATTTTTCTGGTTTCAATTACTTTTCCTGTTGAAAAATGGATTCTTTTCGGATAGAATAGATGTATTAAAACGAATACAATGTACAATATACGGTTACATTAATGGAAAGAGCCGGAAAAATGCCGGTTTTATAAGGAAAACGCCGCAATAGAAGATTGTGGATATTGTATACCGAGTACAAAAAAGGAAAGGAGAACGCATGAGACTTCGAGCACTGGCAAAGATTAATCTGGGTCTGGATGTGGTGAGAAAGAGAGAAGACGGGTATCACGAACTGCGCATGATCATGCAGACCATTAATATGTATGACCAGCTGGAGATGGAGATCTGCCAGGAACCGGGAATCCGGATCACCGCCAATCTGCCATTTGTCCCTACCAATGAAAATAATCTGGTCTACAAGGCAGCCAAGCTGTTGATGGATGAATTCCACGTAGAGCAGGGGCTTACGGTGAACCTGCAGAAGTTTATCCCGGTGGCTGCCGGCATGGCAGGAGGAAGCTCCGATGCCGCGGCAGCCATGATAGGAGTCAACCGTCTGTTCCAGCTGGGACTTTCGGTAAAAGAGCTGATGGAGCGGGGTGTCAGGATCGGAGCGGACGTGCCCTACTGCCTGTTAAGAGGCACTGCCCTGGCAGAAGGCATCGGAGAGAAGCTTCGCCCACTGCCTCCCTGTCCGGACTGCTATGTCCTGATCGGGAAACCGGGGATCAGTGTATCTACGAAATTCGTGTATGAGAATCTGCACGCCAATGAGCTGAAGGAGCATCCCCCCATTGATCCTATGCTGGAAGCCCTTCAGTGGCATAACCTGAATAAGCTGGCAGACCTCATGGGAAATGTCCTGGAGACCGTCACCATTCCCCGGTATCCGGTGATCCAGGAGATTAAGGAGCATATGAAAGACCACGGGGCGTTAAACGCTATGATGAGCGGCAGCGGTCCTACAGTCTTTGGCTTATTCGACGACAGAAAAATGGCGGAGTATGCCTGCGAGGCATTAAAGGAAAGCCGCCTGGCAAAGACCGTCTTTCTTACAACAGTCTTTAACAACGGAGGAAGGAGGAAATAAGTTTGGAACTGGAAATGCATATGGATGAATATCTTCCGCTGAGAGACGTAGTATTTAACACCCTGCGCAGGGCGATTTTAAAGGGAGAGTTAAAGCCGGGAGAGCGTCTGATGGAGCTTACGCTGGCAGAGCGTCTGGGTGTCAGCCGGACGCCTATCCGGGAAGCGATCCGGAAACTGGAGCTGGAAGGGCTGGTCGTTATGGCGCCCAGAAAGGGAGCCAAGGTGGCGTCCATTACAGAACGGGATCTCAACGATGTGCTGGAAGTGCGCAAAGGCATGGAGGTCCTTGCCATCAGCCTTGCCTGTGAAAGGATCACCAAAGAGGAGATCGAGCATCTGGAAGAAATCGAAGGGCGCTTTAAGAAGCTGACAGAGGAAGGCAATCTGACCGAGCTGGCAGAAGTGGATGTGGAATTCCATGAAGCCATTTATCAGGCGACCAATAACAAGCGGCTGGTCCAGCTGCTGAG
>DWVZ01000227.1 GCA_019119975.1 Candidatus Blautia merdavium | reverse complement strand
AAAAAGATGCAGGAGATGGGACTTGAACCCACACGATATTGCTACCACAGGCACCTGAAGCCTGCGCGTCTGCCAATTCCGCCACTCCTGCATTCTATAAAAGAAAAACTATGAAATTTTTCATGCCCTGCAGCTGAAGATCAGAATGCAGGAGATGGGACTTGAACCCACACGATATTGCTACCACAGGCACCTGAAGCCTGCGCGTCTGCCAATTCCGCCACTCCTGCGTCTTCTTAATGTTCAGTGCTCTTGAGCACAAAACATATAATACATGATAATGAGGAAATTGTCAATAATAATTTTAAAAAAATTTACGGTAAAATTACGGTGAAAAAAGGTTGAAAAATGCTATGCCTTGTGGTACACTTTTTACAATTTGGGGAATTTTAGGACTTTCTAGGGAGACAGGTATTGGGAAACCGGGAAACAGGAAGAAAAAGAAAGGAAGACAGGTGAGAGAATGAAAGCATTTTTAATACTGGAAGACGGCACCGTCTTTACAGGAACCAGCATCGGTTCTAAGAAAGAGATCATCAGTGAGATTGTCTTTAACACATCGATGACAGGTTATCTTGAGGTACTGACAGACCCTTCTTATGCCGGACAGGCAGTCTGCATGACATATCCTTTGATCGGAAATTATGGCATCTGCCATGAGGACCAGGAATCTTTAAGACCGTGGCCGGACGGCTACATTGTAAGGGAATTATCCCGTATTCCAAGCAATTTCAGAAGCGAGGACACCATCCAGAACTTTTTAAAGAGATATGACATACCGGGAATCGCAGGCATCGACACCAGAGCGCTGACCAGGATCCTGAGAGAAAAAGGAACCATGAACGGCATGATCACCACCAATGCGGATTATGACCTGGAGGAGATCCTTCCCAAGCTCCACGCTTACACCACCGGCAAAGTGGTGGAGAAAGTGACCTGTGAAGAAAAAACAGTATTAAAAGGAAACGGTCCCAAGGTAGCGCTTCTGGATTTCGGCGCAAAGAATAACATTGCCAGATCCTTAAATGAGAGAGGCTGCCAGGTGACTGTCTACCCTGCCTTTACAAAAGCAGAAGACATTCTGAAGACCAATCCCGACGGCATCATGCTGTCCAACGGACCCGGGGATCCTAAGGAATGTACTTCTATTATAGAAGAAGTAAAGAAATTATATGATTCAGAAGTGCCGATCTTCGCGATCTGTCTGGGACATCAGCTGATGGCGCTTGCCACAGGCGCGGATACCAAGAAGATGAAATACGGCCACAGAGGCGGCAACCATCCGGTCAAGGATCTGGAGACAGGAAGAGTTTACATTTCCTCCCAGAATCACGGCTATGTGGTGGACACCGATACCTTAAATCCTGAGATCGCAGTGCCTGCATTTGAGAATGTCAACGACAAGACCAATGAAGGGCTGAAATATGTAGGCAAAAATATTTT
Source organism: Candidatus Blautia merdavium (assembly GCA_019119975.1). GTDB lineage: Bacteria > Bacillota > Clostridia > Lachnospirales > Lachnospiraceae > Blautia > Blautia merdavium. The sequence continues at coordinate 1,705 of DWVZ01000227.1, read as the reverse complement.
CACCGTGCAGTTCCATCCGGAAGCATGCCCGGGACCTCAGGACTCCGGATATTTATTTGACCGTTTCATAAAAATGATGGAGGTGACAGAGTAATGCCAAAGAATCCGAATATTAAAAAAGTATTGATGATTGGTTCCGGTCCGATCGTGATCGGACAGGCAGCTGAGTTCGACTATGCAGGAACCCAGGCATGCCGTTCTCTGAAAGAAGAGGGAATCGAAGTTGTACTTTTAAATTCCAACCCTGCCACGATCATGACAGATAAAGACATCGCTGATAAAGTCTACATCGAGCCGCTGACCGTGGAAGTTGTAGAACAGCTGATCCTGAAGGAAAAACCGGACAGCGTGCTTCCCACCCTGGGAGGACAGGCTGGTCTGAACCTTGCCATGGAGCTGGAAGAGCGAGGATTCTTAAGGGAGCACAATGTGCGCCTGATCGGTACTACCTCTGAAACCATCAAAAAGGCGGAGGACCGCCAGGAATTCAAGGATACCATGGAGAAGATCGGGGAACCCATCGCCGCTTCCCTGGTGGTAAAAAATGTGGAAGACGGCATTGCCTTCAGTAATCAGATCGGCTATCCTGTGGTGCTGCGTCCTGCCTACACACTGGGAGGAAGCGGCGGCGGAATCGCCAACAATCAGGAAGAATTAGTAGAGATCCTGGAAAACGGACTGCGTCTTTCCCGTGTGGGTGAAGTGCTGGTAGAGCGCTGCATCGCAGGCTGGAAAGAGATTGAATATGAGGTTATGAGAGACAGCGCAGGCAACTGCATCACCGTCTGCAACATGGAGAACCTGGACCCGGTAGGCGTTCATACAGGCGACAGTATCGTGGTAGCTCCGTCTCAGACACTGGGAGACAAGGAATACCAGATGCTGCGTACCTCTGCTCTGAACATCATTACAGAGCTGGGCATCACCGGAGGCTGTAATGTACAGTATGCGTTAAATCCCGACAGTTTTGAATACTGCGTCATCGAGGTAAATCCCCGTGTGTCCCGTTCTTCTGCCCTGGCTTCCAAGGCGACCGGCTATCCCATTGCCAAGGTTGCGGCGAAGATCGCCCTGGGCTATACTCTGGATGAGATCAAAAACGCTATCACAGGCAAGACTTATGCCAGCTTTGAACCGATGTTGGACTACTGCGTGGTAAAGATCCCCCGGCTGCCCTTTGATAAGTTCATCAGCGCCAAGAGAACCCTTACCACACAGATGAAAGCTACCGGAGAAGTTATGAGTATCTGCAATAACTTTGAAGGCGCGCTTATGAAAGCCATCCGTTCCTTGGAACAGCATGTGGATTCTCTCATGTCCTATGATTTTACAGGGCTGACACAGGAAGAATTAACCGAGCAGCTGCACATCGTGGACGATATGCGTATGTGGAGGATCGCGGAAGCTGTGCGCAGAGGAATGTCCTACGAAGAAATCCATGCCATCACCAAGATTGATATCTGGTTCATTGATAAGATCGCCATACTGGTAGAAATGGAGCAGGCATTAAAAGAACAGGAGCTGACCGAAGAACTGTTAAGAGAAGCGAAACGTCTGGAATTCCCGGATACCGTTATCGCAAGGCTGACCGGAAAGAAAGCAGAAGAAATCCGTGATCTGCGCATGCAGTGGGACATCACAGCTTCTTATAAGATGGTAGATACCTGTGCGGCAGAGTTTGCTGCCACCACACCGTACTATTATT
>DWVZ01000226.1 GCA_019119975.1 Candidatus Blautia merdavium | reverse complement strand
AAACTGGAAAATCCAGACAACCCCCAAAGCAGATGAAGGAAATATTCTTCAGGGAGAAAAATACAGGATCACCGTGCTTACAGAAGGTCTTATCCGGTTGGAGTACAGTGAAGAAGGCATTTTTGAAGACCGGGCTACTCAGTGTGTGTGGAACCGGAATTTTCCCAAGGTTGATTTTACCTGTAAGGAAACCCAGGAGCAGTTGGAAATCTTTACCCCTATGCTCCATCTGATTTATGACAAAAAGAAATTTTCGCCTAACGGACTGTCTATCCAGGCTGTGGGAAATTTCAGCGCTTATGGCAGCATCTGGCATTACGGTCAGGATTTCCGGGACCTGAAAGGCACTGCCAGGACTCTGGACGAGGCAGACGGAGAGATTCCTCTGGAGAGAGGAATCCTGGGAAGAAATGGTTTTTCCCTGCTGGACGACAGCAGATCGCTTCTGCTTGGTGAGGACGGCTGGATCGAACCCAGGACGCATCAGGAAGAAGATCTCTACTTCTGGGGCTATGGTCATGAGTATAAGAGGGCTTTGAAAGATTTCTATTATCTTTGCGGAAAAAATCCTATGATCCCCAGATATGCGCTGGGAAACTGGTGGAGCCGGTATTATAAATACTCGGAAGAGTCCTACAAAGAACTGATGTGCCGCTTTGAGAGAGAAAAGATTCCTTTTTCTGTGGCAGTCATTGATATGGACTGGCATCTGGTGGATATTGATCCCAAATACGGAAGCGGCTGGACCGGCTATACCTGGAACCGGGATCTGTTTCCGGATCCGGAGAGATTTCTGAAATGGCTCCATAACCGGAATATGAAAGTAACGCTGAATGTCCATCCAGCAGACGGCGTACGTGCCCATGAGGAAGCCTACAAAGCAGTGGCACAGGAGATGGGGGCAGACTGGGAGCAGGAGCAGCCTGTAAACTTTGACCCGGCGGATCCCAAATTCCTGGAGGCATGTTTTGAACATATCTATCACCCTATGGAAAAGCAGGGAGTGGATTTCTGGTGGCTGGACTGGCAGTCCGGGGGCATCAGCAAGGTAGAAGGGCTGGATCCGCTCTGGGTGCTGAATCATTATCATTATCTGGACAGCAGAAGAGATGGAAAACGTCCCATGACCTTTTCCAGATATGCCGGACCGGGAAGCCACCGTTATCCGGTAGGATTCTCGGGTGACACCATTGTTACCTGGGCATCTCTCGCTTTCCAGCCTTATTTTACGGCTACGGCTTCTAATATCGGCTACGGTATGTGGAGCCATGACATCGGCGGTCATATGATGGGGATCAAGGATGATGAGATGGCTGGACGCTGGCTGCAGTTCGGAGTGTTCTCTCCAGTCATGCGGCTTCATTCAAGCAGCAGCGAGTTTAATGCCAAGGAACCCTGGAGATACCGGAAAGACATTGCCGATATGATGAAGGAATTTTTAAGACTGAGACACCAGCTGGTGCCTTATCTTTACACCATGAACTACCGGGCATATGAGGAGGATCTTCCTCTGGTAACACCCATGTACTATGACTATCCGGAATGCAGAGAAGCCTATGAAGTGCCGAATCAGTATTTCTTCGGCAGCCAGCTGATGTGCGCTCCCATTACGGCGCCGCAGATTTCCGGGCTGAACGTGGGCAAGGTAAAGACCTGGCTTCCAAAGGGAACCTGGTATGATATCTTTACAGGTATGAAATACCGAGGCGGAAGAATGTTAAATATGTACCGGAGCCTGGATTCTATCCCGGTGCTGGCTAAGGCAGGAGCCATTGTTCCCATGACGGAGGAACTGGACAGCATTCAGAAAAATCCGGAGAAACTATGCCTTCATGTGTATCCGGGAGCAGACGGAAGCTTTGTCCTTTATGAAGATGACAATGAGACAGAAGATTACAAAAAGGGAGAATGGGTAAAGACGAAGGCGGAGTTCTCCTGGAACAGCAAGGAGAGAAGCGCCAAGCTGGTGATCCAAGCGCCCAAGGGCAGCCGGGAGCTTCTCCCTGACAGGAGAAGCTGGAAGGTGATCCTCCATGGCATAGAGTCCTGCCAGACGGAAGCGGCGGAGCTTGCTAAAGAGGATCTCCCGGAAAACACCGTAAGGATTCTGGCAGCAGGAAAAGAGACCCTGGGAGAGATCACTTACTGCAAAGAACAAGGCAGCCTGTGCTGCAGTCTGGGTGAGCAGGACCCGGGTCAGGAATTTTGCATTGAGCTGAGAAATATCAAAGAGAGAGAAAATGATATGGCAGCCTATGCCTTTGACTTCCTGAATCAGGCAGAGATCCCCTTTGTCACCAAAGATGTGCTTTATCAGATGATCCAGGAGGCGGAAGATAAGACCCTGCTGCTCTCCCAGCTTCAGGCTATGGAACTGGATACAGAGCTGCTGAGTGTGTTGACGGAGATTATAACGGCGTAAAGAGGCACGGCATCGATGGAGCAGCAAAAAGACGCCCCATCCTACCATAAATACAATTTTTATACAGAGCATTCGGTAAGGAAAGGCAATCCGAAAAAGAGAGCAGGTAGATGATACACTGCTCTTTTTTATATAAGTATGAAAAAAGGAATAAAAATGCAATGACAAAAAAAGAAGCGAATGGTACAATGAAAGAAATTTAGGACGGCGAATTGGAATTGACGGAGGTAAATATGGCAAAAGAGATTGAACCAGGGAAGTCGAAACGTGCTGCAGCATTTGAACTTTGGATGAAAGCACCAAATCCGATGGTGACTTTCTTTAAGACAATGGATGTTACCAATCTTGTCAAAGTAAGCAACAGGAAGCACTTGAAGTTTCATATGTTAATGGATTATTGTATTGGCAGAGCAGCAAAGGCTGTAGATGAGTTTTATTTACTTCCGGTTGGAGATAAATTGATTCAGTATGATTCTATCGCCGTGAATACCATTGTAAAAAATAAAGAGGGAGAGGTAAGCTCCTGTGACATTCTCTTTACGGACGAACTGGAAAAATTCAACAGTGATTATCTGAAATATACGAAGCAGGCTGCGGAAAACTGTAAGGACAGAGATCTTTCTGAAAACTGTATGGTAATTGGCACATCCGCAATCATAGATACTGAAATTGATGGTGCAGTAGGCATGAATAGCGGTATTTTTAATAACCCGTTCATCATTTGGGGCAGATACAAAAAGAAATTCTGGCGGTATTATCTGCCAATTTCATTTCAATTCCACCATACGCAGATGGATGGCGCGCACGCTGGAAAATTCCTGGCTTTTATGCAGTCAGAAATAAACAGTTTGAAATAATAAGTTAAGTTTTCCGGCTGGTAAGCTAAGACGAGGATTATAAGAATCACCTTGCAGTTCATACCACTGTTGAGATGTCATAATTTACTGGTGTTCAATTGGATTTTTTCTAATTAAATTCCGGTAGACACGTCATGTCTACCCTAAAATTGCGGCAATTCTCACTTTATGTCGTGGTATGAACTGCAAGGTGATTCTTA
>DWVZ01000225.1 GCA_019119975.1 Candidatus Blautia merdavium | reverse complement strand
ATCCAGATGCAAAAAGCAAGTATCTTTTGAAAAACATGGAAAACTCCGCGGCAGAGAGAAAGACGTCTGCCGCAGCTGCATCCGCTCCCGGCAAACGTCTCTTCTATGTACAGATGACCTACTTCATGATCTTTTTCAGTTCATCCATAAAGGTATCCACATCTTTAAACTCCCGGTACACAGAGGCGAACCTCACGTAAGCCACTGCGTCAAGGTCTTTGAGCTTGTCCATGACGATCTCCCCGATCTGGGTGCTGGGGATCTCCTTTTCCTCCCGGTTAAAGACCTCTGTCTCGATCTCATCAATAAGCGCCTCGATCTTCTCCACCGGAATCGGTCTTTTATAGCAGGCGCGCATAACACCGTCCAGGATTTTCGCCCGGTCAAACTGTTCCCTGCTCTGGTCTTTTTTGATCACACTCAGCGGAATCGTCTCAATCTTCTCATACGTCGTAAACCGTCTGCCGCATTCGTCGCACTGGCGTCTTCTCCGTATGGAATTATTGTCCGGCACCGGTCTGGAATCGATCACTCTGGTGTTTTCCTGATTACAAAAGGGGCATTTCATATCAGACCCTCCTCTTTCACTTCCTCTATGCGAGAAGTGTATCTGCAAGTGCTTTCAGATTCTCTTCATCCGCATCCTTCATGACGGATTTCAGAGTCACAACCGGCTCACAGATCTCAATTCCCTTCATGCTCTCTAAGTATGCCTTCATCAGTTTTCCGGACATAGGAGCCCAAGAACCGTTTTCTACGATGGCTGCCTTTCTGTTCCGGTAAGTCTTGATCTTCAGATGATACAGGAAATCCTCCATGCAGGGGAACAGACCGCCGTCATAGGTAACGCCTAAAAGCACCAGCTTGTCATAACGGAACGCGCTGGCAACTGCCTCTGCCATATCGTCTCTTGCCAGATCAAAGAGTTTTACTTTCGCGCCTTTTTCGGTAAGGATCTGCGCCATCTTCTCTGCTGCCTTTCCTGTGTTGCCATGGATGGAAGCATAGGCAACCACAACGCCCTCTTCTTCCGGTTCATAGCTGCTCCAGGTAAGGTATTTGCCGATGTAATAGCCCAGGTCTTCCTTCAGCACAGGTCCGTGCAGCGGGCAGATGGTCTGGATATCCAGGGTGGCAGCCTTCTTCAGCAGCGCCTGCACCTGTGTGCCGTACTTGCCTACAATGTTAATAAAATATCTTCTCGCTTCATCGGTCCACGCTTCCTCCGCGTCCAGGGCGCCGAATTTTCCGAAGCCGTCAGCGGAAAACAGGATCTTCTCTGCCTGTTCGTATTCCACCATAACTTCCGGCCAGTGAACCATAGGAGCCATGAAAAACTGCAGGGTGTGCGCTCCAAGGCACAGGGTATCGCCTTCTTTTACCGTAACTGTGCGTCCCTCCAGGTCAAAATCAAAAAACTGCGGAAGCATGGAAAAGATCTTAGCATTTCCTACCAGCTTCATCTCAGGGAATTTCTCAGCCAGCAGCTGGATATTAGAAGCGTGGTCCGGCTCCAGATGAGAAACCACCAGGTAATCTACCGTGCGTCCGTTCAAAGCCTTGTCCAGATTTTTCAGCCATTCGTTGGTAGCTCTTTTATCTACAGTATCCATCACTGCCGTCTTCTCATCTAAGATCAGATAGGAATTGTAGGAAACTCCGTTTGGCACATGGTACTGGCTTTCAAATAAGTCAATGGTCTTGTCATTGACACCGATATAAACAACAGAATCGGAAATCTTCATATCATACATAGTTCTGTTTTCCTCCTTGGCTGATCAATATTATTTACACCGCCTATATTATATATGGTATAACAAAATTTTTCCACTGGTTTTCCCAATTTTCTTGCCTTTTTCTTCTCACGGCTCCTTGGAAGTACCTGTTTCTTTTCCCCGGCGCCGGATCTTTTTTCAGCAGGCTTCCATAATGGCTTTCACCGCTGCGGCTGTATCGGTCAGCGGGAACAGTTCGTATCCCACATACCCCTGATAGCCTTCCTTTTCCAGATGCCGCAGTACTTTTCTGTAATTGATCTCCCCGGTTCCCGGTTCGTGGCGTCCGGGAGCGTCTGCCACATGGATATGCCCGAACTGATCCTTGTACTGGCTGATGGTATCGCAGATGCAGCCTTCATTGATCTGCATATGGTATACGTCATAAAGCACCTTCAGCCTGGGGGAACCGATGAGCCGGCAGATCTCTGCTGCCATCTGGGTGTGTTCCAGGAAATTGCCCACATGGTCGGTGGTGATATTCAGGGCTTCCAGATTCAGATTGATCTCCTCTTCTTCTGCCAGCTTTGCACAGGAAAGCAGCGTGTCATACATGGAACACAGCTTGACGGTGTGCGAAAGATGGTCGTAGGAATTCACCACCACGCCGCCTTCTCCCAGGGCATTGGAATGAATGGTGACGCTTTTTGCCCCGACTTCCTTTGCCGCTCTCAGTGACTGTCGCAGGAAATCCAGGTATTTTTCCTTGTGCTGGGGATCCACCAGGGAATAATCCGCGTCGCCGTTAAACCCGCTGATGACGATGCCGGCAGCCTGGGCTGCCTCTCTTGTCTCCTTTAAATCCCGGATCCTCCAGTCCCAGAATTCCACTGCGTCAAATCCGTCCCTTTTCGCTGCCGCAAACCGCTCCTTCCAGGGCAGCTCTGTGTATAAGGTGTCGATACATGCGCATTTTCTCAGGCTCATTCTTCTACCTCCGTACTCCTGATCCCGGATTCCGCGGGATCTTTTCTTTTTATTTTAATATTTCCTGTGCTTTTGTCAACCTTCATTTCCTGCTGTTTCCCACGTTATTTCCGTCTGCGGGGCTTCTTTCTGCTGTGGCTTCCTTCTTCGTCTTGACTGCGCCTTTTCTCAACGCTACAATAGAGACTGCAGGCGCTGACCCGCCTGACGAATTTTATGGAGGAAACCGTATGGAATACGATATGGATTATATTCTGGAACAGCTGAAAAAGCTCCTTGCCATCGACAGCCCTTCCGGATATACAAAACAGGTGACCGATTATCTCATGGAAGAATACCAGGCAATGGGATACGCTCCCCAAAGAACCGTAAAAGGCGGCGTGCTGGTGGATCTGGGCGGAGACGACGCCGCCAACGCAGTATTTACTGAAGCTCATGTGGATACCCTGGGAGCTGTCGTCACAGGCATCAAGGCAAACGGCTGCCTGTCTGTATCCCCGGTGGGAGGCATGAACGCCAACAACGCAGAGGCAGAAAACTGCCGGGTCATCACCCGGTTTCACGGCGTCTATGAAGGCACCTGCCAGCTCTCCAATGCTTCCATCCACGTAAACGGAGACTATGACAAGACTGCCCGGACTTTTGACACTCTGGAGATCGTACTGGACGAAAAGGTCTTTTCCAAAGAGGAGACCGCTGCTCTGGGAATCCTGCCCGGGGATTATGTCTGCTTTGATCCCCGCACCGTGATCACCAAAAGCGGTTACATCAAAAGCCGATTTCTGGATGACAAATTAAGCGCCGCCATCCTGATGGGCTACGCCAAATATGTCAAAGATCAGAAGATCCGGCTGAAAAGAAAGGTCTACCAGCACTTTACCGTTTATGAGGAGGTAGGCCACGGCGGCTCTGCTTCCATTCCTGAGGGCGTGACCGAGGTCCTCGCTGTGGACATGGGCTGTGTGGGGGACGGACTGGAGTGCCGGGAACACCAGGTGTCCATCTGTGCCAAGGACAGCGGCGGTCCTTACCATTACGATCTGGTGTCGAATCTGATCCGTACCGCCAGGGAAAACTGCCTGGATTTTGCTGTGGATGTTTATCCCCACTATGGTTCTGATGCCGAGGCTGCTCTGCGGGCAGGTTATGACATCCGCCATGCCCTCATCGGAGCAGGGGTCTATGCTTCCCATGGGTATGAGAGAAGCCATGTGGACGGCGCCAGAAATACCTTTCTCCTTTTGAAAGCTTATCTTGGTTAGCTGTAACTATTTTCCTTATAGGGATTTTAATTTTTATTAAGAGATTTTCTGTTTATTTTATAAAACAGACATAGTTTCCTCATATTTTTTCCCTATAATAGGTCTTGGATAGTTGATAAACCACTCACTATCTCCCCCCTCAAGTTGAAAAAGCCCGATGCCTTGTGTATCGGGTTTTTTCTGTTGCTTTTCTTGGGAGATACAGATATAATAGTTATATTGTTCTATGTTAAGAAAGAAAGAGGTACTGAAATATGACAAGAAAGAAAATCGTTGTGGCACTTGGACACCGAGCCCTGGGCACAACTCTTCCGGAGCAGAAAAGCGCGGTGAAATCCACGGCTGCCATTTTGGCAGATCTGGTAGAAGCAGGCGCCGACCTGATCATCACACACAGCAACGCTCCTCAGGTAGGCATGATCCATACAGCAATGAATGAATTCGGAAAAGTACATCCCGCCTATACTGCCGTTCCCATGTCTGTGTGCTCTGCCATGAGCCAGGGATACATCGGCTATGATATCCAGAACGCCCTGCGTGCAGAGCTTCTGCGCAGAGGCATCTATAAGCCTGTCAGCACGGTATTATGCCAGGTGACCGTGGATCCTTACGATGAAGCCTTCCATGAACCGGTAAAGATCATCGGAAGAACGCTCACCGCCGAGGAAGCGGAAGCAGAGGAACACAAGGGCAATTATGTAGTAGAGACAGAGGGCGGATACCGCAGGATCGTGGCTGCTCCCCAGCCTCAGAAGATCGTAGAGATCGACGCCATCCGCACGCTTTCTGACGCAGGACAGATCGTCATCGCCTGCGGCGGCGGCGGAATCCCTGTTCTGGAGAGAGGGGAAGAGCTGATCGGCGCCAGCGCTGTCATCGAAAAAGACCTGATCAGCGGCAAGCTGGCAAGAGATCTGGATGCAGACGAGCTTCTGATCCTCACCAGCGTGGAAAAAGTTTCTGTTAATTACCATTCCGATGAGGAAAAGCAGCTGGATCACGTAACCGTGGAAGAATTGAAAGGTTACATGGAGCAGGATCAGTTTGAGGACAACACCATGCTGCCTAAAGTCCAGGCATGTGTGGATTTTGTAGGAGAGAAACCGGGAAGACGGGCTGTCATCACCTCCATCAACAAAGGAAAAGAAGGCTATCTGGGCAAGACCGGAACCATTGTAGAATAAAACTGCAGTACCGGACAAAAGAGCTGCCCCTGTCTGTATGACAGGAGGCAGCCCTTTTTATGCCTGGCAGCTGCAAAGATTTTCTTGTTCCGCTTTTTTCTGAAGCTGCTATCGCTCTTCCTTTTTCTTTTCTCCAAAAAAACGGTGTATGGTCTTCTGGGGTATCTCAAACACCAGAATGATCCCTAGCACCATGGCAATGGCGATCCCGATGGTCTCCCTGCCATAGTACAGGCTCTGCTCATTATCCCTGACCAGCGTATAATAAATCGTCCGGTAAATCCCGATCCCCGGCACCTCCGGGAAAATCCCGGCAATGAGAAACAGGGTCACCGGGCACTTTTTCACCGTACTTCCGATCCTGGAAGCCAGGGTGATGAACACAGTAGCAAAAAAGCTGCCCAGCACTGCGCCCATCTGAAATCCATGGATACAGATCCAGCAGATCAGCCAGCCCATACCGCCGATAAAACCGCAGAGAGGATAATGCTTCTTCGGTACGGAGAAGATCACTGAAAAGGCTATAGTCCCCACTGCCGCAGCCAGAAACTGCAAAATTCCTTCCACGATCACAGCAAAATCCCTCCCGTCATCCGATAGTAGATCGTATAGGTAATGCCCACACCGATCGCCACGCCCAGCGCTACCATCAAGGCGTCCAGGAAACGTACTCCCCCGCCGATGTAATCACTGTCCGCAAAATCCCGGACCGCATTGACCAGGGAAACCCCCGGTACCAACGGCATCACAGAGCCTACCAGGATACTTCCCGGCGCGTTTCCCAGCCCCATCCGATAAAAGATTACCGAAAACAAGGACACGCAGAAACCTCCGATCATATTCACCACGATCTTGGAGGTCTGCTTTTCCCTTCTCTCCAGCGCCACCAGCACCGCATACAAAAGGAATGCCGACAAAAAAGCAGCCAGCATATCCCCAGCCCCGCCGCCTAAAAGGTAGCAGAAGGCGCCGGAGCCCACGCCTGCGGCAAAAATTCTCGTAAGTGGCTTTTTGCCGGGCATGTCCTTAATCTTCGCCAGCTCTTCCTCCGCCTCCTGCAGCGTATACGTTCCTTCCACGATCTTGCGGGAAAGCTGGTTCACCGCCGCGATCCGGTGAAGCTTTGCTCCTGTGAAGGGGATATGCCTGACACTGGCATAAATCTCCCCCTCCTCATTCTCTGCTGTGACAAAAATACCGGTGCTCAAAACAAAGGTGCTGCACTTCTGGATTCCGTAAGCGCCTGCGATCCTCTCTATGGTTTCCTCCACACGAAAAATTTCCGCGCCTGCGTCCAAAAGAATTCTTCCGGCTTCCATTGCCAGATCTAATATCTTTTTATCATAATTCTCCATGTTCCAATCTCCTGTCAGTTCCCTCTTTGGACATCATCCTTTTTCAGGAACTGCAAAAGGCTGCCGCATCAGCCGATCACCTATAGGAAAATACCGAAATCAAGCTAATACGACAGCCTCGCTGCCTTTCTTCTATGCATCTGCGCGCACATACGTCCGCGGTTTGTACCGGCATCCCCGGCGGTCTGCTGTCCTGTCCTTATTTTACCAGCGTAAAGAACAGGATCACAATGACGCCAAGAACAATGCGGTACCAGCCAAACACTTTAAAGTCGTGCTTCTTAATATATCCCATCAGGAACTTGATGGCGATAATGGATACTACAAAAGATACAATGCTTCCCACTGCAAGAATGATCGCTTCGCTGGCAGTGAAAGAAAATCCGAACTTCACCAGCTTCAGCAGACTGGCGCCCAGCATGGTGGGAATTGCCAGGAAGAAGGTATATTCCGCGGCAATGGTGCGGGAAGCTCCTACCAGGATACCGCCGATGATGGTAGCTCCGGAACGGGAGGTTCCGGGAATGACCGCCAGCAGCTGGAATACACCGATAAAAAACGCGGTCTTCCAGGTAATCTCTGCAATGGAATTGTATTTCACTTCTCTCTTCTTGTTGTAATCCTCGATGATCAGGAATAACACACCGTAAACGATCAGCATTACGGAAACCACAAACCAGTTATTAAACTTCTCTTCTATAAAATCATTAAAAGGAAGCGCGATTACAATGGTTGGAATGCAGGAAACCAGGATCTTAAACCACATGACCATCTTGTCGATCTTCACAAAGCGGCACACCAGTCCTGCTGCCTTCTCTGTCTTTGTCACGTTGTGGTGCTTTGGCTTCTTATTCCTGAACGGCCAGATCTGGTTCCAGTACAGGACCACTACTGCCAGGATGGCGCCCAGCTGGATCACCACCATGAACATATCCCAGAATTCCTTGCTTACGTCCAGCTTGATAAATTCTTCCACCAGGATCAGATGACCGGTGCTGCTGATGGGCAGCCACTCGGTGATGCCCTCTACGATCCCCAGGAATATGACCTTGAGTAATTCAATAATATCCATACCTCACTCCCCTTAAACTGCTGCAATATCGATCAGTTCCAGCTTCTGGATATCTGTATTCTCCAGACTTGTGACCAGCGCCTCTGCGGTATCCAGGGCAGTCAGTACATTGACCCCTGTCTCAATGGCATTTCTGCGGATGATAAATCCGTCTTTGGCTTTTTCCACACCCTGGGAAGGCGTATCAATGACCAGATCGATCTTATGTCCCAGGATCAGGTCCATCAGGTTGGGGGACGGCTGCTCGATCTTGTTGGTCCTTACTGCTTTCACGCCGTTTTCCTTTAACACTTTTGCTGTGCTCCTGGTGGCGTAGATTTTGTAGCCCAGCGCTTCAAAACGCCTTGCGATGGGAATGATATCCTGTTTGTCTTCATCTCTTACGGTAATGATCATATTTTTATGTTTCGGCAGGTTGATGCCTGCGCCCAGGAATGCTTTGTACAGCGCTTCATTGAAGCTTTCTGAAATTCCAAGGCACTCTCCTGTGGACTTCATCTCCGGTCCCAGGCTGATGTCCGCACCCCGGATCTTCTCAAAGGAGAATACCGGCATCTTGATGGCATAGTGCTTTGCTTCCGGCTGCAGTCCCGGTGTATAGCCCATGTCTTTTAATTTATGACCCAGGATCACCTTGGTAGCCAGAGGCACGATGGGGATGCCTGTCACCTTGCTGATGTACGGTACGGTACGGCTGGAACGTGGATTCACCTCGATCACATACACATCTTCCCCGCACACAATAAACTGAATATTGATCATGCCCAGCACGTGAAGGGATTTTGCCAGCCTTCTGGTATACTCTTCAATGGTTTTCTTAGCAGTGTCGCTGATGGTACGCGCCGGATATACAGAGATACTGTCTCCGGAATGGATACCTGCCCGTTCGATATGCTCCATGATGCCGGGGATCAGAATGTCTTCCCCATCGCACACAGCGTCTACTTCAATTTCTTTTCCCTGCAGGTATTTATCTACCAGGATCGGATGCTCCTGGGCAATGCGGTTGATGATGCCGATGTACTGATCCACGTCTTCATCATTAATAGCGATCTGCATACCCTGTCCGCCCAGTACATAGGAAGGACGCACCAGAACCGGATAGCCCAGTTCGTTTGCCGCGCGGATCGCCTCGTCTGCTGTATATACGGTATGCCCCTTGGGTCTTGGAATATGACACTCTTCCAGAATCGCGTCAAACAGCTCCCTGTCCTCTGCCGCGTCTACATTCTCCGCAGAAGTTCCCAGGATCTTCACGCCCATCTTGATCAGAGCTTCGGTCAGCTTGATGGCGGTCTGTCCGCCGAACTGCACCACGGCTCCGTCGGGTTTCTCTACATTGACCACGTTCTCCACGTCTTCCGGAGTCAGAGGCTCAAAGTACAGCTTATCCGCAATGTCAAAGTCCGTACTTACGGTTTCCGGATTATTATTGATGATAATGGTTTCATAGCCTTCTTTTTCAAATGCCCAGGTACAATGTACGGAACAGAAGTCGAATTCGATTCCCTGTCCGATACGGATGGGACCGGAACCCAGGATCAGCACCTTCTTCTTATCTGTCTTTCCATCTGCCTCGTTTTCCCCGCCGTATACAGAATAATAGTACGGTGTGGTGGCAGCAAACTCTGCCG
>DWVZ01000224.1 GCA_019119975.1 Candidatus Blautia merdavium | reverse complement strand
TGTCTGCCGGAATTGTTGCAGCCATAGCAACTCCGCCTGGTGTAGATAATGCAGCTGAAATTCCCGATACGCAATTTCTCTCATATTTTATGACTTCATTGGCATATTTTTCTATTTCTTGCGTGGTTATTCCTGCATGTGCCGGATTAAATGCTATTGCATTTTCTATTACTTCCTGTGGATAATCCTTCATAAACTCGCCACGTAAGAATTCATCTCGCTTAATGCAAATGCCCGGAACTCTCAAACCCATAATGATGACATCTTCAATATCAACCTGACCATCACCATTCACATCCATTACTTTATTCACAATTTCTGTTGTTTTATCTGCTCCTTCTTTTACTTTCGCAGCAGCTTTTTCTGTTATTTGATGAGCGCCTTTAATTGCACTATCCTTCACATCCCCTATTTTTTTCAAATCAATGTTCTCTGCGGATCTTGCAATATTATTTACTGTCTTCTGCGATGCACTCGCTGTTGTCTTACCAATTTCTTCTGCAAAATTTGCTATGGATTTTCCTAAATCTTTCAAAGCCATATCTCCGCTCCTCCTCATTATGTATTCTCAATTAACTAAGTTCTTCACATCATGCTGTACATGTACTTTTTGGACACTTAATCTTTTTTCTATCCAGAATAATCTGCAATAAAAACTGCGAAGAAAATTCTTTCACAATCAGCACAATTTTCCTGGGTTGTGAACTTTTTATAAATCTTCGTTTTATTTCTGTTCCTGGTTTTCCCTTAAAATCGCTATATGAGTAGAATCTACATAGTGTGTCGCATATGCCTTTTCTATTTCTGCTTTTGCAGGATGCCCACATCCATTAAGACATCCACAGGTGCGGCATACCCTCTTTTCCTGCATTGTTGATAAACAGAATCCTGTACTTTCCCAATCAATTCCACGTCGTTCATTTTGTTCTCCTCTGGTTCATATAGGTCTATTATAAATCATAGAGATACAAAAAGAAACATAAAAGGAAAAACACCATGCTTCCCCAGAGCGTTTTCTTACACTTTGAAATTGCATTTTTACAATCATTCTGTATAATGGAGATATGCGGAGGTGCGATTGTCCGAAGCGAAATAAGAGCAGCTATCTATGATATTTTAATAGATTATTTTAATAAATTTACGGGGATTGCATTATGAAAGGCTTTAAACGAAAAAATCAATTCTTCTCTCTTTGCGGATTAAATTGCGGACTATGCCCTATGCTTTTAGGAAATTATTGCGGCGGCTGCGGTAATGGCAATCAGTCCTGTACGATTGCGAAATGCAGTCTTTCACATGGAGAGATCGAATACTGCTATGAGTGCAGACAATATCCATGCGAAAGATATCAACACATTGATGAGTATGACTCTTTTATCACGCATAGACGGCAGAAAGCAGATTTAGAAAAAGCGCAAAGTATAGGCATCGAGCAATATAATGTTGAACAGCAGGAAAAAATAAAAATTCTTTCCCGCTTACTTTCTAACTATAATGACGGACGCAGGAAAAATTTCTTCTGTTTGGCAGTCAACTTATTAGAGCTTTCTGAACTGCAAGAAGCAATGAGACAAGTACAATCAAATGACGAATTGTCTGCACTGCCATTGAAAGCACAAGGTTCTTATGTGACAGAGGTACTTCAAAAAATTGCCGACAGAAGAAATGTAAATTTGAAACTCATCAAGAAAAAATAGTACATACCTGTTAGTAAAGAAGCTAGCAAAGCCAGCGGCTCCTGGATAAGCCCCAGTTTGGAAGTCATTGAAAACGGTGAAACCGCGAAAGCCGTGCAGATGGTTGACAAGCTTATTGGCGATACCCAGAAGGGTATCGAAGACAATTAAGAAAGCTTACCGCACAAAAAAAGCAGGGGAGGGCGGAACTTTCCACCACTCCCTGACATAAAAAGAATATCATAAAGACTTAATATCCCAAAATAATCTGGCGTTCATTTTTTATACTCCGTTTTTCGCGCAAATATCACTGAGGCAGCATTTGTCACAATATGGTTTGGTTCTGGCGGTACACACGTCTCTGCCATGGTACACCAGTCTGTGGCAGAAATCACTGCCCTCCTGGGGCGGAATGATCTTCCACAGCGCCATCTCCACCTTTTTTGGATCTTTGATCCCGTCCACCAGTCCCATACGGTTAGTCAGGCGGATACAGTGGGTATCTGTCACAATGGCAGGCTTGCCGAACACATCTCCCATAATCAGGTTCGCACTCTTCCTGCCTACACCCGGCAGCTTTAAAAGGGCGTCAAAGTCCTCCGGCACCCTGCCGCCGTATTCATCTCTTAAAATTTTCATACAGGCACTGATGTCCCGAGCTTTGCTCTTTCCGAGCCCGCAAGGGCGCACGATTGCCTCAATATCCTCTACTGCTGCATCGGCAAGGGCATTCACATCCGGATATTTGGCGTACAGATCCTCCACTACCACATTGACTCTGGCATCTGTACACTGAGCTGCCAGGCGCACACTTACCAGAAGCTTCCAGGCATCGTCATAATCCAGGGTGCAGCCTGCATCAGGATATTCCTTCTTTAATCGGTCAATGATTTCCAATGCCAGTTCCTCTTTTGTCATGTTCCTCTTCCTTCCCTTTTGTATTGGATGGGCATCCCAAAAGCTTCCACTGTTTTTTCGCTATGCTTTTGCGCCCCGTCTCTTCCGTTTTCTTATTATACCGGAAAGGAAGGCAGATTTCAATGGAGCCGGCGACTTTCCTAATTTTCTCTGGAGATACCGCGTTCCACACTTCTCTTAAACAGCAGCCAGGTGCTGACAAAGTAGCAGAGTAAAAGAACCGCCAGCACTGCCAGGGTCACGCCGATCTGCCCGGCAAGCTCTGCAAAGCCAATATAAGCCCGGATCTCTGAGGCATACGTCTGGAACAGATACCAGACAAATGCCAGCACCCCCAAAAGAGCAGTCAGTACCGGAAGTCCGAACCAGATTCCCATCTGCATCAGGATCAGCCGGCTTCTCCTCTTTCTCTCCACCCCCAGTTTATAGAGCAGGAGAAACCGCCTCTGATAGGCTCCCGCTTCAAAGAGCTGCTGCAGAGACAAAATCGTAAAGCAGATGACGAACAACACCACAGCCGCATAGGTAAGCCCTGCCCGCAGGATAAACATACTCCACAATACCTCATTAGTTTCCACTGTGGACAAACGGATGCCGCAGCGCAGCCCTTCCCCGGCATCTTCGGAAAAACGTTCCAAAAAGCAGACTTCCAGTTCTCTTGCCGCAGCATAGGCAATGGGCTCCTTGGTCTTGATCATCCCGTTGACCGAACAGGGTATCAGCTTTTCAAAAACCGCATCCGGGACAATGTAAAGGGCATCCACATAGGAATTGTAAATATATTCTCCCAGCTCCTCTCTGAGTATGCCGTCCTCTGCCAGAGTAAGGACTCCCCCGTCTGTAGCAAGGGTCTGATGTTCCTCTGTAAATTCCCGGATAGTACTTTCCTCCGTCCTTGCCGCCCACTGTACAGCAAAAGTCCCTTCCTGAAGCTGCACAGGCTTGGTTCCCCGCATGTTCAGCAGACGGTTAAAATCCGACAGGGACATAGCTGTGACAGGGAAATCATACTTGATCCTTCGGTCAAAATCACTTTTCTGGGGAAAGCTGGTATAGAAGAAACAACTGTCATACTCTGTGATGCCTTTTTCCTCTAAAAGCGTTTCCAGAAAAGTATAATCCACCTGAGAAAGCTCTGCCGAAAGTTCCTCTATGGTACGGGTTTTCGGATAATTGGAAAACATTTGGATGTCATAGGGCACCCGCATCTTCAGATATCCCATTGCCCAGCCAGATAGCAGCGGTTCGATCACAAACAGTCCAATCGCAAACATCAGCGTCAGACAGGTCAGTGTCATGGTCTTATAGGAGGTTTTCAGCTTGGACAGGATCTGTCCGAAAAAGAACAGATTCTCCTGGTGATACTTTAGTTTTGGACAGCGGTTTTTCAGTACAGTCAGAAGGCTGCTGAGAAAGAAAAAGAGGATGCTGACCGCAAATACCAAATCGAACAGTACAAACATCATGTACTGATTCTCCATACCCCTTCCCATATTCAGATAGTATTTCATGTTCATAGAAGGAATCTGGGAAGCGAAAGCTGCCGCAGTCACAGAGCCAGCAAGCAGAAATCCCAGCAGCCCTTCTGAAAGTTTTCTCTTTGCCGCCAAAAACAGCACACTGCATAGGAACAAAAGTCCCGGCACCAATAGATTCCCCCAGTACATAACCCTGACCGGAAGCGGATGGCGGGAGTCGTAATAAAAGTAAAGATTGCGAATGCCTTTGGAAGCCATCCACAGACAGGAAACCAGATACAAAGCCACAGCAGCCCGGTGCCAGCGGCTTTTCTTAAAGCTTCCTTCATTTTTCCGGTCCTCATAGAGCATATCGATGGGCTTCATCTTACGGATACTCCTCATCTGCAAAAAGCTCATACCCAGAAAGGCTGCCGCAAAAAAAGCCAGAGTCAAAAGTACGGTATCTGGAAACAGGGTCATGGTGATCTCATAGGATTTTCCATAAGTATTCATCAGCATGGCAGTTATGAACTGGGAAAGAAGCGTTCCCAGAAAGATACCTGCTGCCACTGCAGCCATTCCCATCAGAAAGATCTCGCCAAAGAAAAGTCTGGCAGTCACAGAAAGCTCCAGCCCCATAACAGTCTGAAGCCCGAACTCCTTCTGCCTCCTTAAAAGCATGAACCGGTTCACATACCGGATCAGGAACAAAAGGAGCAGCGTGATCATACAGACGGTAAGCTTCATGCCGTCCCCCAGTACGGAAATATCAAATTCCGCCCCGATATCCGGCTGATAATAACGGCTGGTAATGGATAAAAAAGCATAAAACAAAGCTGCGCACAGCGCCAGCGTCACCATATAAACCAGATAGTCTTTCACAGAGCGCCTGGTATTTCGCAGCAAGATCTTAATAAAAAGCATTCGGACCACCTCCCAGCATGGCAAGCACATCTAAGATCCGGTTAAAAAATTCCCTTCGATCCTGCTTTCCTTTTAAAATTTCTGTAAAGATCAACCCATCCTTTAAGAACAGGATCCGGTCTGCGTAGCTGGCAGAAAAAGCATCGTGGGTCACCAGAAGTATGGTGGCAGAAAGCTTCTCTTTCATGCTGCGGATGGTCTCCAGAAGCATCTGGGCGCTGTGGCTGTCCAACGCCCCGGTGGGCTCATCTGCCAGCACCAGTTTAGGACTGTGTATGATGGCTCTGGCGCAGGCACAGCGCTGTTTCTGTCCTCCTGAGATCTCATAGGGATATTTGTTCAGAATGTCCAGGATGTTCAGGCTTTTTGCCGTTTCTTCCACCCTTTTGTCAATGTCTTTTGCCGGCACACGATTGATGGTAAGGGCAAAGGCAATGTTCTCTCCCACGGTCAGGGTATCCAGCAGATTGAAGTCCTGGAATATAAATCCAAGATTTTCTCTGCGAAACTTTGCCAGTTCCTTTTCCCGGATCCGGGTCACATCCGTCCCGTCCAGGAAAACATTGCCTGCGCTTACGGTGTCAATGGTGGATATGCAGTTCAGCAGCGTCGTCTTTCCGCTTCCTGATGATCCCATGATCCCCAGGAATTCTCCCTCCCGGACAGAAAAACTAATATCCTGGATGGCTTTTGTCAGGTTCCCCTGATTGCCGTAATACTTCTGGATGTGCTCCAGTTTTAAGATTTCTTTCATTCCTCTCACCTCTTGCTGTTTTCTGCTTCCAGCATACACGCTCCTGCCCGGCAACGGTATGACTTTTCCTTACAAACTTCTAACAAAACTGTAAGAAAAAGGTGCAGGCATCATTTCTCCTGCACCTGATAGATATAATCATTTCGATAAAAAGAAAGGATCATCCGGGTTCCCTTTTCCAGAGGCTCCGCCTGGATCTCCATGCCCAGCTTCCGGCACAGGCATTTGCACAGATACAGCCCCAGACCGGTGGAACCGCCAGCTTTTCTGCCGTTTTTCCCGGTAAAGCCCTTCTCAAAGATTCTGGGCAGATCTTCCGGGCAGATACCAATGCCGTTATCTTCCACCAGCAGGCAGATCCTGGCGCCGTCCTCCTTCCCGTAAAATTTCAGGACCGGATCTTTATCCTTATATTTCACTGCATTGACGATCAGCTGGTTCAGCAGGAAGCGCAGCCATTTCTCATCCGAATAGACCGTGCAGGGAAAGGCTTCTACCTGGATTGTTACCTGGTTTTTCAAAAGCAGATATTTGTTGTCTGTCACTGCCTGATGGATCACCTGTTCCACACATACCGGCTTGATGGAATAGTCTTTTTCTGTATGTCCGCTGCGGGCATAATAGAGGGTCTGCTCCACATAGCGGCTGACCTTTTCCAGCTCTCCTAGAATCTCCCGAGTAGGCTCTGAGCGGTTGTTCTCACACAGAAGCTGTATAGCGGTCAGAGGCGTTTTGATCTCATGGATCCACTGCTCAATGTACTCTCTGTATTCCTTTCTTTCCTGTTTGACTTCTCCGATCTGCTCCAGCATAGATCTTCCTGCCAGCTTCAGCAGACGGTGCCAGACCTCCTCCTCTGCCTGCATTGGTTTTGGGGCAATCTCCGAGATCAGGTATTTCTCCTCCACCTTGTCTGCCAGAGCAAGAAGCCTGTCCAGCCGTTTCTTTTTCATCCAAAAAGCGGTCAGCATACAGACCATCAGGAGGACTGCCCATACAAACAAGATGAGGGCAACCACGTCTGTGCTGTTCCCATTGATCAGCAAAAATACAGAAAGCGCCGCCATAGAAAGAAGCTGTATACATAAAAAGGGAAGTCTGTTTTTCCAATACTGTCCTGCATTCATAGCGTGTACCCCTGGCGGTGCTTTGTTTTGATAAAGTCTTTTAACCCAATCCCTGTCAGCTTTTCCCGGATGCGGTTGATGTTGACACTTAATGCATTGTCATCTACATAAAGCTGGTTGTCCCACAAATATTCTATAATATCAGCCCTGGAGCAGATACTTCCTCCATGGCAAAACAGGTAGTAAAGGATCTTCAGCTCATTTTTCGTAAGATCTGCCGTCTTTCCCTGGTATTCGATCCGACTGCTCTCCAGATGGAGGACCGTCCCTCTCCAGGCAAGCTGCGCCATGGCTTCCTCCCGGTAGAACCGCTTCAATAGAGCGTCGATCTTTGCTAGGAGAATGGCGGTATGATAAGGCTTCGTGATAAAGGCATCCCCGCCCAGCATGATGCTGTTCAGCTCATCCATGTCCGTATTGCAGCTGGTGACAAAGATAATGGGAACCGTGGAAAAGCGGCGGATCTCAGAGCAGATAGTAAACCCGCTCACCCCAGGCAGGCGGATATCCAGAAGGACCAGATGGGGATTGGCTTTCCTCACGCTCTCTGCCCCGCAGGCAAACTCCGCAGGCGCTTCTGTTTCATATCCGTTGCCCTCCAAAAGGGTCTGCAGTTCCCTGCGGATCACCGGATCATCTTCCAGGATCATGATCTTTTTCTTCATGAAATCTCCTCCTTTAAAAGGGCAGCCGCCGCCCTGGCAGCGCCCCGGGCAGCTTCCTCCTGCCCCTGTGCCAGTATGAATTCTTTGCCGAATTTCCGGCTGATGAGTTTCTGAAGATACGGATTTCTTCTCACACCGTTTCCGGAAGCCAGGATATATTTGGGGGATATTCCGGTGGCATTTTCAATGATACGGTACCGTTCATAGAGTTCTTCTGTCATTCCCTCCAGAAAGCCCCGGATCAGATTCCCAGGCGTAAAATTCTCTGTGCTGATGTTTTCAATGCTCCCCCTCTTTTCCGGTTCTTCCCTTGTGCCGGAAAAGGCGGTGGTCACCTTCAGAGGTGATTCCCTCTCCTCTTCCATCTCCTCTTCCCTCTCCAGAAAACCTGCCATGATCCGGTAGTGATCTGCATCTCTGACCCCCATGGCTTCTCCGTATGCCCGGAAAAACTGCTCCAGGACCGCATAGGATCGTCCGCCGCACAGAGGCGCTCCCACAAAAAGATAAGACTCTTCCTCAAAAGGTCTGGCTTCAATTCCCTTTGCTGTGAAATACTGCCTGGAATAGACGGAAATCTGGCTTCCAGTCCCCACATTGACCAGAATCGTGTCTGTAAATTCTTCTACCGTACCCAAAAAGCTTGCCTGATTATCTCCGATGGCTGTACACACCACTGCCTTCCCATAGGTGCCGCAGCTGGCAAACGCGCTGGTGATTCGGGGCAGGATGGAGGGATCCATGCCGCATTTTTCCATTGCATCTGTGCGAAAAGCTCCTTGTTCCGGGTCATAAAAGCCCAGGCTTGCCCCGTTGCTGCTGTGCATAAGGGGTTCTTTCGCTCCGGTCAGCCGCATAGCCAGATAGTCTCCGATGGTACACAGTTTCCTGGCTCTTTTGGGCATCTGCCCGGTCTTTACCTGATAGTAATGGGTCACAAGCCCGTACCCGGAACTGACCTGCTCGCCGCAGAGCTTTTTAATCTGTTCGCAGGCAGACTCTCCGTCTGAAAGAGGCTGGTTTCCACGTCCGTCCTGCCAGGTGTAGAGAGGGCTGACACTTTTTCCCTGCTCATCCACATAGAGGATTCCGTGCATCTGTCCGGTGATCCCCACTGCTTCGATATCAGGAAATTGCCGTTCCATCTGATGGATCAGATCCACTGCCTTTTCCAGAATCTTCTCCGGATCCTGCAGCTTTTCCCAGTCTTGTCCGCCGGATAAAAAAGTATTGTTTTCAATGGTCCTGCTGATGCAGTTGTTTCCTGTCTTTTTGTCTGTGACCACTGCGCTGATGGTGGTGGTTCCCAGATCAATTCCCAGTATTTTCATAGATCCTCCTAGTATGCATCTGCTCCGTATGCGCTAAACTTTTTTCCTGTTGATTGCTTTCCCATTACAGACATTTTTCAGTCAAATTTTTATTTCTGAATACAAACGCTTCCGTTTTGATCTTTGCTGGCAAATCAATTCATCCATGAAAACCTTTTACAGAATATCTATTCTAATTTGCCTTGAATATATTTCATTTCTTTCTCCTGTTTCTCCCGGTCTTTATAAAGTTTCAAAACCAGGCTGCGGACTCTGTCAAAAGATTCCAATTCGCTTTTCAACAAAACGTATATCATTTCTGAAAGGTCTTCTCTTTTGTCATATCTTCTAAATGCTTCTCTGTATTTTCCAATCGGCTGGATTGAGATAGGCAGTAAACCATGATTGATCAGCTGCTGGTTAATGATCATCCTTCCGGTTCTGCCATTCCCATCTGAAAAAGGATGAATCCGTTCAAACCGGACATGATTGGCTGCAATTTTTTCAAAAATTTCTTTCACTGTCACCGCTTCTATATTTGTTTCCCTGATCCAGTTTTTCATAAGTTCCGGAATATCCTGCGGATCTGGCGGATAGTATACAGCTTCCGACAGATTTCCAATATAAACCGTGGTATCTCTATACTCTCCCTGCATATGTCTGATATAGCCATTCGCCTTCTTGATCCACTCTTCATCAATGATTGCCTTCGCAAAGGGAAGCAGCATTTTCTGAATTGCA
>DWVZ01000223.1 GCA_019119975.1 Candidatus Blautia merdavium | reverse complement strand
ACCCCAGAGGGTGCCTCCTCTGGGGTTTTCGTTAGCCGCCTAATATGAAACAAATCATATCCCTTTAGCCTACTGGCATTATAGCATATGCATTTATGAAATGCAAGTATACACAAAAAATGCAATTTTTTTTAATCACGATTGCTTTTTTCTAAATGTTTTTCGTTTATAAAAGCTCCAGGGCAGCGCTGGATTATTGGATCTCAAATGTGTATTTGTTAAGTAAAGACTGCTGGTATTCTTCGTAATAATCATCGAAATTTCCACCCAAAATGAGCGTATCGCCTTCCATTTTTTCATCTGCCGAAATGTTGTTTTCTTGATAATATTGCTCTTGCAGAAACTCTCGATACTTCATGATCGGAAGATTCTTCTTATAGACATACCACTCGTATTCCCAATATGCGTCTTCATCACCAAATCCATCAATCATTGCATTTGCCTGCGCTGAATTCTCTGTCTCTGCTAAAAATTGTTTTTGGTTTTCTAAAAAATCATTAAGTTCTGAATCTGTTACGTCAAATCCGTTTAATACAGCTTCATGATATAAAGCATTACGTTTTTTGGTGTATTCTTCCGCTTTTATCTTAGCTTCCGCGTCTGTTATATCTTGCAATTTATAAAATTCGATTGCTTGATCCACTTCAGATTTAGGGACAATAATTGTATTTTCATCTGGATTTGGAAGGGCATATGGTTCTGTTTTTATATCATCTGAATCATCTTTTAATACCGCTCCCCACTGCTCAAAGAAAGCCATTTCATCAACTGGCTGAGCTGACTTAACCTTATCGAAATTTCCAATCAATCCTGCTATACAGACAGATAGGAAAACAAGACCCAATGCCGCAATTTTTTTCTTCTTCATAAATAGTCCCCCCCTTTTACTTTGATAATTTCATTATATAAAATAATTATATGTTTTCAATACATATCTTGATAATTATGCAAAATAAATCATAAGACTCCCTTAACTTTTAGGCGTTTTTGAAAGCAGCTTTCAACTGAAAGCAGATCCAAGAATAGAACCAATATACCGATTGCTCCATCATTATACAGCTTAAGCAGCAAGAGGG
This sequence comes from Candidatus Blautia merdavium, assembly GCA_019119975.1. Lineage (GTDB taxonomy): Bacteria > Bacillota > Clostridia > Lachnospirales > Lachnospiraceae > Blautia > Blautia merdavium. The sequence goes on along the minus strand of DWVZ01000223.1, from coordinate 11,646 downwards.
AGAATTCCTTACCGGCTGTACAGGAGATTAACCATAAATATATTGCAGCAGAATAGAATGGAATAGAATAGAAGAAACGGAAAATAATAAGGAGAGGTATATGAAAACGTACATATGCCTCTTCTTATTTTTTTCGCCGTCTTAAGCGGCAGAGAATCCTGCCTTAAAATTTGAAGAAAGGCGGCAGCTGTTTGAAAAGGAGGAAGCCATGAGTGATGCCATTGATGCCAAGATTGAAAAGAACGAAGCCTATCTCAGAAACAGACTGAAAAATTGCGACGACTGTATCATCCGCCCTATGGTCCTGGGGGAAGAGTCCCGGATCCGCTGTCTGGTGGTTTATCTAGAAGTAGCGGTGAGCAACATGATACTGGAGGATTCCATGGTGGGGAAGCTGATCAACCACTTGGAAGAAATGTCTCCGGCAGACATCCTGGAAGCGGTCCGCAGGGACGGACTGGGGATCTCGGATGTAAAGACGCTGGAAAACATGGAGGACGCCATGGCAGCCATGCTGGCTGGAAATGCGGTTTTCTTCTTTGACGGCTACACCAAAGCCATCAAGATTTCCAGCAAAGGCTATCCCAACCTGAGCGTTTCTGAAGCCTCCAGAGAAAAGGTGCTGCGGGGTTCCAAAGAAAGCTTTACCGATGCGGTAAAGACCAACTCCGCGCTGGTGAGAAAAAGGATCCGGGATACCAGACTGAAGGTAAAGGAAAAGACCCTGGGGACCAGGAGCAGCACCGTCGTGCAGCTTTTGTACATGGAGGATCTGGTGCGCCCGGGCATCCTGGAGACCATCGAGGAGCGGCTGGACAGTTTTGTCATAGACGGCGTCCTGGATACCGGAGTGCTGGAACAGCTTACGGAAAAGCACTGGCTTTCACCCTTCCCTCAGTTTCAGAGTACAGAACGCCCGGACAAATGTGCCATGGAGATCTTAAACGGAAGGATCCTCCTGCTGTGTGACCATTCACCGGAAGGACTGCTCCTGCCCGCTGCGTTCAACGATTTTCTCCAGGTAAGCGAAGACAGCTATAACCGCTTTGAGATCGTGTCCTTTCAGCGGTTTTTAAGATATGCGTCGGTCTTATTTGCCATGCTGTTTTCCGGGCTGTATCTGGCAGTGACTAATTTCCATACCCAGGTGCTGCCGACCAATCTGATCCTTTCCTTTTCCCAGGCAAGCCAGGGCGTGCCTTTTCCGGGAATCCTGGAGATCCTGCTGATGGAAGTTGCCTTTGAGACCATCCGGGAGGCAGGCGTGCGCATGCCGGGACCTTTGGGAGGGACCATCGGCATTGTGGGAGGTCTGATCGTGGGACAGGCGGCAGTGACTGCCAATCTGGTAAGCCCCATTGCCGTGGTAGTGGTGGCAGTGACTGCGCTGTGTTCCCTTTCCATACCCAGCCAGGAATTTTCCGCGCCCTTCCGGCTGCTGAAGTTCGGCTTCATTTTCCTGGGAGGGACCATGGGGATTTTCGGTATCCTGCTGGGGCTGTATCTGACCGTCAGCCATCTGGCAGGGCTGAAAAGCTTTGGGATTCCCTACCTGGCGCCTTTTGACGCCCAGAACAGGCAGGGATACCGGGGAGAGGACGACAGCATCCTGCGCATGCCAATTTGGAAACTGAGAAAACGCCCCTTATATGCCAGAAAGCAGGAACAGACAAAATTAAGAGAAAAGAAGGGAGGAGATCAGGATGTATGCAGATAACGCACAGATTTCCCACCGGCAGCTTTTCCGGCAGATCCTGACTGCGCTTCTGGGCGTGTCCCTGCTGGCGGTGCCGGCGGCGCCTGCGCTCAGAGGCAGGCAGGGGATCCTGGCAGTGCTGGCAGGCATCGGGATTTATATCGCGCTGGGCATCTGTTTTATCCGGGTGAAAACCGTCTTTCAGGAGCCGGAAAGATATCTGGGGAAAATGGCAGGCAGGCTGTTTGCCCTGTGCTATCTGTCCTGGCTCTGGCAGGCAGGCATCTGGCTGCTGCTGGTGACGGCACAGATCACAGAACGGTTTTTGATCGAGGGCAGTATCTCCTGGATCGTGATCCTTTTCGCTGCGGGGGCCGCATATCTGGGAAGCCATCAGGGCATGGAGCGAAGAGGCAGGATGGCGGAGGTGTGCTTTCCTCTGCTGGCGGTGATCCTGGGCGGTATGCTGTTTCTTGCAGCGCTTAAGATGCGGCACGGCTATCTGGAAGAACAGGGAACCCTGACTTTTGGGGGCTGGGCAGAAGGAACCTGGGAGGTGCTTAGCTGTCTGCTTCCTTTCCTTTTCCTTCCCTTTACCCTGGGCAATGTAAGCCGCGCGGGAAATGCCGGACGTGCCATGGCAGGAGCCGCCGGGCTTTTAGGCGCAGTTCTTTCTTTTAGTATCCTGCTTTTGCAGGGAAGCTTCGGGCTGGGCGGATATGAGCATAAGGAATATCCCATGTTTGACCTGATGGCGGGTGTGAAGATTCCCGGCGACTTCCTGGAGCGGGTGGATATTTTCTGGATCGCGGGGGTGATGTTCAGTCTCCTGTTTGCCCTGGGCAGCGTCTTTTTCTATCAGCATGAGATCCTGGCAAGGATCCGGATGCAGAAAGGCGGGGCTGCGGCAGCCGTGGCAGTGACAGCCGCGGCTCTGCTTATGGAGCGGGCAGGGATTTCCGGGGAGTGGTTTTTCTATGTGACAGAGAGGATCTATACGCCCCTGTTTCTTCTCCTGCTTTTGTACACGGCAGTCAGGGGAAAACGAAAAAGAGCAGCAGTCCTTGCCGGGCTTTTGTGCCTGGCGCTGCCGTTTCTTTCTTCCTGCGGGGTTTCTCTGGAGAAGAGGCTGTTCCCGCTTTCCATGAGCGCAGACTACCGGGACGGACATTACCAGATCATTTACGGCATTCCCCAGCTTTCTCAGGTGACCGGGCAGGACAAGGAGAGCAGCCAGGGGCAGGAGGAGGCTGTAGAATACCAGGGGATCACGCCCCAGGATGCCCAGGAAGCATTCAATAAGAACCAGGAGAACTATCTGGATCTGGGACATATCAAAGCTCTGATCCTGGGAGAAGATCTGCTGGGAAATAAAGAGGCGCTGGAAGGCTTCCTGGCGTTTCTGGAGGAAAAGCCTTCTGTGGCAGGGAATATCTATGTGTTTTCCTGCAAAGATAACCGGGAGCTTATGAGCGTGGAGCGGCAGGAAGGGGATTCCGTGGGGGATTACCTTACCGGAATCCTGGAAAACACCCGGGAAGGGGCGCCGAAAGACGCCGTCACACTGCAGGATTTATACAATGCCTGGCACAGAGGGGAAGAGATGCCCCGGCTATTAGAGGTCACAGTCATGAATAACCGCCCTCAGATCCGTCAATACTCCTGATAGAAAATATCAGGAGGCTACATAGATATGAAGTTCTGGGAATTTAAGAATAAAAGGATCTTTCTGGCGGCAGTGCTCATAGGACTTGCCGGGACCCTGTTCCTTGCAGGGATCAGGATCATGACGCTGAGAAGAGAAAACGAAGAACTGAAAACCCGGCTGGAGCAGGAAATCCAGCAGGGGATCGCAGGAGAAATCTTCCGCCTGCATGTGATCGCCAACAGTGATACGCAAAAAGACCAGGAGCTGAAGCTGGAGGTAAAGAACCAGGTGGTGGATTTCCTGGAGGAGACTGTGGGAGAGACCCATTCAGCAGAAGAGACCAAGGAGGCAGTACTGACCCATCTGGCGCAGATCGAGGAGGAAGCCAGGGATACGGTGGAGGAAAAAGGCTATGATTATCCGGTGCAGGCAGTGGTGGAGAAAACCTATTTTCCGGAAAAAACGTATGGGGACTGCACCTTTCCGGCAGGAGAATACGAAGCCCTGATCATACGGATCGGAGACGCCAAAGGGAAGAACTGGTGGTGCGTGCTCTATCCCAGTCTGTGCTTTCTTGACGATACCTATGCCGTAGTGACAGAGGAGAAAAAAGAGGAACTGCAGAAAGTGCTGACCAGGGAAGAGTTTCTGGAAGTTATGCAAAGTCCACAGGAAAAGAAAAAAGTCAGGATCGGATTTCGCTGGTTTTAAACTTGAAATCTCCCCCTAATCAGGGTACAATAAAACACAGATGAAAAAATGCAGCATTTGCAGCAAAGTAAGAGGTTTATATATGACAGATAAAAAAAATGCGCCCATCGGCGTCTTTGACTCCGGCGTAGGCGGTCTGACCGTGGCAAGGGAGATCATGAGAAACCTGCCGGGCGAGCGGATCGTGTATTTCGGAGATACCGCCAGGGTTCCCTACGGCAGCAAATCAAAAGAGACAGTCCTGCGCTATTCCAGGCAGATCGTACGTTTTCTGCAGACCCAGGAAGTCAAGACCATTGTAGTGGCATGCAATACTGCCAGCGCTCTGGCACTGGAGACTATCCGGCAGGAGACAGATATTCCCATGATCGGCGTGGTGAAGCCGGGCGCTAAAGTGGCGGCAGAAACCACCAGGAACAATAAGATCGGGCTGATCGGGACCAACGCCACAGTAAAATCAGACCTGTATCGCACCACCATCCAGGAGATCAACCCCCGGATCCAGGTGATCGGGCAGGCATGTCCGCTGTTCGTTCCCCTGGTAGAAGAGGGCTGGTGGAAGGATCCGGTCACTGTAGAGGTGGCAAAGCGCTATCTGGATCCTCTGCTGGAGAAGGGGATCGATACCCTGATCCTGGGCTGCACCCATTACCCCCTTCTGCGTTCGCTTCTCAGAGAAGTGGCAGGCGAACAGGTAACCCTGGTGAATCCGGCGTACGAGACCGCCAGAGCTCTGGCAAGGCTTTTAAAGGAACGGGATCTGGAGGCAGAGGGGGAGAAGGAGGAGGAATTCCCCTATCGCTTCTTTGTCAGTGATGAGGAGGCGCATTTCCAGCAGTTTGCCAATTCCATCCTCCCCTATGATGTAAAGATGACGAAGCAGATAAATATTGAGGAGTACTGAGATGACAAAGGATGTGCTTGTGACGATCAAAGGGCTTCAGAATATCCAGGATATCCAGGAAGCAGAAGAAGTGGAAATGGTAGCAAAGGGCGACTATTATTATCGCAACGGTCACCACTTCATACTTTTCGATGAGATCATGGAAGGGTTTGAAGAGCCTACGAAAAATACCATCAAAATAACGGATAACGCGGTGGAGGTCAAGCGCAGAGGCGCAGCCAATGTGCAGATGATCTTTGAAGAGAACAAGAAGAACCTGACCTATTACGCCACACCCTTCGGCACGCTGCAGATGGGAATCGCAGCTACCAGGATCGATATAAAGGAAATGCAGGAATCCCTGGATATCTGCATCGACTACGCCCTGGAGATCAATGCGGAGCATGCGGCAGACTGCCAGATCTGCGTGAATGTAAAGGCGAAAGATTCCGGAGATTTCTCCCTGAGAAATTAAGCGGTGCAAAAACTGACGGTGAAGAAACAAATAAGAAAGAAGCAAAACGGCTGTTCCGACAGATGCATGATCTGTCAGAACAGCCGTTTTTCTGTTCCCAGTGACAGGAGCGCATCCTGTGCGCTGCCTGTGCAGTACCGGTCTTAATTTTTCTTTGTCATATTCATTGCCTTTGTACGCATACGCTTGAAGAATCCCGGTTTCTTTTCCGGCGGTGTAAGCGGTCCTCTCAGACCTCTGACTCCCATGATGTAGATACCGCTGACATCGGCTTTGATCTCCTTTTTCACAGGGATCAGATCAAAGACGGATTCATCGGAAACCAGAGACATGATCTTCGGTCCGATCTTTGCTTTTACAATAGGCAGCTTGGAACGTCTCATCAGGCGGGGCGTCTGGTCGATGACCATCTGGGGAAGCCCGGACTGCTTGATGGGAAGCCGTTTCTTGTCAATGACCAGCATAGTAATGGTCTGCTTTGCAGCTTCCATCTGTTCCTGCTGTGCTTCCTGCTTTTTCTGCGCTTTTTTGCCCAGAAAATATAAGACAGCAAGTCCAATGCCGAGAATGACCAGGATAATCAGAAGAATTTGCCAACTAGCCATTTCTGTTAAACCTCCTAGAACCTATCTAACTTCATACTTTAAATATTCTAGCATTCTTTAGGTAAAAAGGCAATAAAAAAAGAAGAAAGCCTTCCTTTTTTCCAGGTGATGTGGCATAATGGCTGTTATAAGACAATTTTAGAGAGGAATATTTTTATATGAAGAAAAGAACAGCAATGCTTCTGCTGTCCCTGAGTCTTCTGACGCTGGCAGCAGGATGCGGGACCAAGGAAGAGGACAGTACGAAGACAGAAGAGACTGCACAGGAGGAATCCTTTGAACTGACCAATGATGAGGGCAAGGTGGTTGCGGCAGATATAGAGAATCTGGAAGAGTATGTGACCCTGGGAGAATATAAAAATCTGGAAGTGGAGGAAGCGCCCAAGCAGGAGATCACAGACGAATACCTGGAAGAGTATATCCACAACGTGATGGTCAGCCAGACACCTGTGGAAGTGACAGAGGACCGGGCAGTACAGGAAGACGATACGGTCAATATTGATTATACCGGGTATATGGACGGGGAAACCTTTGACGGCGGTTCCGCGGAAGGGACAGACCTGAGGATCGGCTCCGGCTCCTTTATCAGCGGCTTTGAGGAAGGGCTGGTGGGACACAAGAAAGGAGAGGAAGTAACTCTGGATCTGAACTTTCCCGACCCGTATCAGAACAACCCGGATTTTTCAGGAAAACCCGTACAGTTTAAAGTGACGATCAATTCCATCTCGGAGCCGCCTGCATTCGGCGACGCATGGGTAACGGAAAACACAGACTATGAAAGCGCAGAGGAATTCCGCGCAGAGCAGAAGACACTTCTTCAAAAGTATACGGATACCGAGTATGAAAGCCAGGTAAAATCCGACCTGTTCTCAAAAGTGGTGGAGAATTCGGAGATCAAATCCTATCCGGAACAGATGATGGAAGACGCCAAGAAGGATGTGGAGAGACGGATCGAGGAAACCTATGCAGCGCCTTCCGGACTTACTCTGGAAGAATATTATGAGCAGAGCGGTATTTCCCAGGAGGATGCGGACCAGATGGTAGAAGAAATGGCGAAAAGCTCTATGGACCAGAATCTGATCACGCAGGCGATCTTAAACTCAGAGGGCATCACACTGACAGAGGAGCAGTATCAGGAAGAGGAAGAAAAATATGCCCAGCTGTCAGGCTTTGAAAATGCAGAAGCCATGAAGAACTTGTATTCAGAATCCAATCTGGGTCTGATCAGAGACAGTGTACTGTGGAACCGGGCATGCGACGTGCTGATGGAGACTGCTGTGATCACAGAGACGCAGGCGGAAGAATAGGCGGAAGATTTCTGTAAGCGGAAGCAATTCCGAAAAGGGGAGAAGATCAGAAATGGCAAAGAAGAAAAAAAGGAAAAACCAGAAGGCGAAGATTATCTTCAGCGCAGCGGCAGTGGCAGTTCTTGCGGCTGCAGCAGGCGCGGGTGTATGGTTTTACACCACGCAGATGGCAGGCTCCAGAGAAGATGCGCTGAAGGAATATATGGCGTGCATCGAAGCAGGAGATTATGAAACCATGTACGGATTCTTAAGCGAGAGCGCAAAGGAGACCGTCACCCAGGAGGACTTTATCACAAGGAATCAGAATATTTACGAAGGAATTGAAGCCTCCGATATACAGCTGGATATTTCAGAAGACCAGGAGAAGAGCCAGCCCCTTTCCTACCGTGTGACCATGAACACCATTGCCGGAGAATATACCTATGACAACAGTACCGTGTTTGAAAAGGAAGACGGCGAATGGCACATTGACTGGGACGACTCTATGATCTTTCCGCAGCTGGGAAGTACGGATAAGGTAAGCGTGGAGAGCGTGGGCGCTCAGAGGGGCAGCATTTACGACAGAAACGGACAGCTTCTGGCAGGACAGGGCACAGTTCCTTACATAGGACTGGTGCCGGGGAAGATGGAAGTACAGCCGGAAGAGACCATCAAAACGCTGGCAGAGCTTCTGGGCATGAGCCAGGAGGATATCAATGCCCAGCTGAATGCCTCCTGGGTGCAGCCGGACAGCTTTGTCCCCCTGAAGAAAATGACCCAGGAGCAGCTGGATGCGCCCTGGATGGGCGCTGACGGCACAGGCACAGGAGCCACTTTGCAGGACAAGCTTTTAGAATGCAAAGGAGTTCTGATCAGCGAGACTGACAGCAGAGTTTATCCCTATGGGGAGAGCACATCCCACCTGCTGGGATATGTGCAGCAGATCAGCGCAGAGGAGCTGGAGGAAAGGAAGGACCAGGGATACGATGAGCAGAGCGTCATTGGCAAAACCGGTCTGGAGAAGCTGTATGAGGATCGTCTGAAGGAACAGGACGGATACCGGATTTCCATTAAGGATGCAGAGGGAAATGAGAAGGAAGCCCTGGCAGTTAAGACAGCGGAGAACGGAGAGGATATCCATCTGACCATAGATATCCGCTGGCAGCAGAGCGTCTATGAAGCTTATCAGGAAGACGAAAGCTGCTCCGTAGTCATGAATCCCTATACCGGGGAGGTGCTGGCGCTGGTGTCCACGCCGTCCTACAATGGCATGGATTTCGTGCTGGGGATGTCTCAGGAACAGTGGGACAGCCTGAATAACGATCCGGCACAGCCCATGTACAACAGGGTCAGAGAGACCTGGGCGCCGGGATCTTCCTTTAAACCGGTGACAGGCGCCATCGGGCTGACCACCGGAAAGCTTGCCGCGGACCAGGATCTGGGCGCCAGCGGTCTGGAATGGCAGAAGGACAGCAGCTGGGGCAGCTATCAGGTGACTACACTCCATACGTACAGCGGCGCGGCGAATCTGAAAAACGCCCTGATTTATTCCGATAATATTTACTTCGCGAAGGCAGCCCTGCAGATCGGAGCAGATACCTTTACAGAACAGCTGGACAAGCTGGGATTTAATCAGGATATCCCCTTTGACATCGGGATGACCTCCTCAGCCTATTCTAATGCGGGAACCATAGATTCAGAGATCCAGCTGGCAGACAGCGGATACGGGCAGGGGCAGATGCTGGTGAATCCCCTCCATCTGTCCTGCATCTATTCGGCATTTTTCAATGAAGGGAATATGATCGCTCCTTATCTGGAATACCAGGAGGGCAAAGAATCTTCCTACTGGATCGAAAACGCATTCTCGGCAGAGGCGGCGCAGACCCTGTATGACGATATGAGAGAAGTGGTCAGCGATCCTAACGGAACCGGACACGGCGCTGCCGCAGTGACAGGAGCGACCCTTGCAGGCAAAACCGGAACCGCGGAGATCAAAGCCAGCCAGGATGATGAGACCGGGACCGAGCTGGGCTGGTTTGCGGTTTATAATGCAGATGCTTCCGCGGCAGATACCTGCCTGATGCTGACCATGGTGGAAGATGTGAAAGGCAGAGGCGGCAGCGGTTATGTAGTTGGGAAAGACGCGGAGATCTGGAATCAGATGCTGGGGGATCTGTCATGAGGATCTTTCAGGACAAAGGCTTAGACGCCGATGAGGTGGATTACAGCAGATGGGAGACTGTGAACGGAGATTCCATGGGGATTCGGGATATGAGGACCGAGTACCTGGAGCGCTGCATCGAGACTCTGGAATACTATGCGCAGAGATATCCTGCCCATGAGAACCGGGAAATCTGGGAGAGGTATCTGGATGAGATGGAGGATGAGCTGGCGCTTCGGGGGACCGAGCAGTGAAAATCCGGGCATAAAAGAAGAAAGAAGCGTTAAGGCACCGTGCAAAGGTACGGTGCCTTTTTTGAAAGAATTTGAGGTTTATGTGGAAAAGCGAAAGCTTCTGGCTATGGAGAATTTAAAGAAGATAAAAAATCAGAGATAAATAACTTGATGTAACGTAACATATATGTTACTCTAATAGAGGGGGAAAGTTATGGATTACTACTCAGAAGAAAAAGAAATATTAATAGAAGAGAGAAAAAAGGTACGCAGGGAGACGGCGCTGCTGTATATCCAGGCACGGAAAAAGAGAAACCTCACTCAGGAGGAACTGGCAAAAAGGCTGGAAGTCAAACGTCCGAATGTTGCCAGGTTTGAAAGCGGTGACTATAATCCGACACTGGATATGCTTGTGAAGATAGCGCAATGTATGGGATTAAAGCTGGAAATTTCTTTGGTGGAGGAAAGCGGGGAAAAAGAGAATGGATAAAAGCTTATATTATCAAAATTTTGTCAGCGATGAAAAAATCAGTGGTTTTACGGAAAAACTGAAGAAATATTCTGAGCAAAGCAATACCGGAAATCCGGTCTATGTTATAAATAAGCCGCTGGGAGACAGAAAGTATACTTACGACTATGAGCAAGCAGCAGCGGTCCTTGTCCCCAGGCATAAGATCATTTTTCTTCACTGGGGAGAAAATGAGGAAAAATTTGAGGATTATGTGGAGGATTTTCTGGAAGATCTGGGCTATATATCAGATAAATATGAGTATCGCTCAGTCCTTGGAAGACCAAGAAACTGGAGAAAAGAGTATATTGCAGAAGCTGATCTTCAGAAAATTGCCGATAAGAAAGCTGCGGAATTTCTGTCAGAATACCGTCTTGACACAAAGGAAAAAGAGAGAAAGGGAGAATTCCTGATCTCTTTGCTTACAGGAAGTATTAACGATATTCAAAAGACAGGTATTGATTACCCCGAAACGCTTTTAGATAAAATAAAACGTAAGATTGTTTTGTTTGACGCAGATCAGACCAGATTTATTTATGATGCACCCCGCAAAAAAAGGATTGTGATACAGGGGCTTGCAGGTACAGGGAAAACAGAATTGCTTTTGCACAAGATGAAAGAATTGTATACAAAGGAGAGCACGAAAATTGTTTTTACCTGTCATAATCAGATATTAGCGGATAATATGAGAGAAAGAATCCCGGATTTCTTTGATTTTATGAAGGTTCAGGAACAGATTAAATGGCAGGAAAAACTGTGGGTTATGAGAGGCTGGGGTTCTAAAAACGATAAGGATTCCGGGGTATACAGCTATATCTGTCATTATTATGGGATTCCTTTTGAGAGATACTCTTACACCAATAATTTTGACCGTGTCTGCAAAAAGGCAGTGGATTATCTGAGGGAAAAGGAAATCCATGATACCTGTTTTGATTACATGCTGATTGATGAAAGCCAGGATTTTACAGAGAATTTCTTTACTCTTTGCTCTATGGTAACAAGAGAAACGGTTTACATTGCCGGTGATATTTTTCAGAACGTTTTTGATCCGGAGGACAGAAGCGAGGTGAACCCAGACTTCCTTTTGAATAAATGCTATAGGACAGATCCAAAGACGCTTATGTGTGCCCACGCCATTGGCATGGGATTATTTGAGGAAGGGCACAGGCTCAGATGGCTGGATGATAAAGCATGGGAAGACTGCGGGTATGAGATCAGAAAGGAAACAGGATATTATAATCTGTATAGAAGACCGCTGCGAAGATTTGAAGATTTGGGGAATGTTAATATCCGGAGTATCAGGATCATTCCGCAAAAACCTGAAAATTATCTCTGGGAGATCCTTAAGATTATTGAAAACCTCAGGCAGGAAAATCCCTCCCTGGAACCGGATGACATTGGAATTATGTTTCTGGAAAACACCAATGCCAACTATAATTT
>DWVZ01000035.1 GCA_019119975.1 Candidatus Blautia merdavium | reverse complement strand
GCTTTTTGAAATTCACGGTAAATTCTGATTTACCATCCCCGATCGGATACTCTTTTCCTTCCAGTCTGACGGTGAAAGGGTAATCGGTAAATTTTCTCAAAAAAGAAATCATCACATGTTCCAAATTCATTACCTCCAGTCTTATGCGATAAAATGCCAGCTGTTATAGATGTTATATATATTGTATGCTGATGAAAAAATTACTTCAATATGCTAATATACGAAATAAAATGGAAAATTATGCAAAAAAATTTGAAATTGCCCATAAATTAGGGAGACAGATTTGAAAATCCATCGAAAAAATGACCAAAAATCTCTTTACATTTCTTTAACAACTGTCTTGTCAGATGTAAAAGAATGCTGTATAATCTCAGTTAATGTTTGCAGCAGGGAGGAAAGGAAAATGGAGTCCATAAGAGAAGAGATCCAACAGCTGAAAAAAGAAAAAAACGCAGTGATCCTGGCGCACTATTACGTGCCCGGGGAGGTACAGGAGATTGCGGATTATGTAGGAGATTCTTATTATTTAAGCAAGATGGCAAAGCAGACCGACGCCGATGTCATCGTCTTTGCAGGAGTGGCGTTTATGGGTGAGAGCGCCAAGATCTTAAATCCTGACAAAATGGTGCTGCTGCCGGATGAAGAGGCAGATTGTGCCATGGCGCATATGGCGTCGGCAGAGAAGGTCAGGCAGATGCGCAGCCAGTATGAAGACCTGGCAGTGGTGTGCTACATCAATTCTACGGCAGAATTAAAGACGGTTTCGGATGTGTGCGTCACCTCCTCCAATGCAGTGGAGATCGTGAATGCGCTGCCCAATAAAAACATCTTTTTCATTCCGGACGGAAATCTTGCCGCCTATGTGGCAGAGCAGGTGCCCCAAAAGCATGTGATCAGAAATGATGGTTACTGTCCCGTGCACCGTGCAGTGGGCGCCGGGGAGGTACAGAAGGCAAAAGAAGCGCATCCTGAGGCGCTGTTTCTGGTCCACCCGGAATGTACAAAAGAGGTGCTCGCGCTGGCAGATTTCGTGGGAAGCACCAAAGGGATCATCCGCTTTGCAGAGGAATCAGATGCAAAGGAATTTCTGGTAGGAACAGAGGAAGGCGTGCTCTATGAGCTCAGGAAAAACAACCCGGAAAAAACCTTTTACTCGGTTATGCCCGGGTGCTGCCAGGATATGAAACGGGTGACGCTTAAGAAGGTATTAGACTGCCTGAAAGAGGAAAAACATCAGGTAGAGATGGAAGAAGAAACCAGGATTCTGGCGCAGAAGGCACTGGACCGGATGCTGGAGCTGGCAAAGTAAAGGAGTGGGAAACATGGAGATAAAAAAGACAGATATCCTGATCGTGGGTACCGGAGCCAGCGGGCTGTTCGCGGCGCTTCATATGCCTTCAGACAAAGAGGTGCTGATGATCACCAAAGATACGGCAGAGCACAGTGATTCTTATCTGGCACAGGGAGGAATCTGCGTGCAGAGAGATGAGGAGGACTTTGACAGCTTCCTGGAAGACACCCTGAAAGCAGGGCACTATGAAAACCGCAGAGAGTCGGTGGAGATCATGATCCGTTCCTCCAGAAAGATCATTGACGAGCTGATCGGTCTGGGAGTTGACTTTGCCCGAAAGGACGGGAAACTGGACTATACCAGGGAAGGCTGCCATTCAAAGCCCAGGATCCTTTTTCATGAGGACATTACGGGACAGGAGATCACCAGCAAGCTGCTGCAGGCGGTGAGAAAGCTTCCCAATGTCACCATCCTGGAGCAGGTGACCATGCTGGATCTGATCGAAAAGGAGAATCAGTGTCTGGGGATCGCGGCAAAAAGAGAAGACGGCACCGTCCTGGGAATCTCTGCCGGGGAAACGATCTTTGCCAGCGGCGGGATCGGAGGGCTTTATACCCATTCCACCAACTATCCTCATCTGACAGGAGATGCCCTTGCCATTGCCCTGCGCCATGGAGTGGAATTGGAGCATATCGATTATATCCAGATCCATCCGACCACGCTGTATTCCCAAAAGCCGGGCAGGAGATTTCTCATCTCTGAATCTGTCCGCGGAGAGGGCGCAAAGCTGTACAACGCCAAAGGACAGCGCTTCGCTAATGAGGTCCTGCCCAGAGATCTTCTGACCGAAGCGATCCGCAAACAGATGCGGGAGGATCAGAAGCCCTATGTGTGGCTGGATATGACCTGTCTGGGAGAACAGGTGATCCTTGGGCATTTCCCCCATATCTACCAGCATTGCCTGGAAGAAGGCTACGACGTGACCAGGCAGTGGATCCCGGTGGTTCCGGCGCAGCATTATTTTATGGGCGGGATCCATGTGGATTCTGACAGCAGGACCACGATGGAACATCTGTATGCAGTGGGTGAGACCAGCTGCAACGGCGTTCACGGAGCCAACCGCCTGGCAAGCAATTCACTGCTGGAAAGCCTGGTATTTGCCCGGCGTGCCGCAGAGAAGATCGGCTGCGGCGCCTGGGAGACGGACCCGGACAAAGAAACAGATTTTATGGAAATTTACCGAAAAACAGAAGCAGAAATCCACCGGCAGGAAAAGAACCTGGCGCAGATCTATAAGCAGGAAGTATTAGAAGAAATCGAAAGGGAGAGAAGGGCAAGATGAACGAGATTACGATGAAATTAAATGCAGACCGCCTGATCATGCAGGCTTTGGAGGAGGATATCACCAGTGAGGATATTACCACCAACGCAGTGATGCGTGAGAAACAAATGGGAGAGGTACAGCTTCTGTGCAAGCAGGACGGGGTTCTGGCAGGGCTGTGGGTATTTGAACGGGTGTTCCAGCTCCTGGATCCTGAGACAGAGGCACAGTTTTATGTAAAAGACGGCGATAAGGTAAAAGCAGGGCAGCTGGCAGGCGTGGTAAGAGGCGACATCCGGGTGCTGCTTTCCGGGGAGAGGACCGCGCTGAATTTCCTACAGAGGATGAGCGGGATCGCTACCTATACCCACCAGATCGCAGAGCTTTTAAAGGGCAGCCGGACCAGGCTTTTGGATACCAGAAAGACGACGCCTAATATGAGGATTTTTGAAAAATATGCCGTCAAAACCGGAGGCGGATACAACCACAGATACAATCTTTCCGATGGGATTTTATTAAAAGATAACCATATCGCGGCAGCCGGAAGCGTGAAGAAAGCTGTGGAAATGGCAAGGGAATACGCGCCCTTTGTCAGAAAGATCGAAGTGGAGACAGAGAATCTGGATATGGTGCGGGAGGCTCTGGAAGCAGGGGCAGACATTATCATGCTGGATAATATGACTCCGGAAATGATGAAGGAAGCCGTAGATCTGATCCAGGGAAGGGCACAGACAGAATGCTCCGGCAACGTGACCAGGGAAAACATCGATAAGGTTCTTTCCCTGGGCGTGGACTACATATCCTGCGGCGCACTGACCCATTCTGCGCCGATTCTGGATCTGTCTTTAAAGAATCTCCATCAGATCTAGGACTGCATCTTAATAGGGAGCAATCAAGAAAAATACCGCAGAAAATGCGGTATTTTCTTTTTCGGAAATATGGTATACAATAGGGGAAAGGGCAGGAAAACAATTTCCGGTCCCGGAAAGGACAGGCAAAGATGAGCGGAGAATCGCGCAGAAAAGCAATCATAGAGTATATAGGAGAAAGCAAAACCCCGGTATCCGGCACAAAGCTTGCCCAGAAATTCCAGGTGAGCAGACAGGTGATCGTACAGGACATTGCCCTTTTGCGGGCAGCAGATGCGGAGATCCTATCCACCCACAGAGGTTATGTACTGGCGGACCGCAAAAAGACGGAACGGGTTTTTTGTGTCTGCCATACGGATGAAAAGATGGAAGAAGAGCTGAATACCGTGGTGGATCTGGGCGGTACGGCAGTGGATGTCTTTGTCCGCCATGAGATCTACGGAGAACTGCGGGCTCCTTTAAATATCAGCTCCAGGAGAGAGGTACAGCATTTTTTGGAGGAGATCCGAGGCGGAGGTTCTAAACCGCTGACGAATCTGACCTGCGGACATCACTGTCATACCGTACGTGCGGCAAGTGAAGAAATTTTAGATGAGATCCAGGATGCTTTCAGAAAACTGGGAATCCTGGAGGAAAGGGAAGACCTATGAGTGTGACCATCAGACAGGCAAGGGCAGAGGAAGCAGAGCTTCTGGCAGCCATAGAAGCAGAATGCTTCCCTCCAGCGGAGGCGGCTTCCGAAGAAGAGATCAAAAAAAGGATGCAGGCTTTTTTGGAAAATTTCTTTGTGGCTGAGACAGAAGGGAAGGTCGTTGGCTTTATCAACGGCGCAGTCACAGACCGGCAGTATCTGCCGGATGAAATGTATCATGATATCCGGCTCCATCAGCCCCAGGGAGATTACCAGACGGTTTTCGGACTGAATGTGCTGCCCGGATACCGGCACAGAGGAATTGCGGGAAAACTTCTGGATACGCTGGCGGAGGTCTCTGGAAAAAGGGGGAAAAAGGGTGTGATCCTGACCTGTAAAGAGCACCTGATCCCTTTTTACGAAAACCATGGATTTGTCAATTACGGACGAGCGGATTCCCAGCATGGAATGGCACAGTGGTACGATATGAGAAACTTGTTTTCGCAGCGGGAGAAAAGAAATGTATTATAGAAAAACCGATGATTATGATACGTTTGCCTGCATTGCCGGCAGATGCCCGGATACCTGCTGCGCAGGCTGGCAGATCCTCATTGATGAGGAATCCCTGGAGCGTTATGGAAAGGTGAAAGGGGAGTTCGGCATCCG
>DWVZ01000222.1 GCA_019119975.1 Candidatus Blautia merdavium | reverse complement strand
GGATTGGAAAATCCGCGGCTACACCGCGGATTTGGGTGGAGGCAGCGAGTTCGAGCCCCACCCACGCATCGCCTGGGACCCGCGCCAGCGGGACGGCGTGGGTACGCCGCCACAAGCGTTTTGGGGCAACGCCCCAAAACCTTGGCGCAGGGCGGATTCACTCCGCCCGAGCAGGTCCAATGGGCCGCAGGTCACCAAAAAAGAAGGACATCCAAAAGGTGCCTCCCGATAAGAAAACATCGTGGGGCAAGAGAGAAACGGTATAGCTTCGGCTATGCCGTTTTTCTCATTCTTGCCTTGATGAAGTGACTTTGGATACTTCCAGAGCTCCAATGCCCTTATAGTAGATGTCAATTTCCTGAGTGCGGTTCTTGCCCTTCGGATCGCTGGCAGCATGGACAACAATCTTCTCGACAAACTCATGCAAGATACATGGGGTCAATTCAGGAATTTCCGTATACCGTTCTACAACGGAGAGAAACCTTTCCACATTGGCACTTTTGCGTTCCTCTGCTTCGATTTCACCACGGAGGACAGCCGCTAACTCTTGAAGCTCATGCTGTTCTTTCTCGTAGTCAGCGGAGAGCTTTTGGAAACGTTCGTCAGAAAGTTTTCCCGAAATAGTATCCTCGTAGAGCCGTTTGAAAATGGTGTCCAGCTCTGCAATCCGCTTTTCGGCATCGGCCAATGTTTTCTGCCGTTTTGCCAAACCTCGGTTACGCTGGCGCATATCCGCATCCATGACCATCTTCACAAAATCGTCTTTGCGCTGTGATGCGAAGGAAACAATCTCGCGCAGATTTTGCAGAACTAATTCTTCCAGGATAACAGTTCGGATAGAATGTGTCTGCCCACATACATCACGGCTTTTCCGATAGCCGGAACACAGGTAATATTCCTGATCGCGCCGGAAATTGGTTGCCCTGCATTGGTACATGATGGAGCCGCAGTCGGCACAGAACATCATGCCGGAGAACATCCCCATTTCTCCCATCTTTGTAGGGCGGCGCCGCGATTGCCTTGCGAGCCTTGCTGCATCGGCAATCGCCTCCGTCCAGATAGCTTCGTGGGTATTCTCAAAAATCTTCCATTCGCTTTCTGGATTGTGCAAGGTCTTTTTACTCTTGTAGGATTTTTTACGGGTTTTGAAATTAACTGTGTGCCCCAGGTATTCACGCCAACGGTCCATGATGTCGGCAATCGTAGAAGAATCCCAAGCGTAAGGAGAACCTTTCTTTGTGACATTGGTTGTTCTGCCCTTGCTCGCATAGTAAGCAGCCGGAGTAAGAATTTTTCTTTCCGTCAGTTTTCTTGCAATCTGCGAGGATCCCAATCCGTCCATGATATAGAGACCAATTTCATAAACTACCTGGGCGGCTTCTTCATCCTTCACCCATTGCTTTTTGTCATCAGACGATTTCATGTATCCATACGGAGGCAAAACAGTCAAATGTTCTCCTGCATTGCCTTTCACTTTCATAACGGCACGGATTTTTTTGCTGGTGTCTTTGGCGTACCATTCATTGATGATATTGCGGAAGGGCGTAAACTCGTTGTCACCCTGAGTGCTGTCCACACCATCATTCACCGCAATAAAGTGAATATCATGTTCGGGAAACATGATTTCCGTATACATGCCGACTTGCAGATAATCACGTCCGAAACGTGACATATCCTTGATGATGACCCTCTTGACAAGGCCAGCCTCAATGTCTGCAATCATCTGCTGAAAGCCTGGGCGGTTGAAGGTCGTACCTGAGATGCCATCATCAACATAGAATTTGAAATTACTGTATCCATGCTCACGGGCATACTTTTCCAGGATTTTTTTCTGGTTTACAATGCTATTGCTGTCACCCTGCAATTCATCGTCACGGGATAAGCGACAATACAAAGCTGTAAGTTCTTCGGAGCTCATAGCCGTGTAAGGGAATTGAAGCGCGGCAGCGGTGTTTGACTGGTAATACATAAATACCTCCTATCCGGCAGTCAAACACGATATTGAAGTCCAACTTCATTATACCGCGCTTTCTTTTCCCTGTCTGCCTGTTAGAAGGTTTTCAAGTCACAGTTTGTTTCTGAATATCGGCTTTTATCAGGTTCTCCAGTTTGGAGGCTATCGTCTGATTTCCCGTTTGAGGGAAAAAGGAATTGACGATAAAGGTCGTGTTGCCGATCTTCTTTTTGCTCCGCATAGGCGGGGCATATTTATTTTCAGATTGAATTTTCTGCATAATAAGGCCCCTTTCATGCCATTTCATTAAAACCATAAAAGAGGCAAAAAACGGACGGCTGCTGGCCGCAGCTCCACGGGAATCTCACCCCGGCCCATGCTGATGGGTGCGCCGCGCAATGCTTTGAGGGCGTTCAACGCGGGAGTCTCATTATCCTGCCTGTGCATCCTCGCCCACAGGCTGCCACACCTGTTTTGCGGCCTGGTTTTGTCGCTCGCCTGTTTAGTAGGGGTCCCGTCCTGCGGACTTGCAACAGGGTCTTGGCGCACCGGCCGACCGGCTCCACACAGACAGATCGTATCCGTCTGCCTTATGCTGCCCGAAGGCTTTCTTTGTCAAGGATCATGGACTCCGCTGCCGGATCGTCAGGGGCAAGGAAAGGGAGCGAAACTTACCCCGAACAACTTTAGACCGGCAGCACCTTGAAACTCGTCACGATACTATGTATCAGCTTTGTTTCCAGTCTGAGCCGCATATCTTCGTCCACATACAGGTATTCGTTACCGTACTCGTCCCTCACCGGTCTGGTGGCAAGAGCCCGAATGTACTTCTGATAATGAGCGACGACAGCAGCAAGAGCATTTTCGTCACCGTTCACGGCTGCCAGAATCACAGGCACCGGAATGGGCTTTACATGTCCGGCCATTCAAATCCCTCCTTTACCAGATATTCGTACAGTTCTTTCAGCGTAACGAGCCGCCGTTTGGATACGGTCTGATGGACGATATGCAGCTTTTCGCTGATTTCCCGGTCCGTCATACCCAGGAAGTAGGACAGCAGGATCACATCCCGTTTACCCTCCGGCAACTGCGCTAACGCATCGGCCAGGACATTGCCGGTTACGACTACCGGAAGTCCCAATACTTCAAAGACATGCTCGTCCATAAAGTAATCGTCCCACACGGCGGTCTGCTCCAGCTCGGAGGCTGTCAGCTCGTCCAAAGGCTTTTCCTGGTCCAGAAGGCTGGCATAGTCACGTTGGATATGCCGGGCCTCATTCTTCAAAACCCTGACGCAGAAGGCGCCAAATTGATTTTGAATGCGTTGCTCATGGGAGTCTTTCATATTCTCACCTCCCTTCGCGCCGCACAGGTGCGGGGTGGTGATTTCCTCCCTTTCGCCTCAGTAATCCAAGACTTGCGATTTTGGCAACCTGGAAAGGAAAGAAATTTTTATGAAAGGCTCCGTCAGGTGACGAAGGCCCACATAAACAACAAAAAGCGCCCATCCGCAAAATGCGGACAGGCGCAAAGGAATTGACAGAAGTATTTACATGATTTAACTGTTCATCTTCATGGCCGGAATATCTCGATAATGGAAACAGACTTTTTTTGACAAGATGGCTCTTGTCGTTTTATGTCGAAAGGCTTTGTAGCACATGGCGGAATCCTCCTATTGCCGCCATGCCAAATTGCAAGGTATAGGGTCGTCGTTAGCCTTTGGACAGAAAGAAGCGGCGGTCTTGATTTCTCAAAACCGCCGCTAAAATTATATTTTGAGCATAGAAATTGGTCTGCCCAGCGACGGTTTTTTTCTTTTCTGCCGCCGGGCAGATAGATTATATATTTGGCTTTATCAATACTGTAAAATCGAATTGTTGCAGAATTGTCCTAACGCCCACTTCTTTCGACAAAAAAACAGCCCGAATTGCTTCACTTTTGTAGCAATTCTAAATTCATTGCATTTCAGACCGCAAAATAATCCGTTTGAGCAGGAACATGGTTGCGCCAAAATAGTCAGGTATATGGCACAGAACATTCAAAAAAGCCGATAATCACAAGTGAATCGGATCTTGTGAGTTATCGGCTCTGCGGCTGTGCGTCTGGCGCTTTGATAACGGTTATATGAAATTGTTCAATGTCAATTAGACACTCACTTTTGCATTTGGGACAAAAGAGAGGGAAGTTTTTTAGGATGGTATCCTCCCGAATTTTGTCCCGTGTTTTATTTCCACAAATGGGACAGCGGATGAACTCGGCTTTCTCCATATCGGTCATTTTGCATCCCGATCCTTATCTTTTTGCTTCTTTTCTTCCCGATATTTTCGGATCAGCTTGTTGCGGACAGGAATACCGACACCAATCAGAAGAACTACCGCTAAAATTGTAAAATCCATATTGCTCACCTCACATTTCTTTATTTTCCATAATCCGAATGGAGAACCAGATCGACACAGCGTACATGACAACAACGAGTACAAGCACAAGGCCGATCAGCAGTACCGGGGAACTTACAACCGTAGTCACAAAGGGATTGTCTGCGGGCATCTTGGGCAGGAAAAACAAGGTCGCCAAAAATCCAGCCACAGGAATATACATGAACACACGGCCTTTGATGGCTCCATATTTGTAATAGCCCGGAATTTGAAATACGGTATAAAGGGCAAACAGGAATAAACCGCCGATGGCTGCACTAATCATATCAAATGCTCCAACACTTTCACCCATTGCCCGCAGCACAATCGGCTGTGTGATAAGAGAAACCACCAGAGCCATCGCGCCCAGCGCAAGAACAAAGAGATACCGGCCTGTTACCATTTCGCTTTTCTTGATGGGTAAAATCCCATACAAACGCTCCATGCTGTTTTTCTCCGTTACAGAGAAAGTGTATCCTGTGGTCATGGCGATAAAGCACATGGCAAAGGAAACGCCGGTCAGGATGGAACGGTTAATGGCCGCAAAAGCGATAGGAAGAAGCATGGTAAAACCGATCACCTTGATATAGGGCTTTACCAGCGAAAAGTCTAATTTTGTTGCTTTTAATGTATTACTCATAATCGTCACCTTTCTTGCTCGTGAATACAACGATTTCATCAATGGT
>DWVZ01000221.1 GCA_019119975.1 Candidatus Blautia merdavium | reverse complement strand
CGGCGCAAGGATCGGTCCCACAATGGAAAACGTAACCAGATATACCCCTGTAAGAGACGCCAGGACCAGATGCAGGATATAACTGAACGCCAGCAGAGAACGCCTTCCTTTCGCATATCTGGTGATGGTGTCCAAAAGCACTTCAAAGACTTTGGTAGTCTTCAGCCCGGAGCTGAACATGGCTGCTCCGATGATCAGCGCTACCGAGGACATCATACTGGTAAGTCCGCCCCGGTTAATCATAGAATCCACCAGATCCATACCTGTGCTGGTCTGCATACCGCTTGCCAGCGCAGAAAGCACTTCCGTAAGGCTTCTTCCCTGTACCGCCACAGCCAGGATCATTGCCAGGACAATACCAATCCCAAACACCGGAAGCGTCGGCTTGCGCAGAAAGATCAGCACCAGCACTACCACTGGAGGCAGCAGCAGAATGGGATTCAGATTAAAACTGTTTTCCAGTGTAATCAGGATCTGCTGATAGCTTTCACTGTCAATATTTCCACCGTGAAACTGCATTCCCAGGATGATGTATAAGATCAGTGAGATTGCCAGACATGGCACGGTTGTGAACAGCATGGACTTAATATGCTCGATAATATCGGTCCCCGAAACATAAGGCGCCATAATAGTAGTATCGGAAAGGGGCGACAGTTTATCTCCGAAAATCGCTCCCACTACAATAGCCCCTGCCGTATAAGCCACAGGGATTACCAGTCCTTCTCCCACGCCCAGAAGCGCCACGCCGATGGTCCCCATGGTTCCCCAGGAGGTGCCAGTCATCAAAGACATCAGGCAGCACAAAATGCAGCTGGCAAATAGAAAGATGGGCGCTGGAAGCAGCTTCAGCCCGTAATACATCAGAAGAGGAACTGTCCCTGAAATCATCCACGCTCCAATAAGGATTCCTACAAACATCATGATCAGCATCCCCAGAAACATGGTCTTAAACGTGTCCCCGATATCATTCTCAAATTCTTTCCAAGTACATCCGAAAAGCATTCCCATACCAATCGCCACCAATGCAGATAAGATCAGACTTACCCCGGGATTCGCCTTCAGAACCGCTACCAGATACAGTAGGACAGCAAGAGACACGATGAGAACTGCTACTGATTTTCCTGTTGTGATTTTTTTGTTTTCATTCTCCATAACATCCGCTCCTTTTTCTTCATACCTTCTCATTTGTTTTATCTTTTTTCAGCTGAACCACACCGGGCTGGACCAAGCCATAGCCTTATCCTTTTGATGCACCCTGAGATAGTAGTACATCCAGCCTTCCCGTGGCATCGTTTCATCAGTGAACTCTGCCTCCAGCACTTTTCCCTGCCCCTCTTTTCTGTAGATGATATTTCCCATAGAAATCACATGGATCTCATCAATATCTTCCGTCCCTGTAACACGGATTTTCAGCTTTCTCACCGGATTTTCCTCCAGGCTCGCCTCCTGTCCCATAGGCACGTCATTCACTGTAAATTCCAGCAGGATCCTCTCTCCTGTGGTGGCATAGACCTTTCTGTCCCACAGCGCCTGGAAAATACTCTCCTTATCCAGTTTATCTGTCATAACACAGGTCAGACCGCCCCGGTAACTCTCTGTACTCTCCGAAAAAACCCAATGAGAATACCCTGGAGTCCCCGCGTGGGTATCGCTTCCTGTGACAAATCCCAGACGGTATCCTTTGTTCAGCGCATACTGGACAGAGTGTTTTTCATAGACAGAACCGCCGATAATCGGACGCTCACAGCCTTCTCCTTCCGAATTCCCCCAGCAGGAATAGATCTCCACCAGCCTCTGGATTTCCTCATCGTGAAGCTCCCAGCTTCCCAGCATCACTTTTTTTGCCGTATGATGGGGGATGGTCAGCGCCCTCACCTTCTGGTCCTTCAGCTGCTGCCACAACTCCCGGGGACTGTAGCTTCCCTGATCTACACAGCGCCGGATCGGCTCGTCATAAGATTCATAGTATACGTTTCTGTCTCCTCCGAATTCCGGCGCAGGGGCATCGTTGTGATACTCATATCCCAGAAGAGGCACGAATTTTCCTTCCTGGTAAAAGGCTTTATTCACCTCCTGGATTTCCTTCCACTGCTCCTCGGACATATAGCAGCTTAGAGAATGGTAGGCAGTTTCATTGTTATTGGTATACCTTCCCGCGTCCGGGTCTGTCAGCGCGCAGAAATCTACACTGGCTACTTTACTTGCAAACTCATAATACGATCTGCCGCTTCCTCTGCCCCACTGGATTCCGGTATGACCATGCAGGTCTCCCCAGAAGTGCTTCTGTTCCACACTTTTTTCCCGGCAGATGCAGGGATTGCTCCTGCCCTTGATCCCCTCCTCTGTCTGCGCCTCAAGCCAGAAAGTCCCCGGCTCCTCCATGCAGAAGGAAAAGCGCTTCACTCCGCAGTCTGCCTCCTGAAAATCACCTTCATACACAACTTTTTCGTTCAGCGTGCACTGCAGCTTTCCTGTATAATCCTCCGCCAGATTATGATACTGATCGATGAGAAAGACCGTTGCCTGAACTTTCTCTCCAGCCCCGGCATCGGAAGGCAGGATGACCTCCATCCCCTCTGCTTTCAGTGGAGAAACCTCCATAATCGGAGGATCTGCGGTCAGATAATAGCCGCTGTAGGGCGCCTCCAGCATTCCTCTCTGGTCTGTCGCCACATCAAACTGTACCGGTCCTGAAGTCCGGCACACCCTTCCTGCTGCCTGCCTGTGATAAGAAATATCCCCGTAAGTCAAAGTAACGGTGTCCCCTTTTTCCAGCGCATGTCCCAGGATCCTCACCCAGATATGCGTCCCCACATGTTCACAGACATTCTCCGTCTTGGTCCTGTCCGGTCCCCGTTTCCACCAGTCATTTTCCACTATGAATGTCTCTGTAACCGCATTCTTTCTGCTGGTGCAGGCTGTGGTATAGCCCGGAAAAATGGGCATGGCAATCTGAGGTTTCGTAAAGCCAAAGGGTATGGTAAACCGGAGAACACCCCCTATGTAGATGGGCTCCTCACCCACCGTATAAGTTACCCGAACCGTTATTTCCTCCCCAGCGAAAGCTTTCTCCGGCGTCACGGAAACAGAACCATTGGTGGACTTCACCTGTTCCATTCCGTTTCGCATGATCTGCACTTCATGATAATACTTCAGATATCTTTCCATCTTCTGTTTCCTCCTTTGACAGATAGTCCATGACAAACTGCGCACACAGCGCCGCGCCATTTTTCAATACCTTCTCTTCCACCTGAAAATGGGAAGAATAGTTATGGTTCCCATTTTCCTTTCCCGGCGCAGCGCACCCGATATTAATGTAAATACCAGGGATATTCTCTGAATAAAAAGCAAAATCCTCACTTGCCATGACCGCCGGAAGATGTGTGATACACGCCTCCCCGAAAAGCTTCTCCGCTGCCTTTAAGGCTATGGAAGCCAGCTTCTGGTCATTTGTCAGCGGCGGAAGCATGTACTGATAATGCATGTTTGCCGTGCATCCCAGAATCCCTGCTGCTGCCGTGATCACTCTTCGCAAATTTTCTTCTGTCCTTTTCCTGGCTGCCGGATCATGGATCCGCACGGTTCCCTCCATTTTTACCAAATCTGCAAGAGTATTTCTCTGGTGTCCTCCCTTTATTGTTCCGATGGAAACTACCAGGGGTTCCAGCGGGTTATTTTCCCGAGCCACATAATTCTGTATCGCCTGTATCACTTGAGCGGCAGCCGCAATAGCATCTTTTCCCAGATGGGGCAGGCTTCCATGAGAAGAGACGCCCTGTATCTCGATGTCAAACTTATCCGCCCCTGCCATACGATATCCATAGCTGATATCAATCTGAGGGGCAGGCAGCCTGCCGTACATATGCGCCGCGTAAACAGCATTGACCCCTTCCAGGATTCCTCTTTTGATATACTCCGGGGCTCCCTGTGCCGATTCCTCTGCTGCCTGGAACAGGATCCTGACTCTCCCGCCCCAGTCTTTTTTCATGTCGCTAAGGATTCTCGCGGCGCCTAAAAGCATGGCAATGTGGCAGTCCCTGCCTGTGGCGTGCATATAACCGGGATTTTCACTGGCAAAAGGAAGCCCTGTTTCCTCCTGCATCTCCACTCCGTCTATATCTGCTCTCAGCAGCAGTGTTCTGTCCTGTTTTGCTTCCCCCGTCCCCCGTATCTCGGCGCAGACTCCGGAAATGCCGTCAAACCGTACAGGGTGCAGTCCCATCTTTTCCAGTTCTCTTTGAATTGCCACTGTGGTCTTGACTTCCTCCCACGCCGGTTCTGGTATTCTGTGAAAGAAACGCCTCTGCCGGATCATGTAGTCTTCGTATTCCAGAGCTTTCTTCCAAACCTCCATCTATCTTCTGCCTCCTTCCCGGCTGCTCTTATCCGATGCCGTACTAATTTTTTTCTGTCAGCTTTATAATAATTCATTTCATCACCACTGCATAATAATGAATTAATATACTTAGGATATGAATTTCTTATACTCTGAAATAGTGACAAAAAACTGCCTTTTGTTTATACTGGAACATAACGACACACACTAGAAATGATAGAAGGAGGTTGGGGAAATGACTATGAAGCATGTGAAAATTTTTATAGCTGTATGTGATACCGGCAGTATGACCGCCGCTGCCAGAAAGCTGTTTATGGCACAGCCTGCGGTGAGCTTTGCCATCGCTGAAATGGAGGATTATTACGGTCAGAAATTGTTTGACAGGATCTCCAACCGCCTTTTCATAACAGAAGCGGGAAAGCATTTTCTCTCCTATGCCCGGCAGGTCTCTGCCCTCTTTGATGAAATGGAAAACGAGATCAAAAACTGGGATTCTGTGGGTACCCTGAAGGTGGGCAGCAGCGTCACCATCGGTACTTATTTCCTTCCCCATCTGATCCAGGAATTTAAATCCTCCCATCCCGGAGTCTGTCTTCAGGTAACCATTGACAATACTCCTTCTCTGGAAGAACTCCTCCTGGAAAATCATCTGGATATTGCTCTGATCGAGGGTCTTCCTTCCAATAAATCCATTGTTTTTCAGAAATTTTATTCCGATTCTCTGGTCTTTGTCTGTCCTCCGGATCATCCTTTTGCCGGGCAGATCATAGAGAAATCACAGCTGAATCACCAGGATTTTCTCATGAAAGAAAAAAATTCCTCCGAGAGAAAACTCCTGGAGGAATTCTTTCAATTAGAAAAAATAAGTGTCAATGTAGTGTGGGAAAGCCCCAGTTCTCACTCTCTTTTAAACGCTGCCGCCAGCGGTCTTGGGCTGGCAGCGCTGTCTCCCAAACTGTGCCGCCAGCCGCTGGAAAAAGGCAGTATTTCCAGCTTTCGCGTGGAGAACACACAGCTTGAATGGGCTTTCCATATTCTTCATCATCAGAATAAATTTCTTACGAACCGGATGATGGATTTTATCGAAATGTGTGCGGAGTGGAAGTGGGATCCGCAGTAAAAAACCTCTCTGAAACCGGTCTTTTATTCCTGTCTTTTCACTCCCACACAGCCTCCTCCAACTCTTCCTTTTCCGCAACCGGACCCGGAATCGCCCACAGTCCTCTGTGGTTTCCGAAGTAATCTTCGTTCAGGATAATATCGCTTCCATCCGGATTTTCATAGCGCTCCTCCGGTTCAAAAGCCTTTCCCAGAACATCACTGTTGATAATGCCATCTTTAAAATCTCCCAGGAATTCATACACATTCGTCTTTACCTTGTACTTTCCATTTTCTTCCAGCAGTTCCACGAAAACCGGATGTTCCGCATCCACCAGAGCGTTTTTCTCTTTCTTCCAGGGCTTCGCCCCATTGAAATAGGCATTGCCGTTGATCCAGACAGGAAGCGCGTCAAAATGGGCATGCATCAGTTCATGCATGGTATTCATATCTGCTCTCTCGCCCAGTTTAAATTTGGCGATCCATTCCTCATATTCCGGATATTCATCAAAGATAAAGCTTCCCACTTCCAGCTGCTCCAGCGAATCCAGCTGCACGCCTTCCGGTATCCGCTCCTGCGGTTCCCATTTCTGCACAAAGATATTGTTGTAAATCCGGTTGTCTCCATGGAGGATACTCATAAATCCTGCTACTTCTGTCCGATGCTGGATATGATACGGTGTATATCTGGGCTGGTTTTTGCCGTTTGCAGTCATATCGGTTCCGCCGCCCACTGCAGTGAAGGAGCCCAGGATCAGATTGTGTACCAGCGCAACGCCCTGTGTCGCCCAGCGCACTGCCGTTCTGGAAAGAAGAAGGTTATTATCCACCAGAATGGGACCGTGTCCTACCTCGATGAAGAGATCCATGCCGTATCCCATGCCATTCTCCTTCATAGGAAGGAAGTCCGGCAGAAAGTTATCGTGAAGCAGATTCTGTGTGATCCTGGTTCCCTGTGCCTGCCAGTCTGTCCAGATTCCCATGGTGCAGTGATGGATATGGTTTCTGCGGAAGATCACATCAATGGCAGCATGCAGTTTAATGCCTGCCACCTCAGCGCCGGTAAGCTGCTGCATATTATTAATGTGGTGGATATGGTTATCCTCAATAATGGAAAAAACACATCCCATACGTCCCACGATACCGGTCTGACCGCAGTCATGGATATGGCAGCGGCGTACAATGTGAGAGCCTACCGTCTCCTTGGTCCACCCGTCATACTGGGCAATGCACACGGCGTCGCGCTCCATCTGCGTGGGGCTTTTTACATGTTTATGGGTGAAATAATTATCGTTTTCTTTCTCTGTCTGATGATAATTTCCCAGAGAGATTCCGCAGCATTTGCTGTTGGAAATATCGCAGTCTTCGATGATCCATCCCTTGCTCCAGTGAGCTCCGATCATGCCGTCCTGATAGGCTGCCGGAGGCGCCCAGTTGGTAGCCGCTTTATTCACGTTAAAGCCGCTCAAGGTGATGTATCCTACCCCTTTTTTATCCGGCATAAAGCAGTTGCGGCGCACATTGATCTCCACCTTTTCCTCATTGGGATTCTTTGCCTGGAAGTTGGCATAGATCACGGTTTCTTCTCCATCCTGCTCTGTATACCATTTATAAACAGAATATTCCGGTTCCCAGGAATCCGGGAACACTTCCCCCTTTAAGCATTCCTCCAGCGTGGTTGCCTCATAGAGCATCCGGTCATTCAGATACACCGCGCCCCTGTGCATATCCATGAATTTCCCTGTCTCCGGGTCCTTGGGAGAAAAGTACCAGTCCCCCTCCACAATCTCAATATATGGATTATAATTTCCGAACACGCTGTTCTGCACCCGCAGCACCCAGGTGGTTCCCTGATAAGGTTTCCAGTCCCTGGCTTCCTCCGCTCCGGTGATCACAGCCCCCAGAGGCTCCACCGAACGGTACACGATACGGGCATCCTCCCGTCCTGCGTGAATGGGATTGACATACTCCCGGTAAATCCCCGGAGCCACCAGGACTTCATCTCCCGGCATTGCAATTTTTGCCGCGTCATTCATGTGTTTAAAAGGTCTTGCTTCACTTCCGTCACCCTGTCGTTTTGCATTTGCGTTTACATAGATTTTCATAGCTTTTTCTCCTTTTCCGCTTATTTTCTATGGAAAAATCTTTTGCCCTATGCCATTTCATCACAGGCACTGATTCTTCTTTTCAGAATGTTTTTTTAATAGTCCCGATCAATTCTTCCACCGCTTCCCGGTCTGCCAGGAAAAACTCCGTCCCATTTATATTGACAGCCGCATACTCTTTTCCGCAGCTGTAAAAAGTCTCCACAATCTCAGGCGCCTCCTCCGTGTTTCGGTGGAAGGTGATCCTCAGCATTGGATCTGAATCATGCTGTTCCCCTTCGATTTCTTTTTCAACAAAAATACTCATCAGACTAGTATACAGGTTATAGACCTCCTGCTGCTCTGCCTCTTTGCCGCTGAGTTTATAACTGCCCTGTTCTGACAGATCCATGGTATAGGTTTTGCCTTCTATTTCCATGTCCACAGAGGAAACCGTCTCGATGCTGACCACATTGGCAACTTTCAGGATGCAGTCATATGGATCCGCAGCCAGAAGCCCCTCCACAGCCGCCGGATCTGCCGTCCAGATCCCATCCTGCGCGCTGGTTTCGATATAATATCTGCCTGAGCTGTCCTGGTTCCCGATCCTGTATGTGATGCCGGCGTCCGGCTGTGCCTGTCCTGCGCTGCCTTCTTCCTGTCCGCTGAAATATGCCACAAAGACAGAGGTCCTGCTTTCTCCTGTGCCTGCCTCTTCCTGTGATACCTGCACCTGCTTCAAATCCATTTGTTCCAGATAAGAAAAGCACTCATACATCCCTTCCGTATCCACAGAAACCCAGGATTCATAGGGTATTGACAGCGCCCAGCAGTCATAGGAATTCTTATAGGTCCTGGGCTCATAAGATACTGCCAGGATCGTCTCATTGTCCTTTACGATCTGCATTCCCCGGACAGCGGCTGACGCTATCTCCTGTGTTTTCTCTGCCTGCAGCTGTTCCTGCCATTGGGGCAGGCTGCTGTTTTCTCTGTCATAGGCGGCTGTTTCCTGCTGCTCTTGTGCCGCTGTTTCTTGTGTCTCTGCTTTTTGTGCATCTGTTTCTTCTGTATCTGCTTCTTCCGCCGCTGTATCTTCTGCTGTTTTGACTGTATCTGTCTCTTTTGGTTCTTCGCCGCAGCCGCCCAGAAGCAGTCCCACGCCCAGCAGAACAGCTCCAATCCCTGTAAACATTTTTCTTTTTTTCACGCCTGTCCCTCCTCGCTATTTCTGCATGAGATTTCTGTATTTTGTGGGAGAATATCCTGTATGTTTCTTAAATGCCAGAGAAAAATAGTTCATGTCGTGATACCCTACCATCAACGCAATCTCCCCGGTCTTCAATGTAGTTGTCTCCAGAAGAGACTTGGCTTTTTCTATCCGCTTTCTGACAATATATTCATTGCAGCCTTCTCCGGTCATTTTCTTAAACAATCTGGAAAGATAGTTGGGAGATACATACAATTCCGCTGCCAGATTGGCGACCGTAAGCTCACGGGTCAGGTCTTCGTGAATCCTGTTTTTCACCTTGCGTATGATCTCATGTTCATCGCCCTCTTCCTTTGCCAGAAGCTTCCAGAGAAACATTTCCGTTACTTCCTTTGCTTTGTCTTTATCAATTCCCACCAAAGACTGGGAAAAAGAATTGAGGCTTTCCTCCGGTACATTTCCCGTCTCACTTATAAAGGTAAAATAGATCGTGGAAGCCAGCTCAAAGTAACAGTTCGCCACATATTTTCGTCCCAGATTATAAGACTGCGCCGCTGTCTGGAACCGGTTTAGAATATGTATGACAGCGTCAATATCTGCATAATTCTCTGTCATTGCCTGCTTAAATTCCCGGAAAATATCCTGGAAAATATCGTTCTTCTTACTTTCCGTCTGGCTGTAGAAAATGTCTTCAAAGCCTTTCCTTTCGCTGTTCAGCACATGAATCGCATCGTTATAGGAAATCCCCAGATTTTTAAATCCTCTGACCTGTCCGCCCAGGATAAGCTTCGGTTTTCTGTCGCATTCATTCTCCAGAATGTCCAGCAGCTGTTCTGCATTTTCCTTGGCATCCTCACCGGTATCCTGTGATGTACCGGAAAAAAATACGATCAGTACGCCTTCTTCTTCCTGGGTAAAGGTAATCCCCCTGCCCTGTTCGTCGATCAGGTTCATGCAGATCTGAGAGATGGTCTGCATATAGAACTCGCCCTCATCTTCATCCTTCATGCCTCCCTGATCCGGAAGGATAATTCCCAGACGCATTTCCTGATCTTGAGCAAACTGAAACTCTTGGTAGAATTTCTCTTCCCTTTCCTGTGACACCGGATTACTGTGAAGATAGTCCTTCAAAACCGCTTCCAGATGTTTCTGCTGCGCCACTCCTTTGGTCCTCTGCCTGCGGGAAAGCTCCCACTGCCGCTGCCTGATTTGTTCCAGCTGCTGGATTTGTTCTCCAATGCTCCTGGTCAGCTCTTCCTCATCAATGGGCTTCAGCAAAAAGTCATGGACCTGAAGCTGAAGGGCTTCTCTTGCGTATTCAAACTTATCGTACCCGGTCAGGATTATGATCCGCATATCCTTTGCCTGCTCTTTTATGGTCTTTACCAGTTCCAGACCGCTCATCTGAGCCATTTGGATATCTGTGATCATAAGGTCCGGCTGATACTTCTCGATCATCTCCATCGCCTGTCCTGCCGATGCTGCGGTATAAACAGTATCAATTTTCAGGCTGCGCCACGGGATGGTTTTTTCAATTCCTGTCCGTATCATCCGCTCGTCGTCTACAATAAGTATCTTAAACATATTTATTCCTCTTCCCTTTCCGGAAGGCGTATTTTCACGCTGACGCCCGCTTCCGGATTTTTATAGTATCGAAGTCCGAATCCTTCTCCAAAGATCAACTCGATTCTTTTATTGACATTATTGATTCCATAACCGATATTCTTATCAAAAATCTGGATCTGCTGATTCAAGTATGCGATCTGCTCCAGGGTCATCCCCTCTCCATTGTCCCATACCACGATGCAGAAGGCATCATCTTCTGTCTCTGTATAAATCCTGATTTTTCCTCTCCTGCCTTCCTTCAGCTTGATCCCATGATAGATCGAGTTTTCTACCAGAGGCTGCAGAGTGATTTTAGGAAGCTTGATCTGTCTGTATTTTTCCGGGATGTCCACCTCCAGTTCAATGATATCTCCGTACCGCATATTCTGGATGATCAGATAGTTTTTCACATGTTCCAGTTCCCTTTCCAGAGGAATCATATCATCTCCGCCGCTCAGGCAGATCCGATAATACTGCGCCAGGGCTTTCACCATGGTAGAAATCTCTCCCTTTCCTTCCGAAGCTGCCTGCCAGTGAATGCATTCCAGTGTATTATAGAGAAAATGAGGCTGTATCTGGGACTGCAGGCTGTTCAGCTTGATCTGGTTCATCTGCTCCTGCTCTTCCCTGTTCTGCTGCATCAATAGGTCGATTTCATCCATCATGCGGTTAAATCCGTACGCCAGCTTCTGGCTGTCGCTGTCCATATCGCCGTCATGAATCCTGGTTCCCAGATTTCCCTGGGATACATCATTCATCTTGCGTATCACTTTGTTCATAGGCGCATAAAGCCGTGCGATCAGCTTTCTGGATACAGTAAGCGCCGCCAGCATGATCACCAGCATACTTACCAGAAGGATTCCCACAATCCCCACCCAGTCTTTATAAAGATAATCCACCGGGATTTCGTCTACAAGAAAATAGTCCCAGTCCCCCACTTTCTGATAGTAGAAAAGCTTTCCGTCCTTCATAACATGTCCGGAATCCCCAAGCAGCATATCTGAGTAACTGCTCTCTTCATCCGTCTCGTTAAAGCTCTTTCCAGAAACCACATTCCCTTCTTTATCCATAAGATACATTTTAGAATAAGGCAGAGTTCTCTTGCTCTGAAGCTGCAGTAAAAGATTGTCGTCCAGATTCAAAATCAGCATACCGTACTTTTTCCCCACCTGGGTTACGGAATAAACCGGAAAGTACACCGTCAGCGTATACCGTTCGCCACGGTAATAATTATTGGAAAAACTGAACACCACATTGTCTTCTCCCTGAATCTGGCTGTTCTTCTTATAATCGTCCAGATAAATGTTCTCAAAATTACTCTCCGCAAGATTCAGATTTCCATTATATACATACCGATTGTGTTCAAAATTTACCACTGCGGCAAAGTTTGCATTGGATTGAATGTTCAGCATATTCAGAAGCATATCATATACGCTTCCTGCCAGGATATTTGCCCGGGTACTGTCCTCTGTACGGCAGTATTCCTGTACCGATTCGTCCATTACCATAGAAAGCATGACCGATTTATACTGCTGCAGGTTGGCATCACATTCCGCTGTCATCATAGCCAGCTGCTCCGTGGTATGCTGCTGATTCTGTCTGTTAATGGCGTGAACGAAAAAATACGCAGAAACAGAAATCGCGATCACAGTCATCCCCATAATGATCACCAGAATAACAAACTGTATTTTTTTCTCAACGCTCCAGACCTTTTCCCATTTCTCCCTGAATTTGATATCTTCTGTTCTTTTCATTGCTCTCCCTCTGCCAATAGTAAAAAAGAGGCAGTATATCAGAAAACACCTGCCCCTTTCTTTCCTCTATTTTTCTATTATTCTCAGATATCTTATCATGTTTTCATACAATTTTCAACATTGGAGGAATCAGCCTTTTACCGCACCTGCTGTCATACCTTTTACTAATTTATCCTGAGCAACAATAAACAGAAGAATCATAGGCAGAACTGTCAGAGTTAAAACAGCCATGATCATGGGAGTATTCATGGAATACTGCCCCTGAAAATCCCACACTGCCAGCGGAAGTGTCCTGTTCTGGGCAGACTGGGTCAGTGTATAAGCAAAACTAAATTCATTCCATACATTGACACCGTTATAGATCGCCAGAGTGGAAAGCCCCGGTTTTGCCAACGGCAGTATCATGCTGAAAAACATATAATATTTATTGCAGCCGTCAATCTCTGCCGACTCCTCGATTTCTTTGGGGATTCCCTTCATAAAGCTGGTCAGGATAAATACGGAGATCGGCAGCGCAAACGCAACGTCAGGTCCCACCAAAGCCCAGATGGAATCATACATTCCCAGAGACTTGGTCATCTGGAAAACCGGTATCAGCGTAATATGAATAGGAATCGCCATACATGCCACGATCACCGCATAGACAAATCCGTTCAGCTTAAACTTAAATCTCGCCAGAGGATAAGCCGCGCATGCGGAGATAAACAGGATCAGCGCCAGAACAACGATCAGCAGCAGTACACTATTAAAGAAATAGCGGAAAAATCCTCC
Source organism: Candidatus Blautia merdavium (assembly GCA_019119975.1). Taxonomy (GTDB): domain Bacteria; phylum Bacillota; class Clostridia; order Lachnospirales; family Lachnospiraceae; genus Blautia; species Blautia merdavium. The sequence goes on along the minus strand of DWVZ01000221.1, from coordinate 370 downwards.
TGACAGCACCTCCTGGTAATTGGAGAGATCCAGCTTCTGCGGAAGGGCAAATACCCCTTTCGTCAGCATCTCAAACTTATTTTTAAAGGAGTTGAGAACCATAAAGATAAAGGGCAGAACTGCCACCACCAGCGCTGCCGCTGCCAGTATCAGGGCAATGGTCCAGCTGAGGGTACTTTTTGCTTTTGTTTTTTTATATCGTTCTTCCATTTCTAGTCCTCCTTCTCTCTGTTGATCAGCCTCATGGTGATCAGAGACAGAGCTGTGATCAGAATAAACATGCCGCAGGCAACCGCTGAACCACTATCTTATCAACAAGTTCATTAAACATTGTATCGGAGATTTCCGTAGGATTTTTACACTTGCGTAT